>NZ_JAHSQD010000868.1 GCF_020103755.1 Streptomyces sp. LS1784
CGGCCCCGGCGCAGCGCGTACCGGCCGGTGCGGCCGCCGGCATGGTGACGCCGCCCCGGCGGCCGCGTCGGCGGTGCCACGCCTCGGCGGGGTGAACCGCCGTCCCGGGCCGGTGACGTGATCGACAAGGGCGTCGGTCCGCCCGGCCTGCGTCCCCGGCACCCCCGGTCTCCCTGGCCTCACCTGCGTCCCCGGCATTCCCGGCCTCCGTGGCGTTCCAGGGCTCCTCGGCCTCCACGGCCCCGACGGTCCCGCCGTACCGAGCCCGTCGTACCGAGGGAGAGGGCCGGTTCCGAAGGCGCCGTGGCGAGTTACGCTGAGCAGCATGGGCACCGGTACGCCCCACGGTGGTCACAGGCTGCGACCTCCCTCCAGGCCCAGGGCGAGCAGGCCGCCGCCGGTCCGGCCGGAGCCCGCCGACCGGAAGGAGGACGCGATGACCATCTCCTGGGAGGACTTCCTCGCCCGCGTCGTCGAGCGCGGCGAGTACCGGGGTGAGGCTGAGGCGGATCACGCCGCCCGGGTCGTGCTGGCCCTGCTCGGCGAGCACCTGGTGGGGTCCGAGCGGGGCGAACTCGCCGACGCGTTGCCCGTCACCTACGCCTCGCTGCTGCGCGACGCCGGGCCCGCGGCCGAGCCGCTGACCGCCGAGCGCTTCGTGCAGGCCGTGGTGGGCTGGATCGACGGGGCGACCCCGGCGACGGCGCAGTGGGACATCGGGGCCGTGCTCAGCACGGTCGCCGACCTGGTCCCGGGGGAGTTGCTGGACCGGGTGATCGAGCAGCTCCCGGACGGCTACGACCTGCTGTTCGGACACCCGGCACGGGCCTGAGCACGTTCGAGCGGCCGTCGTGCGCCGCTACCCGGTGGTGGCCCGGAACAGCTCCGCGCCCGGGCCGGTCAGTTCGACCGGTCCGGCGCCCGGGCGCAGGTAGGCCGACGCGCCCGCCGGAAGCGGGAGTCCGGCGCCGCCGGGCGCCCGCAGCAAGGCCTGCCCGGCGACGCAGAGCAGGATCTGCGGGGTGGGGAGGTCGACCCGGACGGAGGCGGCGCCGGGACGTAGCCGCGAGAGCCTGAACTCCTCTGCGGGCGACGGGAATTCCACCTCGACGCCGGTGCCGGAGCCGGCGCCGTCCCCGAGCGGGAGCGGCACCAGCACCTCGGGTTCCCCGGTGCGGAAGGACGTGACCGCCAGCAGGCCGTCCACGTCGACGTGCTTGGGGGTGAGCCCGCAGCGCAGCACGTTGTCGGAGTTGGCCATCAACTCCACACCCACGCCCCGGAGGTAGGCGTGCGGTACCCCGGCGTCCAGGTACAGCGCCTGCCCGGCGGTGAGCCGGACATGGTTGAGCAGCAGCGCGGCGAGCAGGCCCCGGTCGCCGGGGTACTCCGCGGCGAGGCGGGCGTATGCGGCACAGCTCGCGGCGTACGGTCCGCCGGCCGCCGCCGTCCGGTGCAGGGAGTCGGTGACGGCCGCGAGTTCGGCGGCGTCGGCGTGAAGGCCGGAGCGCAGCAGTTCGGGCAGCACGGCCTCGACGGGCCGGGTGCGCAGCGCGGTGGCCCAGGGGGAGAGCACGCCGAGGGCGTCCAGCAGCCGGGCGGTGGCGGCGGCCGGCCGGAAGCCGCACAGGGCCTCGAAGTCGCCGAGCGAGCAGATGAGTTCGGGCTTGTGCCCACGGTCCTTGAACACCCGCTCCGGCGCGTCCGGCGGAACGCCCCGGGCCTGCTCCGCCGCGTACCCGGCCTCGGCCTGGGCGCGGGTGGGGTGGACCTGGAGGGAGAGCGCCCGGTCGGCGGCCAGCACCTTGAACAGGAACGGCAGCGCCGGGCCGAACCGCCGTACGGTGTCCGGTCCGAGCATGCCGTCCGGGTCGGCGTCGATCAGCCGGTCCAGCGGCTGCGGGCCGGCGTCGCCGGACAGCAGGGACGGCGCCGACGGGTGGGCGCCCAGCCAGAGTTCGGCCTGCGGGGTGCCGTCGGGGGCGGTGCCGGTGAGCGCGGGGATGGCGGTGGGTGAGCCCCAGGCGTAGCGGCGGACCGGGTTCTGCAGGAGGGCGAACGGCAGGGGGCCGAGCGGCGGCATGCGGGCGGCTCCGGGGATGCTCAGCGGCAGAGCGCGGCCGCGCCGATCAGCCCGGCGTCGGTGCCGAGTTCGGCGCGGCGCACGTCCAGGCCGCGGATGTACGAGAGGGCGGCGTAGCGGTCCAGATGGCGGGCGAGCGGGGCGAACAGCAGGTCCCCGGCACCGGCCACGCCGCCGCCTATGACGACCCGGGAGAGGTCCACCAGGGCGGCCGTGGCGGCGATCCCGGCGGCCAGCGCCTGGGCGGCGCGGTCGAAGGAGGCGAGGGCGACCGGGTCGCCCGCGGCGGCGGAGGCGG
>NZ_JAHSQD010000869.1 GCF_020103755.1 Streptomyces sp. LS1784
GGACGGGGCCGTGCCGGACGGGGCCGACGCGGTGTCGCCCGCCGGCTGCGCGGGCAGCGACCCGGTGGGGCCCGGCGCCGGGCCGGCCAGCGCCTGTTCGACCAGCGCTCGCTCGACCAGCGCTCGCTCGACCAGCGGTGCGGCCTGTTCGCCCAGGTGGCGGCCGAGCGTCTGGTAGGCGTCGAACTGCTGGTGGTCGAACCACTGGTCGCTGGTGCGGTCGTTGGGGAACGCCCGGTTCGCCATCGCGTAGGCGTGCAGCTCGTACGGCATGTCCGGGGTCAGCACCGACTGGAGGACGATCAGCCGGCCGTGCCGGACGGCCCCGGGCCCCTCGCCCAGGTCCGGGTAGCGGATGTCCCCGGTGACCACCGACCGGGCCGAGAGCCGGTCGGACAGTTGTGCCGCGAGCCCGCGCAACAGCGGTGGCCGACGGCTTGCGTGGCCGTCCACGCCGTCGTCCGGGGCGCCGCCCTCGACGGGCTGGTCGGCGGCGGTGCCCGGGATCAGCAGCTCCGGCTCGTGCAGGGTGATGACGATGCCCAGCTCCTCGTGGGCCAGCGTGATCGCGGCGGCCAGCTTGGCGGCGTAACCCGCGTCGCCGCTGGCGTCGATGCAGACCGCCGTGCGCACCCGGTGCCGCAGCAGCTCGACGAGCCCGAGGTTCTCGTAGTGCCCGCCGTCGGTGGTGAGCAGGAAGCGGTCGTCGGCCGGGAACCGCCCGATCAGTTCCCGCAGTTGGTACGGGAGGCGGCGGACGGCGGGCTGCGCGGGACGGCGCCAGTCCGGTGGACCGGACCAGTCCGGGCCGAGTACCGCCGGGTTGGGCAGCCACGTCCCGAGGCGGGCGTTGGTCACCGCGAACAGCCGCTGGTAGACGCGGGATTCCCGCCCCATCGCGGAGGAGAAGGCGGCGCCGGAGACGGCCATCGCCGACTGCACGGTGAGGTCCCTGGCGATGTGCGGACGGGTGCGCCGCTCCAGCAGGTCGGTGCGCGCGTAGCCGATGTCCGGACCGCCCACGTAGTCGTACGAGAGCGAGTAGGAGACCGCCGGACGGCCCGGTGGTGTACGGGAGTTGCCCGACAGGTTGGCCGCCGCCGAGAAGATCACCTGCGGGAAGTCGGGGTGCCGGGCGCCGTAGTGGCTCAGCCAGGTCTGCTCCCGGAAGAAGTGGTACGGGCGGGCCAGCGACCGACCGCCCTCGGTGGACCGCCGGACCGCGAACGCGGAGGCCAGCCGCAGCCGGTAGAACGGGTGCAGGCTCATCCAGGTCTGATCGAGGTTCAGCCCGACCGCGCCGAGCACCAGCGGCAGCAGCACCTGGACGGCGGTCGGCCAGGCGTACCCGGTGGCGACCGCCCAGCCGAGGGCCAGCAGCGCACCGGCCGTCAGCACGAGGAGGGCGGCCCACACCACGAGGGTCTGGGGGATGCCGGCGGCGCGGCCACCGCGGCCTCCCGCGACACGGCCTGCCGCGCCCGCTGCGGCGCCCCGGCCGGGTGTCCGGCGGTCGCGCCGGAGTATGCCGAGCAGCAGCGCCAGGTAGCTGAGCGCCACAGTCAGGCCGAGCCCCGCGCCGGTCAGCTGCGGCCCTGCCGCCAGCGCCTGCTGGAGCCGCACGGCGGCCCAGGCCAGCCCCGGCACCGCCAGGACTCCGGCTGTCAGCAGGGCGGCCAGCCCGAGCAGGCCGAGATTGGCCCGGCGCAGCACGCGCGGCAGCAGCGACTGCCAGCCGAGCGACGGGAAGGCCAGCAGCCAGAGCAGCCAGCACCCGGCGGCCGCGGCCAGCAGTACACCGAGGGTGGCGAGCGCCGGTGCCCGGAACTCCAACGGCGCCGGTATGGCATCGGTGTGGCGCAGCCCGGCCGCCGCCAGGCGGCTCAGGTCGGTGAGTGGCACGGCCTGGTAGAAGCGGCTGAGCCCGAGGCCGAGCGCCAGGACGGCGGCCAGCAGCAGGGTGAGGGCGGACAGCACGCCGCGCAGCAGCGTCCCGAGTGCGACCAGCCACTCGCCCGCTCCGTCGGCGACGTACTTGCCGTGCCGGCGGAGGTGGTCCTCCTCCGGGGAGCCGGGCTCCATCACGGTGTCGGCGGTCAGGCCCGAGACGGCGCGCACCGGGCTGCCGGGCGCCGAGTCGCTGAGCGCGAGCTGGAGCGCGCCGACGGTGTAGCCGCCGCCCGAGACGGAGACCAGGTAGCGGGCCCGTTTCAGCCAGGGGCGCAGCGACTGGAGTGCACCGAGGGTGACGCAGGCCGAGCGGATGCCGCCGCCGGAGGCGCAGAAGCCGAGTTCGGCGGGCTCGCGGCCGGGCGGCACCCGGGCGGCGTCGCGCCAGTGGGCGTGCCGGACCGGGGCATCGCGGCCGCC
>NZ_JAHSQD010000087.1 GCF_020103755.1 Streptomyces sp. LS1784
GCCCTGCTTGGAGGCGCTCGCGGTCGCGGACGGGGTGGCGCCGGCGGACGGGGTCGCCCCCGGGGTGCCGGTGGCGCCCGCGGACGGGGTGTCGGTCGGCGCCGGAGCGGTGACGCCGCTGGGGGCCACGGCCAGGACCGGGCGGAAGAACAGCTTGGCGGTGGTACCCACCTGGTCCGCCGCGTTCTGCCGGTCGCCGCCCTTGGGGATGTTCACGATGATCGTGTCCGAGCCCTGGGTCTGGACCTCCGCCTCGGAGACACCCATCCCGTTGACGCGGCGCTCGATGATCCCGACGGCGATGTCCATGTTGGACTTGGTGAGCGCCTTGGGGTCGGTCGACTTCGCGGTCAGCGTGATGCTGGTGCCACCGGCGAGATCGATCCCGAGCCGGGGCTTGGTGGTGCCGTTCCCGAACATGAGGGCGACCAGTCCGACGGTGACGACCAGGATGAGGGCCAGCGCCCGCCCTGGGTAGCCGTCGCGCGGGCGCGACTTGGGTGTTGCCACCTTGCTCGTTTCTCCCTGTCCATGCCACTTCCCCGGCCGTACCCCCGGCCGGCGGATGTCGGGACGGGGGTACGGCGGTTGGGCGGCCCTGAGGTCCTGTGGGCTCGCGGCACTGCGCCGCGCGACCGGGCGGGTTGCCCGGCCGTACTACTTGCTCGCGGGAGCCCCGCCCTCGGCATCGCCCTTCTCGGCGCTGTCCTTGGTGAGCGTCAGCGGCTTGTCCTCGACCGGCTCGGCGTCCTCGGCCTCCGGCTCGGGCAGCTCGTCATCGGCGGGGCGGCCGTTGATGATCGCGTCGTACTCCTGGGGCTCCAGGACGGCCGCGATGGCGCTCTTGGTGAAGTGGGTGACCACGCCGGGCGCGATCTCCAGCTCGACGGTCTCCTCGTTGACCGCCTTCACCTGGGCGTACAGGCCACCGATGGTGCGCACCCCCGCCCCGGGCTCCAGCGCGGTCTGCATCTGCTGCATCTGCTGCTGGCGCTTCTTCTGCGACCGGAACATGAGCACGATCGCGATGATCGGGAGGAGAAGGATGATGAGGTTCACTGCAGCCAGGGTCCTTTACGGGCCGCCGGCCGGCGGCCTGTGTGGTATTGGTCGGCCCGTCAGGTGAGAGGGGCGGTCCGGCGGAGTCTAGGCGACCCCGAATCGATCGGACAACGCCAAGCATCGCATCCTGCCGCCGAAAGTGGCGACCCTCCGCCTGCACGGTTTCCCCGGACGCCGCTCCTGGCGTCTCACCGTGCCACCACGGAAGCGCCGGGTGGGAACCGACCCGCCGGAGTCACCCGTTCAGCCGATGGCGGTCAACTTTCGTCGGCGGGGAACAGCTCCGGCTGCGCCGGAACACCTCCGCGAGTGGTCTGGGCCGGCGGGGTCTGTGCCGGGGGAGTCAGGCCGAGGTGCTGCCACGCGGCCGCGGTGGCGATCCGGCCGCGCGGAGTGCGGGCAAGCAGGCCCTCGCGGACCAGGAAGGGCTCGGCGACCTCCTCGACCGTCTCGGACTCCTCCCCCACGGCGACCGCGAGTGTCGACAAACCGACCGGGCCGCCGCCGAACAGCCGCAGCAGCGCGTCCAGCACCGCGCGGTCCAGCCGGTCCAGGCCACGGGCGTCCACCTCGTAGACGTCCAGCGCCTGGGCGGCGATCCCCGCGGTGACCTGGCCGTCGTGCCGGACCTGGGCGTAGTCGCGGACCCGGCGCAGCAGCCGGTTGGCGATCCGCGGGGTGCCGCGCGAGCGCCCGGCAATCTCGGCCGCGCCGGCCGGGTCTATCTCCACGTCCAGCAGCGCGGCCGAGCGGTGCACCACCCGCTGGAGCTCGGCCGGGGCGTAGAACTCCATGTGCCCGGTGAAACCGAAGCGGTCGCGCAGCGGCGGCGGCAGCAGGCCGGCCCGGGTGGTGGCACCGACCAGCGTGAAGGGCGGCAGCTCCAGGGGGATGGCGGTGGCGCCCGGACCCTTGCCGACGATCACGTCGACCCGGAAGTCCTCCATCGCCATGTAGAGCATCTCCTCGGCCGGCCGGGACATCCGGTGGATCTCGTCGAGGAAGAGCACCTCGCCCTCGGTGAGCGAGGAGAGGATCGCCGCGAGGTCCCCGGCGTGCTGGATGGCCGGGCCGGAGGTGATCCGGATCGGGGCGCCCAGCTCGGCGGCGATGATCATGGACAGGGTGGTCTTGCCGAGCCCGGGCGGCCCGCTCAGCAGCACGTGGTCGGGCGCGCTGCCGCGCTTGCGGGCGGCCTGGAGCACCAGCGACAGCTGCTCGCGCACCCGCTCCTGGCCGATGAACTCGTCCAGCTGCTTGGGGCGCAGCGCCGCCTCCACCGCCTGGTCCTCACCGTCGGCGGCAGCCGTGACCAGCCGGTCGGCGGGTTCCGGGTCGTACATCGTCGCGGGCTCCAGAGTCTCCAGTGTCGACAAAAGGACAGATCGGCAGATGGTCAGCGGGCGCGGTTGAGCCCGCGCAGGGCGAGCCGGAGCAGGGCGCCGACGTCCGGCGTCGCCTGCGCCTCGGCCTCCGGGGTGACGGCCGCGACCGCCTCGTCCGCCTCGCGCGGGGCGTAGCCGAGGCCGGTCAGCGCGGAGTGCAGCTGCTCGCTCCACGGCGCCGGGCCGGTCGCAATCGGCTTCTGCGCGGGGACGGCGCCGTGCGGGGCACCGAGCTTGTCCTTGTACTCCAGCAGCAGCTTGGCCGCCTTGGCCTTCCCGATGCCCGGCACCGCGACCAGCGCCTTCTCGTCGCTGCCGGCGACCGCGGCGCGCAGCGCGTCGGGGCTGTGCACGCCGAGGATCGCCTGCGCCAGCTTGGGGCCGACGCCGGGCGCGGCCTGGAGGATCTCGAACACGGCGCGCTCGTCGTCGTCCGCGAAGCCGAACAGGGTCAGCGAGTCCTCCCGGACCACCAGCGAGGTGGCGAGCCGGGCCGGCTCGCCCAGCCGCAGCCCGGCCAGGGTGTTCGGGGTGCACTGCACGGCCATGCCGACGCCGCCGACCTCGACCACCGCGATCCCGGAGGAGATGGCCGCCACGGGCCCTTGCACGAAGGCGATCATCGGACGGTGCCTTTCAGGGAGGTGGAACGGGGGGTGGCGCGGGCGGCCCGGACGGCGGCCTCCAGCCGGTTGGTCGCCCCACCGCGCCAGATGTGGCAGATGGCCAGCGCCAGCGCGTCGGCGGCGTCGGCGGGTTTGGGCGGCGCGTCCAGCCGCAGCAGGCGCTGGACCATGGCAGTGACCTGCGCCTTGTCGGCCCGACCGGAGCCGGTGACGGCGGCCTTGACCTCGCTGGGGGTGTGCAGGGTGACGGGGATGCCGCGCCGGGTGGCGCAGAGCATCGCGACGGCGCTGGCCTGGGCGGTGCCCATCACGGTGCGGACGTTGTGCTGGGCGAAGACCCGCTCGACGGCGACCAGGTCGGGCCGGTGCTCGTCCAGCCAGGCCTCGATGCCCTGCTCGACCTGGAGCAGCCGCTGCCCGATCTCGGCGTCGGCGGGGGTGCGCACCACACCGACCCCGGCCATCCGCAGCGGCCGGCCCGGCGCACCCTCGACCACGCCGACTCCGCACCTGGTCAGCCCCGGGTCCACGCCCAGTACCCGCACCACTCGCCCCGCCTCTCGTCGATCGCCGCCCGGAGGCGACCTGCGAAGGCTACCGTCCGGGTCCGACAACCCCGCCGACGACACCGGCCCGGTGGTCCAGGGACCACCGGGCCGGGCAGTGAGAACGGTCACTCACCGACGATCACTGGGCAGTGATCACTCGGCGTCGAGCTGCGCGCCGACCTCGTCGGAGATGTCGAAGTTGGCGAAGACGTTCTGCACGTCGTCGCTGTCCTCCAGCGCGTCGATCAGCTTGAGGATCTTGCGGGCGCCGTCGACGTCCAGCTCGACCTGCATGCTGGGGAGGAAGTTGGCCTCGGCCGAGTCGTAGTCGACACCGGCGTCGACCAGCGCGGTGCGCACGGCGACCATCTTCGAGGCCTCGGAGACGATCTCGAACGAGTCGCCGAGGTCGTTGATCTCCTCCGGCTCCTGGTCCAGGACGACCTCGAACAGCTTGTCCTCGTCCACGCCGTCGGCCTTGGGGACGATGACGACACCCTTGCGGGTGAACAGGTACGACACCGAACCCGGGTCGGCCATCGAGCCGCCGTTGCGGGTCATCGCGACGCGCACGTCGGAGGCGGCGCGGTTGCGGTTGTCGGTGAGGCACTCGATCAGGACCGCGACGCCGTTCGGGCCGTAGCCCTCGTACATGATGGTCTGGTAGTCGGCGCCGCCGGCCTCCAGACCGCCACCGCGCTTGACGGCGCGGTTGATGTTGTCGATCGGGACCGAGCTCTTCTTCGCCTTCTGGATGGCGTCGTAGAGGGTCGGGTTGCCCGCCGGGTCGGGACCGCCGGTGCGCGCCGCCACCTCGATGTTCTTGATCATCTTGGCGAAGAGCTTGCCGCGCTTGGCGTCGATCACGGCCTTCTTGTGCTTGGTGGTAGCCCACTTAGAGTGGCCGGACATCGCCAGCTCCTTTACGTCGCCAAAGGGAAATGAAACAGATGAGATCTTACCGGTGTCGTCACCGGTAAGGCGCACACGGTCAGCGCACGGCCGACACGGTCAGCGCGCGGCCTCCGCCAGGTGCTCCTCGGCCATCCGCACGAAGTACGCGTGCACCCGGTGGTCGCCGGTCAGCTCCGGGTGGAAGGACGTGGCCAGCAGGTTGCCCTGGCGCACCGCCACGATCCGGCTCTCCGGGCCGTCCGCGGCGGGCAGCTCGGCCAGTACCGTGACGCCCGCGCCGACCGCCTCGACCCAGGGGGCGCGGATGAAGACGCCGTGCACCGGGGCGTCGTCCAGGCCCGCGAAGTCGATCCCGGACTCGAAGGACTCGTTCTGGCGGCCGAAGGCGTTGCGGCGCACCGTCATGTCGATGCCGCCGACGGTCTCCTGGTCCTCCCGGCCGTCCAGGATCTTGTCCGCCAGCATGATCATGCCCGCGCAGGTGCCGTAGACCGGCATCCCGGCGGCGACCCGCTCGCGCAGCGGGTCCATCACGCCGAACAGCAGCGCCAGCTTGGACATGGTGGTGGACTCCCCGCCGGGGATCACCAGCGCGTCGACCTCGGCCAGCTCCTCGGCGCGGCGCACCGGACGGGCGAGCGCGTCGGCCTCGGCCAGCGCCACCAGGTGCTCGCGAACGTCGCCCTGGAGGGCGAGGACGCCGATGACAGGAGTGCTCACGGTCTTCAACCTCAATCGATCGTTACGACGGACTACGTGGAGCGGCCCGCCGCGCACCGAGGCGCTGCGGCGGGCCGGCTCGAAGGATGGCGACTACCAGCCGCGGTTGGCGTAGCGCTCGGTCTCCGGCAGGGTGTCGCAGTTGATGCCGACCATGGCCTCGCCCAGGTTGCGGGAGGCGTCCGCGATGATCTTCGGGTCGTCGAAGAAGGTGGTGGCCTTCACGATGGCGGCGGCGCGCTTGGCCGGGTCGCCCGACTTGAAGATGCCGGAGCCGACGAAGACGCCCTCGGCGCCCAGCTGGCGCATCAGCGCGGCGTCGGCCGGGGTGGCCACGCCACCGGCGGAGAACAGCACGACCGGCAGCTTGCCGAGCTCGGCGACCTCCTTGACCAGCTCGTACGGGGCGCGCAGCTCCTTGGCGGCGGCGTACAGCTCGTTGTGGTCCAGGGCGCGCAGGTGGCCGATCTCGTTCTTGATCTGGCGCAGGTGGCGAACGGCCTCGACGACGTTGCCGGTGCCGGCCTCACCCTTCGAGCGGATCATGGCCGCGCCCTCGGCGATGCGGCGCAGGGCCTCGCCCAGGTTGGTGGCGCCACAGACGAAGGGGGTGGTGAAGGCCCACTTGTCCGAGTGGTTGACCTCGTCGGCCGGGGTCAGCACCTCGGACTCGTCGATGTAGTCGACACCCAGCGACTGGAGCACCTGGGCCTCGACGAAGTGACCGATGCGGGACTTGGCCATCACCGGGATGGAGACCGCCTCGATGATCTCCTCGATCATGTTCGGGTCGGACATGCGGGCCACGCCGCCGTCCTTGCGGATGTCCGCCGGAACCCGCTCCAGGGCCATGACGGCCACCGCGCCGGCGTCCTCGGCGATCTTGGCCTGCTCGGCGTTGACCACGTCCATGATCACACCGCCCTTGAGCTGCTCGGCCATGCCGCGCTTGACCCGGGCGGTACCGATCTGCGGCTGGTCTGCGGTGGTGGGGCTGGTGGACACGTGAGACCTCACTCGAAGATGAATCAGTGCTATCGCCCTATGGTAGGCAGACCGGGTGGCCCATTCATGCGCCACCAAGTCCAGCCCGGACGACGGGATACGACAAACGGGCCGTATCCGGGGGACACCTTAAGCAGGCGCCCCTTCGGGTGTAAGAGCGGGAGGCGGAGCATCGTCCATCTCGAACGCCAACGGGAACGGCGCCTTCCCCGCCAGCCGGAAGTACCGCACCAGCCGGTGCTCGCGCACCGCCCGCGCCGCCCGCACCGCGTCGTTGTGGAACCGTCGGGCCATCGGCACCCGCCGCACCGCGGCCGTCAGATCACGAACCGCGTCCTCGCCCCCCGGCTCGGCCATCAGCGCCGCCACCTGCGCCGGCTCCTCGAACACCGCCCGCAGCGCCAGGCTCAACTGACTCTCCGCCACCTCGCGCTGGTCGTCCTCGGCCTGCCGGGCCGCGTGCGCCGCGTCCAGCAGCAGCAGCGAGGCCGCCGGGTCCAGCAACGACGACGTCGCCAGCTCCATCGCCACCGAGGCCCGCCGGACCAGCTGCGCGTCCAGCGCCGCCCGCGCGGCGTCGATCCGGGCGTGCAGCCGGTCCAACCGACCGGCCGTCCAACTCAGGTACATGCCGAACAGCACCACGGCCACGCCGGCCCAGATCCAGGTAGTCACGGGCCGCTACGTTACCCGGTGTCACCGGTTCAGCCCTGAGCGGTCGCGTTCCGGTAGCTCTCCCGGTCGATGTCCGCGATGTCCACCGCCGTGAACAGCCGGGTGCCCGGCTTCGGCCGGACGTACCGGGCCAGCAGCGCCAGCACGCCCTCGCTCAGCGCCGCCTTCGCCTCCGGCGTGCGGCCCGGGAAGATCTGGAACTCCACGAACACCTGGGTGTCGGCGGCGGCCCCGCTGGTGCCGACCACCAGCACCTCGCTCTGCCGGAACACCGTCTTGCAGGACTCCGGCTTCGCGTCGATCGTCGCCTCCGCCAGCCGGTTGATCGCCAGGCCGAGGCCCCGGCGGTCGAAGGTGCCGGCCAGGTCGGCCGAGTAGTCGACGGAGATCTGCGGCATCGTTGCCCCCGTGAATCGCAGTGGTGCGGACGACCGACCCTAACTCCGCCGGCACCCGGCGCCACCGCGGGGTGCCGGGCGCAGCCCGAACCGGCTAGTCCCGGGCCAGTCCGAACCGGCCGCGTCGCCCGTTGCGCACGTCCTCCTCGACCACCGCCTCGCCGGCCGTCACGGTCTCGTACACCGCCAGGATGTCCGCGCCGACCGTCGACCAGTCGAACCGCCGCACGTGCCGCGACGCCGCCTCCCGCAGCTCCTCCAGCCGCGCCGGATCGCCCAGCAACCGCAGCGCCGTACGGGCCAGCGCGTCCGCGTCCTCCACCGGGAACAGCTCCCCCGCGTCCCCGCCGTCCAGCACCTGCTTGAACGCGTCCAGGTCGCTCGCCAGCACCGGCGCGCCCGCGGACATCGCCTCGACCAGGATGATCCCGAAGCTCTCGCCCCCGGTGTTCGGCGCCACGTACAGGTCCACGCTGCGCAGCAGCCGGGCCTTGTCCCGGTCGCTCACCATGCCGAGGAACTCCACCTGCCGGCGCACCTCCGGCGCCAGGCCCGCGACGGCCTCCTCCTCGTCGCCCTTGCCCGCCACCAGCAGCCGCACCCCCGGCCGCTCCGCCAGGATCCTCGGCAGCGCCGCCAGCAGCGTCGGCAGGCCCTTGCGCGGCTCGTTGATCCGGCCGATGAAGCCGATCGTGCCCGGCTCCCCCTTCGCCGCGCCGCCGGTCCAGCGCTCGTCCGGCTCGGCCTCGGCGAAGAAGCCCACGTCCACGCCGTTCGGGATCACCACCGCGTCCCCGCCGAGGTGCTCCACCAGCGTGCGCCGGGCGTACTCCGACACCGCGATCCGGGCCCGCATCTTCTCCAACCCCGGCTGGAGGATCGGCGAGGCCGCGATCATCACCCGCGACCTCGGGTTGGAGGTGTGGAAGGTCCCCACCATCGGCCCGGTCGCCGACCAGGCGGCCAGCATCGACAGGCTCGGCGCGGCCGGCTCGTGCACGTGCAGGATGTCGAAGCGCCCGTCGTGCAGCCAGCGCCGCACCCTCGCCGCCGACAGGATCCCGAAGCTCAGCCGCGCCACCGACCCGTTGTACGGCACCGCCACCGACCGCCCGGCCGGAACCACGTACGGCGGCAGCGCCTCGTCGTCCTCGGCCGGCGCCAGCACCGACACCTCGTGCCCCAGACCGATCAGGTGCTCGGCCAGGTCCCGGATGTGGAACTGCACCCCACCGGGGACGTCCCAGTCGTACGGGCAGACGATGCCGATCTTCACGGGTTCCTCAAGCTCCTTCGGACAGTCGTGCGGGCGGGACGGACAGGACGGGTCAGGCCCCGGAGGCCTCGGCCGCGGGCTCCGGCGCCGCCTCCGCGCGCTCCGCGGGCACCGCCTCCACCGTCTCGCGGGCCGGCAGGTCGGCCGGCCAGAACCGCTGCAGCATGTGCCAGTCCTGCGGGTGCTCGCGGATGCCCCGCTCCCACACCTCCGCCATCGCCTGGGTCATCGCCCGGGTGCGCTCCTTGCGGTCGCCCTCCTCGGGCACCGGCACCTCGGGGTGGATCCGCCCCCGCAGCACCGGGCCGTCGTACCAGAGCGTCACGGGCAGCAGCGCCGCCCCGGTCCGCTGGCACAGCGCCGCCGGACCGGCCGGCATCCGGGTCGGCTCGCCGAAGAACGACACCCCGATGCCCGCCTCCGACAGGTCCCGGTCCCCCACCAGACAGACCAGCCGGCCCTCGCGCAGCCGCCTCGCCAGCGTGCCGATCACGTTCACCGAACCACCGGTCAGCGCCAGGACCTCCATGCCCTGGCCCTCCCGGAACGCCACGAACCGGTCGAACAGCCGCTCCGGCTTCAACCGCTCCGCGACCGTGGTGAACGGGTAGCCCTGCTGCGCCACCCAGGTCCCCGCGAGGTCCCAGTTGCCCATGTGCGGCAGCGCGATCACCGCGCCCCGTCCGGACTCCATCGCCGCCCGCAGGTTCTCGAAGCCGCCCACCTGGACGTCCCGGGCCACCCGCTCCCGGCTCCACACCGGCAGCCGGAACGACTCCATCCAGTACCGCAGGTACGAGCGCATCCCGGCCCGGGAGAGCTCCCGCATCGCGGCCTCGTCCAGCCCCGGACGGACCCGCCGCAGGTTCGCCTCCAGCTGGAGCACCCGCTTGCCGCGCTTGCGCCACACGTAGTCCGCCAGCCGGTCGAACAGCCCCCGGGCCATCGGCTCCGGCAGGTGCTTCAGCAGCCCCCACCCCAGCGCGTACGCCCAGTACACCAGTCGGTCCGTCACCGCAGGACGCCCCCCATCAGCTCCCGGCCGCCGCTCGGTCGGCCTCGAACGCCTCCCGGCGCACGGTCAGCATCCGCTGGAACACCGTCACCAGGCTGCCCGCCGCCACCAGCCACAGCGCCACCGGCAGCAGCCACTCCACGTACGGCACACCGAACTTGTGCAGACCCGCGACACCGGCCGCCACCAGACTGGCCACCAGCCGCTCGGCCCGCTCCACCAGCCCCGACACGTCGCACGGCAGACCCTGGCTCTCCGCCCGCGCCTTGGTGTACGACACCACCAGACCGCTCGCCAGGCAGAAGATCGCCACTGCGCAGAGCAGGTTGTTGTCACCCTTGCCCGCGTACCACATCGCCAGGCCGCCGAAGATCGCCGCATCCGCGACCCGGTCCAGGGTGGAGTCGAGGAACGCCCCCCACTTCGTGCTCCGGCCCAGCTGGCGGGCCATGTTCCCGTCCACCAGGTCCGAGAAGATGAACAGCGTGATCGTGATGGTGCCCCAGAAGAACTCCCCTCGCGGGAAGAACACCAGCGCACCGGCCACCGAACCGGCGGTACCGATCAGCGTCACGGCGTCCGGGCTCACGCCCAGGCGGATCAGGAACGCGGCGAACGGGGTCAGGACACGTGTGAAGAAGGCACGCGCGTATTTGTTGAGCATGGCCTTCCCAGCCGCTCCGATCTCCCAGATACCCGCCTGGCGCAGCACGCGCAGCAGACGGCCGGGCGGATCAGCCCGTCCGGCCCACCCATCGTAGCCACGCCGGGGGCACGCTCCGGCGCACGCACCGCCGCACGCCACCCCCGCCACCGCACGCACACGTGCGGTCACCGACCGGCCGTACGACACGCGCCACCGCGACACCCGACCCTAGACTGCGAAGGACAGCCTCGGCGCCACGGGAGGAGACCCCGATGCCCGACCGCAGCACGGCACGAGCCGGCCAGGCACCCGCCGTCACCGGCCCGCAGGACCTGCGCAACGTCGTCCTCATCGGCTCCAGCGGTGTGGGCAAGACCACTCTCGCCGAATCCCTCGCCCTCGCCGCCGGCGCCATCGGCCGGGCCGGCCGGGTCACCGACGGCACCACCGTCTCCGACCACGAGGACATCGAGCACCAGCAGCAGCGCTCCGTCCAGCTCGCCCTCCTCCCGCTCGAATGGAAGGGCGTCAAGATCAACCTGATCGACCCGCCCGGCCACCCCGACTTCACCGCCGACCTGCGCGCCGCCCTGCACGCCGCCGACGCCGCCGTCTTCGTCGTCTCCGCCACCGACCCGGTCACCGCCCCCACCCGCGCCCTGTGGCGCGAATGCGCCGCCGAAGGCATCCCCCGCGCCATCGCCGTCGCCAAACTCGACCTCGCCCGCACCGGCTTCGACGACATCCTCACCGCCTGCCACGACGCCTTCGGCCTGGGCCCGGACACCCTCCGCCCGCTCTTCCAGCCGGTCCTCCACGACGGACACCCCGACGGCAGCGTCGACCTCCTCACCGGCGACACCTACGGCGACGCCGAACCCCTGCCCGACACCACGCCCGCCCACGACAGCCTCGTCGAGGCCATCTCCGGCCAGGACGACACCCTCATGGAGCGCTACCTCTCCGGCGCCCCCCTCGACACCGACTCCCTCGAAGCCGGCCTGCGCCGCGAGGTCCTCTCCTGCGCCCTCCACCCCGCCGTCCCCACCAGCGAGAACGGCCTCGGCGCCGCCGAACTCCTCGACCTCATCGCGCACACCTTCCCCGACCCCACCGAACGCACCCGCCCCGCCCCCGAGTGCGACCCCGACGCCCCGCTCGCCGCCCAGGTCGTCCGCGTCACCGGCGACGCCTACGTCGGCCGGATCAGCCTGCTGCGCCTGTACGCCGGCACCCTGCGCCCCGACACGAAGATCCACCTCGACGGCCCCGCCCACACCGCCGACCAGAACGGCGACGAACGCGTCACCGCCCTCACCAGTCCCTTCGGCAAGCTCCAGCGCCCCGTCCCGCACGCCATCGCCGGCGACCTCGTCTGCGCCGCCAAACTCACCACCGCCCGGGCCGGCGACACCGTCCACGACCCCGGCCACCCCGTCGCACTCGAAGGCTGGACCCTCCCCGAGCCGCTGCTCCCGATCGCCGTCGAAGCCCACAGCAAGGCCGACGACGACAAGCTCTCCCAGGCCCTCTCCCGCCTCACCGCCGAGGACCCGGCGCTACGCCTGGAACAGAACCCCGACACCCACCAGCTCGTCCTCTGGTGCACCGGCGAGGCCCACGCCGAGGTCGTCCTCGACCGCCTGCGCACCCGCCACGGCGTCCACGTCGACACCGTCGAGCCCAAGGTCGCCCTGCGCGAGACCTTCGGCACCGCCGCCGCCGGCCACGGCCGCCTGGTCAAGCAGTCCGGCGGCCACGGCCAGTACGCCATCTGCGACCTGGAGGTCGAACCGCTCCCGGCCGGCTCCGGCTTCGAGTTCCAGGAGCACGTCGTCGGCGGCGCCGTCCCCAAGCACTTCATCCCCTCCGTCGAGAAGGGCGTCCGCGCCCAGCTCGCCAAGGGCGTCTCCACCGGATACCCGCTCGTCGACGTCCGGGTCACCCTCACCGACGGCAAGGCGCACTCCGTCGACTCCTCCGACGCGTCCTTCCAGAACGCCGCCGCCCTCGCCCTGCGCGACGCCGCCGAGCACGCCGTCATCCGCCTGCTCGAACCCGTCGCCGCCGTCAGCGTCCTGCTGCCCGACGACTACCTCGGCGCCGTCCTCGGCGACCTCTCCGGCCGCCGCGGCCGCGTCCTCGGCACCGAGACCGGCGGCACCGGCCTCACCCTGCTGCGCGCCGAGGTGCCCGAACTCGAACTCGTCCGCTACCCGATCGACCTGCGCTCGCTCACCCACGGCACCGCCGAGTTCTCCCGCGCCTACCTGCGCCACGAACCCATGCCCGCCGCCCTGGCCGGGCGCTACACCGACTGAGCGGACTTCCGGTTCGGCAGCGCGCAGGCCGCCGTGCCCCCCGGCATCCGGTGCCGGTTGCGCGAAACCCAGCGGTAGGCCAGCCCCGCCAGCGGCCGCACCGGCGCCGCCGTCAACACCGCGCCCAGGTACGCCCACGCCCCGCCGGAGCGCATCAGCAGCCGCGCAACCGCCTGCGCGCCCCCGTACACCCGGCCGGTCGGCGTCACCCAGAGCACCTCGCGCTCCGCCCGCTCGGCCGACACCTCACCCCGGCCGCCGGCGCGCCCGTCCAGCCCCGCCAGATCCGCGAACTGGAACGGCACCGCCTCCCAGCCCCCCGAGGCCAGCGTCTGCCGCAGGTACCGCTCCGCCCAGCGCACGCAGGACGAACAGAACGAACAGTCCCCGTCGAAGACCAGCACCGGATCCTTCACGGCCGCTCCCCTTTCCTCGCTCCCGCCCTCCATCCTGCCCCACCACCATCAGGGGCACCTCGGCGGGTATCGACCCCTCCGAACCTGGGCATCATGCCCCTCAGGCCTCCGGTGACGGCACTTCAGACGATCATCCGCGCGGGGGTGCCACGGCACGGTAACCTGCCGCTGACAAGGGGAGGAGGGACGCCACCGTGACCACACTCGACATGACCCCGGGTGCGCAGATACCCCGGACCGACGCCGGCCCGCAGACCGCCATCACCCAGGGGCTCTCCTCGACCGCCTACCGCGACGGCGAGATCCAGGGCTTCGTCGACGCCGTCACCGACGCCAAGGTGAAGAAAGGCCGCTTCGCGCTCTTCCGGCCCAACCTCGGCGAGGCGTTCAGCAAGGCGCTGATCTCCCGTGCCCTGGGCGGCGACCGGAAACCCCTCGTCCCGGCCTTCGGAGTCGACACCCGGCAGGTCGTCGAGCACTGCCTGGCCGCCGAGGAACTGCGCAACACCCGCGACCGGCAGCTCAGCACCGTCTCCATCGCCACCATCGTGCTCTTCCTCCCCGGCACCCTGATCTGGCTCGGCGCCTTCCAGCTCCGCGCCTGGCTCAAGCGGGACAACCCGAAGAACGCGGAGATCTACGGCGGCCTGGTGCTCGCCGCGACCGCCGTCCTCGCCGTCGTGTTCGTGTGGCGCCCGCCGGCCGACGGCCTCCTCGGCATCTACCTGCGCATCACCATGCTCGCCCCGGTCATCGGCTGGTTCCTCGCCCGCCAGATCGTCGAACGCTCCGCCAAGGACCTGCGCGCCCGATGGCAGGCACTGGTCGAGGGCAGCGCGGTGGCCGCCTCCGTCGCCAAGGCCGTCCCCCGCGACGACCTCGACAAGAAGGCCACCGACCTGCGCGACAAGCTCGGCCGCCTGGACGCCGAGCAGGAGACCAACATCCACCACTACGCCGGCCCCAAGGGCATCCTCGGTGCCGGCCGCCGCTGGGGCGAGTGGCGCCTCGCCGACACCCTCCACCCCGCCGAGGGCCACGTCGACTTCCGCGCCTTCCACCCCTGGGACCTGATCCGCCGGATCTCCTCCCACCTCAAGGGCCTCGGCGTCAGCCACGTCGCCAACAGCGGCATGCCCAACGTCGCCATCAAGCAGTGGGTGGTCTTCGACATCGGCGAGGGCGCCGACGAGATCGGCCGCCCCGGCAGCGCCGACATGGACGGCGACCGGATGCGCGACTTCGCCGTGCAGAGCGTCGCCGACAAGCAGACCTTCTCCGGCGGCCCCCGGCACTACCTCGCCACCCAGTTCATCACCCACGACGGCAAGCTGGTCCTCACCTTCACCGTCACCGTCACCCTGCTCGCCAACGTCCTGAACATCACCGTGTCCGGCTACGCGCTCGGCCCGGTCAAGGGCGTCTTCTTCGACAAGCCGAAGGACAAGGAGAAGTCGGTCTCCAAGACCGTGAAGTTCTGGGAGGAGCGCACCGTCAAGCTCCCCCTGATCGACAACGACGAGGTCGTCCGCCAGGCCGTCCGCGCCCCCTTCTACCGGATGCCCGGCCTGCTCGGCTGGCTCGGTGGCGGGCTCGGCCTGCCGGAGCCGTTCGGGCTGCGGCACATCTGGGCCGGCCGGGCCTGGGAGAACCGCTCCATGGTCGACAACGCCCAGAACGCCTCCGTCCCGGTGCTCGCCGCGGTCCACGCCGCCACGCTGGAGTTCCTGGAGGAGCACGACCTGGACGCCGACCGCTTCTTCAAGAACCGCACCTCGATCATCAAGTCCGAGGCACAGAGCCCCCGGCCGTACGACGTCGACACCTTCAACGCCGGCTGATCCGGAGAGCATGGGAGGGCCCCACCGAGGATCTCGGTGGGGCCCTCCCATGCTCTCCGGATCAGCCCTGCGGCCAGGCCTCGGCCAGCATCTTCCGGGTGTCCGCCAGCAGCTGCGGCAGCACCTTGGTGTGGCCGACCACCGGCATGAAGTTGGTGTCCCCGCCCCAGCGCGGCACCACGTGCTGGTGCAGGTGCGCCGCGATCCCGGCCCCGGCCGCCGCGCCCTGGTTCATCCCGATGTTGAACCCGTGCGCCCCGGAGGCCGCCCGCAGCGCCGTCATCGCCTTCTTGGTGAAGTCCGCCAGCTCGGCCGTCTCGGCCTCGTCCAGGTCGGTGTAGTCGGCCACGTGCCGGTACGGGACCACCATCAGGTGCCCGCCGTTGTACGGGTACAGGTTCAGCACCGCGAACACGGCACTCCCCCGGGCGATGACCAGCCCGTCCTCGTCGCTCAGGGACGGGATCGAGCAGAACGGACAACCGTCGTCCGGAGCCGGGCCAGTGGGCTTGTTCTCACCCTGGATGTAGGCCATCCGATGGGGCGTCCACAGGCGGCGGAAGCCGTCCGGCTCACCGACGCCCCGCTGAAGTTCCGGCTCAGTCGTCATGCTGATCAGCATATTCGCCCGATGGTGCTTGCAAAGCCGCGCGGGGCAGACTCTTCAAGAGCCTGCCCCGCGCATCCCCGCGTGGGCGGGGCCCACGACTTCCGCCCGCGCATGATCATCTCGTGCACAGGGCCACCCCCGCTCAGGCGGGGACTACGTCACACCTGGATGCGGTTCTTCACCGCGTCCACGATCTCCGCAACCGCTTCCGCCAGCGGAACGCCGTTCTTCTGCTCGCCGTTGCGGTAGCGGAAGGACACCGCACCCGCCTCGACGTCGTCATTGCCCGCGATGAGCATGTACGGGACCTTGGAGCGCTGCGCGTTGCGGATCTTCTTCTGCATGCGGTCGTCGGAGGTGTCCACCTCGACCCGGATCCCGTGCTTCTTCAGCTCGGCCGCGACCTCCAGCAGGTACGGCACGTGCTCGTCGGTGATCGGGATGCCGGTCACGGTGACCGGGGCCAGCCACGGCGGCATGGCGCCGGCGTAGTGCTCCAGCAGCACCGCGAAGAAGCGCTCGATCGAGCCGAAGAGCGCGCGGTGGATCATGACCGGCCGCTGGCGCGAGCCGTCCGCCGCGGTGTACTCCAGGTCGAAGCGCTCGGGCAGGTTGAAGTCGAGCTGGATGGTCGACATCTGCCAGGTACGGCCGATGGCGTCCTTCGCCTGCACCGAGATCTTCGGACCGTAGAAGGCCGCGCCGCCCGGGTCCGGCACCAGCGGCAGGCCCTGCTTCTCGGCCACGCTCGCCAGGACGCGGGTGGCCTCCTCCCAGGTCTCGTCGCTGCCGACGTACTTCACCGGGTCCTTGGTCGACAGCTCCAGGTAGAAGTCGGTCAGACCGTAGTCGCGGAGCAGGTTGAGCACGAAGGTCAGGGTCGAGTCGAGCTCGTCCGCCATCTGCTCGCGGGTGCAGTAGATGTGCGCGTCGTCCTGCGTGAAACCGCGGGCACGGGTCAGGCCGTGCACCACGCCGGACTTCTCGTAGCGGTACACCGTCCCGAACTCGAAGAGGCGCAGCGGCAGTTCACGGTACGAGCGGCCGCGCGCGTCGAAGATCAGGTTGTGCATCGGGCAGTTCATCGGCTTGAGGTAGTAGTCCACGCCCTCGTCGAGCTGCATGGGCGGGTACATACCGTCCGCGTACCAGTCGAGGTGGCCGCTCTTCTCGAAGAGCTTCCCCTTGGTGGCGTGCGGGGTGTAGACGAACTCGTAGCCCTCTTCCTCGTGCCGCTTGCGCGAGTAGTCCTCCATGGCGCGGCGGATGATGCCGCCCTTGGGGTGGAAGACGGCGAGGCCGGAGCCGATCTCCTCGGGGATGGAGAAGAGGTCGAGCTCGTTGCCGAGCTTGCGGTGGTCGCGCTTCTCGGCCTCGACCAGGAAGTCCAGGTGGGCCTTCAGCTCGTCCTTGGTCGGCCAGGCGGTGCCGTAGATGCGCTGCAGCATCGGGTTCTTCTCGCTGCCGCGCCAGTAGGCGGCCGCGTTGCGCATCAGCTTGAACGCCGGGATGTGGCGGGTGCTGGGCAGGTGCGGGCCGCGGCAGAGGTCGCCCCAGCACTGGTCGCCGGACTTGGCGTCCAGGTTGTCGTAGATGGTGAGCTCGCCGGCGCCGACCTCGACGTCGGCGCCCTCGCCGGCGGTGGCGGCGGAGCCCTTGAGGCCGATCAGCTCCAGCTTGTACGGCTCGGCGGCCAGCTCCTCGCGGGCGGCCTCGTCGGTGACCACGCGGCGGGAGAACTTCTGCCCGCGCTTGATGATCTCCTGCATCTTCTTCTCGATGGCCTTGAGGTCATCGGGGTGGAAGGGCTTCTCGACGTCGAAGTCGTAGTAGAAGCCGTCCTTGACCGGCGGGCCGATGCCGAGCTTGGCCTCGGGGTAGAGCTGCTGCACGGCCTGGGCCATGACGTGCGCGGTGGAGTGGCGCAGGATGTCGAGGCCGTCCTTGCTGCCGATCGCGACCGGCTCGACCTCGTCGCCGTCCTGGAGGACGTAGGCGAGGTCCTTGAGCTGGCCGCCGACGCGGGCGGCGATGATCGAGCGGTCGTCGGCGAAGAGCTCGGCGGCCGTGGTGCCCGTGGTCACCACGCGCTCTTCCCGATCGGGTTCGCGGCTGATGATTACCCGGACGTCCGTCACCGGTCTCTCCTGACGTGCTGGATTTCAGAGGACGCAGCACTGCGCTGCGCGTGACGATGGTACCGAGAGCGCCGCCCCTGCCGTCCACCTATGCCCCGTCTCCCCCTCCCTCCGCCTTCTCCCCGAGCGACTTCAGCAGCCGCTCGCGGTCCCCTTCCTCCCAGCCGCGGAGCTCCAGTCCGTGTGGGCCGGTCAGCCGGCGGAAGCCGCCGTGCCGGTCCAGCCGGCCGGAGACCCGGATCGGCAAGCCCGCGAGGTGGGCCTCGGCGGCGAGCCGGTAGTCGGGGTCGGGCAGGCGGAGCTTGAGCTCGCGGACCTCGGCGCCGGTCAGCACCCGCAGCCGCACCGAGCCCGGGCCGGCCGGGTCGGCGCGCTTGAGCCGGGTGACCACGCCGACCACGGTGACGGCAACGGCGGGTTCGGTCCGTTCCAGCAGGTCGGCGGCCTCCGCCAGGGCGGGCAGGTCCCCGGGCGAGAAGTCGAGGTCGATCCGGCGGTCCCCGAAGCCGCCCGGCGTCCCGGCGGCGGGCGACCAGGCGACGCTGAGCCGGGCGGCCGTCGCGTCGCGCACCAGGTCCTCGACGGACTGGACGAGCTCCCTGCTGACCCCGGCCTGGACGGCGTTCCCGAAGGCCTCGGGCCCGCCGCTGACCCGGCGGTAGTCGACCGCGTCGCGCAGCGCCTCCAGGGCGCGGACCAGCGTGGTGACGGCGGCGCGGCCCTCGGGAGCGGGGGTGTGGGCGGTGAGGGCGGCGCCCTGTTCGACCAGCAGGACGCGGTCCAGGAAGTCCCCGGCGAGGCCGTCCAGCCGGGCACCGAAGTAGCCGGCCCTGGTCCGGGCGGCCTTGGCGCCGGCGGCGAGCATCCCGCGCGCCGCCTGCCGGAGCCGCTCGGCCTCGTCCCAGGGGGTGGCCCCGGCGCGACCGGGCGGTTCGCGGTGCCAGCGCAGCTCGTCACCGGGGACGGCGAGGGCGAGCAGGATCGAGCGTGCGGAGGGGGTG
Source organism: Streptomyces sp. LS1784 (assembly GCF_020103755.1). GTDB lineage: Bacteria > Actinomycetota > Actinomycetes > Streptomycetales > Streptomycetaceae > Kitasatospora. The sequence continues at coordinate 18,599 of NZ_JAHSQD010000087.1, forward strand.
CGGGAGCGGGAGAGCGCGGTGACGGCGTCGGTGAGGAGTTCGACGGCGTCGTCGAAGCCGGCCCCGGCCGGGACGAGCAGGCTGGTGCCGGGTTCGCCGTCGGGCGGGGTCCAGCGTCCGTACCGGGCGGCCGGTCCGCCGCGGCGGACCCAGCCGTGCCGGGCGAGGAGGGTGGCCAGCACCGTCGGGTCGACGGCGGCCGGATCGGGCAGGGGCCGGGCCGGCTCGCCCGGTCCGTACGGCGGTGTCATGGGTCCGGTTCCTCCCTGCCGGGGCCGGGCCGTCACGGGCTGCCGCCCGCACCGACCCGGGCCATGATGTCGCACAGCGCGCGGTCGTCGAAGACCTTGTCGGTGGGCACGCGGACGTTGGTGCGCCGCTGCCCGGTGACGGGGTGGCCGGCCAGGTTGACCCAGTAGCAGCAGTGCCGCAGCTCCAGGGCGTCCGGGCGGGCCCGCAGCCAGTGGTCGACCCGGCGCGGCAGCAGCATCACGACCAGGATCCGCGCCACGGCGACCCGGGGCCGGGCGAGCTTGCGCAGGTGGTCGTTGTCCAGGGTGAAGCTGAAGAACGGCCCGGCCGGGTCGGGAGCGACCTGCTGGGTGGCCTTGAGCTGGATCTTGACGGTGACCTCGTCGTCCACCTCGTGCGTCCGGGAGCCGTGGCTGACGTGCCAGTCGATGCCGTTGTCCGGGAACGGCTGGGAGAGCGAGCAGCCGGCCGCGGCGGCGACCGCGTGCAGATAGCCGACCTGCAAGGTCTCCATGCAGGCGGTGACCGCGAGGTTCCCCCGCAGTACGGCCGCCGCCTCCTCGGGCTGCGGCTGGGTCGCTGCCATCACCCCGTGGCCTCCCCGGTCCGCGCCCGTCCCGGTCCGGACAGGTCAGTCGATTCGAACGGGACAGTCATGGGCAGGATCCCCGGCCGGGCTTGGGCCAAACGGGTTGAAGTGGCGTCAGAACCGGGTATCAACCGGGCGCAACGCTCGCCTGAGGGGCAGTCATGCAGCAGCACTGGTACACCGGCCCACTCGCCTCCTTCGACACCGAGACGACCGGCGTGGACGTGGAGAACGACCGGATCGTCTCCGCCGCCCTGGTCGTCCAGCTCGCGCCGGGCGCACCGGCGCGGACCACCATCTGGCTCGCCGATCCGGGCGTTCCGATCCCGGACGGTGCCCGCGCGGTGCACGGCATCACGGACGAGCAGGTGCGTGCCCACGGCCGTCCGGCCCGCACGGTGGTGGCGGAGGTCACGCGTGCGCTGGCGGCCGAGGCTCGGGCCGGGCATCCGGTGGTGGTGATGAACGCGCCCTACGATCTGACGCTGCTGGACCGGGAGCTGCGCCGCCATCACGGGCTGACGCTGGCCGACGGACTGGCGACGGTCGGTCTGGTGGTGCTGGATCCGCGGGTGCTGGACAAGCACGTGGACCGTTACCGCAAGGGCCGCCGGACACTGACCGACCTGTGCGCCCACTACGGCGTGGAGCTGGCCGGGGCGCACGACGCGGCGGCGGACGCGACGGCGGCGCTGGCCCTGACCCGGCGGATAGGCGCCCGCTACCCGGCGGCGCTCGGCGGCCTGTCGGCGGCGGAGCTGCACCTGCGGCAGGCGATCTGGCACGCGGCACAGGCACGCGGGCTGCAGAACTGGTTCGACCGCTCGGGGACGCCGGAGCGGGTGGATCCGTCCTGGCCGCTGCGGCCGGCCCGGTGCGGCTGCGGGCGCCGGCTGGAGCCGGAGCACGGCTGCGAGGCGGCGGCGTAACGGGCGGCCCGCGGAATCTCGGCCCCGGGTGCGCCGCAGGCCCTGACCGGTTTCCTGGTCAGGGCCTGCGTGCTGTCCGGTGGGCGATACTGGGATCGAACCAGTGACCCCTTCGGTGTGAACGAAGTGCTCTCCCGCTGAGCTAATCGCCCGGGCAACGAGAAGAACTGTAGCACCATTCGGCACCGGTCGTACAACTCGCCCGTTCCGGGTAGCGCCGACGCCTCCGCAGAACTCGTGCTCCACATGGACGGTGACTGCACCTCAGGTGATTACCGACGCCCCTTCGGGCGGATTCCGGAAATACATGTGAGGCCCAGCCGAAAATCGGCTGGGCCTCACATATCACAATGCATTCCGGTGGGCGATACTGGGATCGAACCAGTGACCCCTTCGGTGTGAACGAAGTGCTCTCCCGCTGAGCTAATCGCCCGGGTGCAGGGAAAACATTACCGCATCCCGAGGGGTGCTCCGAACTCCCTCCCCGCCCGCGGCCCCACGCCCGGGCAGGTCAGCCCTCCTCCAGCCGCCAGGGGACGGCCGGCCCGTAGCGGGCGAGGTACCAGCCGCCCGCCCCGAGGACGGCGGCCGGCCCGATCGCGGTGAGCGTCAGGTTGCGGCGGCGCACCCGCGGGTCCATGGCCCGCTGGGCGGCCTCCGCCACCTTGCGGCGGGTCCGGCGCAGGGCCAACTGGGCCCGGACGAACTCGGTGGCCCAGATCCCCACGCCCAGGAAGATCACCAGCCAGGCGGGGCCGGGCAGCGGCAGCATGATCAGCCCGAGCGCCACCACGGCGAGGCCGGCCAGGAAGATCGCCACCTGCCAGACGGTGCAGCGCCGGCGAGCGCCGGACGAGGGCAGGGGCCCGCGAGCCGACCGCCCGACCACCGTCGGCGACCGCGTCAACCTCCACGGCCGCTTCACCCGTTCCCGTGTTCCCGGCCGCCTTGTCGTTTCGCACAGTCATCCCAGGAAACTAACCAAGAAGTAGCCGGGGTAATGCCCGGCCCGGCCGCTGCGGGGCGATTCCGCAATGCGCCGTAAGGGGTACGACTCGCGCCCGAATCGGGACAGAGGGGTTTACATCGGTCTTGGGGGTGGGATGGTCCGTTCGCCGACGTGCGATTCCCCGAGCGCACACTGAGCGAAAGGCCATGGCGCTTATGAACACCACGGTCAGCTGCGAGCTGCACCTGCGCCTCATCGTGTCCAGCGAGTCCTCACTGCCCGTCCCCGCGGGCCTGCGCTATGACACTGCCGACCCCTACGCCGTGCATGCCACGTTCCACACGGGCGCCGATGAGACCGTGGAGTGGGTGTTCGCCCGAGATCTCCTCGCGGAGGGGCTGCACCGACCCACCGGTACCGGCGACGTCCGGGTGTGGCCGTCGCGCAGCCACGGGCAAGGGGTGGTCTGCATCGCACTGAGCTCTCCGGAAGGAGAGGCCCTGCTGGAGGCCCCTGCCCGTGCGCTTGAGTCGTTCCTCAAGCGGACGGACGCCGCGGTGCCCCCCGGCACCGAACACCGTCACTTCGACCTCGACCGGGAGCTGTCCCACATCCTCGCCGAAAGCTGACCCCGTCCGGAGGCGGTCACGCCCCGCTGTCGGCGGGGCCGTACCCCCTTGCCGTCATCGCAGCCGTCCTACTCGGGGGCACGGCAGCGGACTCAGCCGCGCACGACGCGGCCTCGGGGCCGGTAAGCGGTCCCGCTCCCGCCGGAGCGGGACCACAGCACCGCAGGCGCCCGGCACCGAGGCCGGTCATCCCCACGGATGGCCGGCCTCGGTGTCGGGCGCCGACGTCTTTCACCGGCCGCCCACACCTGCGAGTCTCGCACGCCGGTTCGGACGCCGACAGGCCCGGGCGACGCCCGGTTTCGGGCGCCTTGCCGGAGTACGCACACATCTTCGAAAGAAGGCGCCGCCCCACCGGCACGAGGCCCGGTATGGTCTGGGGTAACCGCGGACGCGGGGTATCGGAGTCCCCCTGCGCGAGGAGCCCCCAACGTGCTGATCACCCATGACACCGAGTGCGCGCTGAGCATCCTCGTGGAGCTGCTCAACACCGCGCCCGAGGTGTGTGGCGCCGAGCGACTGCCGGACGTCGCCGCGCTGGACGCCTTCGTGGTCCGCCAGGAGATCAGCGAGATCGACTCGCTGACCGAGCACGACCTGCGGCGGGTGCACGAGCTGCGCACCCGGCTGCGTGAGGTGTTCGCGACGGAGTCCACCGCGGAGGCCGCCGAGCTGGTCAACTCGATCGTCGCGGCAGCCGGGACGACGCCCCGGCTGACCAACCACGACGACCACGACTGGCACATCCACTACTTCGCGCCGCACGCCGCGCTCGGCGACCACCTGGCGGCCGAGCTGGGCATGGCGCTGGCCTTCATCCTCATGGCGGGCGAGCGGGAGCGGCTGCGCCGCTGCGAGGCCCCGGACTGCGCGCGGGTCTTCGTGGACCTCTCCCGGAACCGCTCGCGGCGCTACTGCGACAGCCGCACCTGCGGCAACCGGCTGCACGTCGCCGCCTACCGGGCACGGCAGCGGTCGGCGGAGGCCGTCCCCTCCGCCTGACCCGCCGCCGCCCTAGATCCCGCGCTTGCGGAGGATCTCCTCGATGTCGGCGAAGTCGCCGAGGCCGTCCTCCCGCTTGCCCGCGGCCGGCTTCTTCGGGGCCTTGGGCGTCGCCGCCACCGCCGGGCGCTCGGGCGCCGGGCCGGCCGCG
>NZ_JAHSQD010000870.1 GCF_020103755.1 Streptomyces sp. LS1784
GCGCCGCCAGGTCCGGCCGCCGTCCGTGCTCACCTCGACCCGGCGCACCGCCGCCGATCCGGACCACGAGCGCCCGTGCAGCCGGTGCTCGCGGCCCGCCGCGAGCCGCGCACCCGCGGCCAGCTCAAAGGCGCTCTTGACCACCTGGGTGGTGAGCGGGTCGCCGCCGCCGGGCGGGTGGTCCGGTCCGAACATCCGGTAGAAGTCGGTGTTCCACGGCGAGTACAGCGGATGGTCGGCGACCTCCACGCCGCCCACCCACTTGATCGAGGCGATGCCCACCCAGCCGGGCACCACCAGCCGGGCCGGGGCACCGTGGTCCGGCGTCAGCGGCTCGCCGTTCATCTCGTACGCGAGCAGCACGTCGTCCAGCGCCTTGGCGATCGGCAGCGGGCGGCGCACCGGACCGTAGTTGGTGCCGCCGACGACGTAGTCCGGGTCCAGGCCGGCGGGCAGCACGTCCACCGCCGCCCCGGTCAACCCGGCGGCCCGCAGCACCTCGGCCAGCCGGACGCCCCGCCAGCTCGCCGAGCCGACGCCACCGAGCGTCCACGGCGTGCCCGGGACGGGCTGGCCCTGCTGGCTGCGGTAGAAGCTGCGGCCGTTGCCGGCGCACTCGATCAGCGCGCTGATCCGGGTGGACGGCAGCTCCCGCAGGTCGTCCAGGCCGAACTCGACCGGGCGCTCGGCCGTCGGGGCGCCGCGCAGGCCGCTGCCGAACAGCTTGAGCCGCCACGTGTCGGGGTCGATCAGCGGGGTGCTGGTGTGGTTGCGGACGAAGAACCGCTCCACCGGCACGTGGCGGCCGATGACGGGATCGCCGTCGGCGTCGCGGAAGGCGTCCCAGCGCGTCTCGGCGTTGGTGCCCCGGGGCACGAACCACTCGGCGGGCAGCGGTTTGACGATCCCGGGCACGGGCCCGGGCGCCTCCCCGGCCGCCGCCCGGCCCGGATCGGGCGCCAGGGCGTCGGGCGCCGGGGCATCCGGCGCCGGGGTTCCTTCGTCCGGAATGCGGACCTCGTCGTCCATGAACGGCGTTCCTTCCGTTTCAGCGTGGGCGGTTCGCGGTGCGCGCGACCACGGCCGGGGCCCGAAGGCCGCCCCGGACGGAGTTCCGCTCCCCCGGCTTGACCTTCTCACCGGTGTGTACTCCTACCGTTCCCGCTGTCGGCGAAAACCAGCCCGCAGCGGAGCCACCGTGTCAGCCATCCCACTCGCCCGGATCGTCCAGGGCTCGGGCCCGGGGCTGCTGCTCGCCCACGGCGCCGGCGGCAGCGCCGGCCGGCGGCCGAAGGCGCCACCGACGCGCCTGGCCGAACTCGCCGGCGGGCACCTTCCGGTGGTCGAGGCGCTGCCCGAACCGCGCGACGTGCTGCCGGAGTTCCTCACGAGCAGAGCCCCCATCGGGAACACCCCGGCGGACGGCGGCGTTCGCCCGGTCATGCGCATCGGAGAACTCTCCCGCCTGACCGGGGTGTCCACCCGTCTGCTCCGCTACTACGAGGAGCAGGGCCTGCTCCGGCCGGACCGCACCGCGGCCGGCTACCGCGAGTACGGCAAGGAGGACTCCGTACGGGTGTGGCAGATCCGCAGCCTGCTCGCGGCCGGCCTGAGCACCCGGATCATCGCCGTGCTGCTGCCCTGCGCCACCGGTCCCGTCCCCGTCCTGGAGGCCTGCCCGCAGCTGCTCGCGATCCTGCGCGACGAACTCGCCGACCTGGACTCCCGGATCGAGGACCTCACCCACAGCCGCCGGGCGCTCTCCCACTACCTCGCCACCGCGCACGACTCCGGACACGACTACGGCGAGGAGCACGCGGCCTGACGGGACCCGGCGCCGCCCTCCCTACCCCACCCGCCGCGCGGCCTGCGGGATGCCGTCGGGGCCACCGTGGGCGAGGCGGACACGCGCCCCTGACCAGCGCATACGCCCCGTCCGGCGACGGGTGGGCGTACGCGGCCAACCGACGCCCAACCCCCGTCCGGACTTCACCCGCGCGTACCGACCGTTCACACCGCCCTGGAAACCTTCCTGTCATGAACGCCAGCCCTCAGGCGCCCTACCAGGAACCGCGCTTCCCCCTGCCCCAACGGCACCGCCGGCTGCTCGCCGTCACCGCCGTCCTCGCCTCCATCGCCCTCGGCACCCTGGGTGTCGGCGCCACCGTGGAAACCGTCGAACACGGCCCCGTCGCCAGCGCCTCCGCCAGCAAGTAACACCCGCCCCACCCAGCACCGCGGTCCCCACCCCGGACCCGGTGCTTCTTGCTTCCCGCCCCGGGGCGGCGGGCCGGACACGGCCCGCTCGCGCGGCCGCCCGTGTTCTCGACACGGGCGGGCGTCCCCCGCTCGGCGCGTCGCCCGGACCG
>NZ_JAHSQD010000871.1 GCF_020103755.1 Streptomyces sp. LS1784
TGCGCAGCGACCGGGTGGCGCGGCGCAGGCCCGCGCGGGCCTTGTTGACGGCGTTCCCGGCGGCCTTGCGGGCGCCCTTGCCGGCCCTGGCCAGACCCTTGAGGATCTTCTGGGCGATCCCCTTGAGCTTGGTGCCGACGGCTTTGCCTGCCCCCTTGAGCTTGCTGAGCAGGAAGTTGGAGATGAAGTCGAGCAGCGCGACCACGCCCGCCGCGACCGCGTCGGCGAACAGGCAGGCGGCCGAGCCGGATTTGACTGCCTTGAGGAAGGTGACGAACTTCCCGATCGCGGCGACGATCTTGCTGATGGTGTTCCACGCCGCCACCAGGCCCTGGATGATCGCCATGATCGCGCCCGCGGCCGGCACGATCAGCGACACCAGCTTCTCGACGACGATCGAGACGATCATTCCGGGCAGCGAGGCGACGATCGCCTGCCAGGCCATCCGTCCGATCTGGGCCATCGAGATGCAGCCCTTGACCAGGACGTTGACGATGGTGGAGGTCAGGCCGACCACCGACTCGACCTTCTCGTTGAACCACTGCTTGACCGCGCTCTTGATCGCACCCCACAGGTAGTGCTGGATGCCGTCGATCGCGGCGCTGCCGAGCTTCTTCAGCCAGCCGCCCGGGTCGGAGGCGATGTCGCCGATCAGGACCGCGAACTCTCCGAAGACCGCGATCGCCTTCTCGACGAAGTCGATCGCGTCCATGACGGACTTGCGGACCGCCTCGATCGCGGCCTTGAGCCCGGCCTCCAGCGCGTTCAGCAGCGCGTTCAGCCCGGCGGCCAGCAGGTCGAGCAGCTTGTTGACGGCGTTCTTGAGCTTGTCCGCCCACTCGTTGACCTTGGCGACGGCTTTGTCGCGCCACTCCTCGATCTTCTTGCGGAACTTGTCCCGCAGTTCGGGGAAGGCCGCCAGCAGCACGTCGCAGATCTTGATCAGCGCGTCGGCGAGCTTGTCGATCAGCTCGACGGCGAACTTGCGCGCCTGGTCGATCGCCCAGTTCGCGAACTTTCGGAAGCCGTCGATGATGTCGTTGATCAGGCCGCGGAAGTAGTCGAAGACCTTGGTGACCGCCTCGACCAGCGCGTCGAAGGCGGCCTTGACCTTGGACTTGACCCAGCCCCACCAGCCCTCGGACTCCTCCTTCTTGCGGTCCTTCTCCTTCTGCGCCTTCTCCTCGGCCTCCTTCCGCTTGTCCTGGATCTTCTGGTTGTCCTGCTGCTGACGGTCCCGGACGTCCTTGTCGGCCTCGGTGCGCTTCTTGCCGATCTGTCCGGCCTTGTCCTGGTGCTCGGCGTCGGCGTCCTGGTCCGCGGTGGTGGCCTTCTGGTCCTGCTCGGTGCGCCACTGCTCGCGCTCGCCCTTGACCTTCTCGGCGGCCTCGCCCCGTTCGCCGGCCTGGGCCTGGGCGTTGTCCGCCACCGCCTGGTCGACCTCGGCCTGGTTCTGCCGGCGCGCATCGGCCTCGCCCTGCTTCTGCTTGGCCTGTTCGGAGCCCAGTTGGCTCTGGCCCTGGCCGACCGCGGCCTGGATCTGCGGGCCGCGCTCCTGCTGGGTCACGATGCCGATGCCCGGCTTGGTGTCGACCGCGCCGCCGGCCCTGGCGCCCCCGCCCTTGCCCCCGCCGCCCGGTACGGAGGCGGTGAGGGTCTCCTTCGGCACGTCCGGGTAGATCCGGTCCTCGCCCATCGGCTTGGCGGCGTCCTCCCGGCCGACGCCGAGGATCTTCGTGGAACTGTCCTTGAGCTTCGCGGCCTGCTGGTCGGTGCGCGCCGGGTCGCTCTCGCCGGTCAGTTCGACCTCGGGCGCCCGGCCGACCGTGGTGTTCAACGCCGGATCCGTCGTGGGGACGCCGTCGACCGCGCCCTGCACTTGCTGCACTTCCTGCGGCGAGACCTGGGTGCCCGCGTCGTCGGCGACGTGCGGCACGGCGACCCGGTCGCCGGGGTTCCGGCCCTCGACCTTCTTCTGCTGGGCCTTCTGCTGCTCGCCGTCCGCGCCCTGCGGACCGACCCGCTCCAGCCGCTCCGTCACCGCCACGGCGGGCGGCGCGGCCTCGGGCGTGCCGGACTGGGTCTGTGGTGCGCCGGACGGGCGCTGGACGGTCGGCGGGGCGGCCTGCAACCGGGCGTGCTGCTCGCCGACCGTACGGTCGACCGAGCCGTCCACGCCGTCCAGGGTGGTGGCCAGCTGATCGGGCGGCAGGCTCGCGGCGGTGGCGAGCGCGCTCTGCGGGTCCTGGGCGGAGACGTCGGGCGGGGCCTGCTGCTTCTCCTGCTTGGGCGGGGCGCCCCCGGCTGCGCCACCGGCCGCGCAGCCGCCACCCGCGCCTCCGCCGTTGCCACCGGCACCGCCGTCC
>NZ_JAHSQD010000872.1 GCF_020103755.1 Streptomyces sp. LS1784
GGCCGCGGGCCGCCCCGCGACCGGCCGCCCCGAGGCCGAGCGTCCGGTCCGCCGCCGTTCGGTCGCCGAGGACACCCTCACCCCCGAGGAGTGGCGGGCGGCCGGCTACACCCCGCCCACCGGCATCCCGGTCCCGGACCTGACCGCCGGGGCCCCGGGCGAGGCGCCCTGGCCGGACCGGATGCGCACCCTGCTGCGCACCCCGATGTCGGAGCGGCCCGCCTTCGAGCGCACCGCCCGCGAACTGCACCCCTCCGCGGCCGCCACCCGCAACGTCCCGCGCATCCTCGACCTGACGCTGCGCATCGGCGAGCTGCTGCTGGCCAGCGGTGAGGCCGCCGAGGACGTCGAGGCGGCGATGCTCGGCATCGCGCACGCCTACCGGCTGGACCGCTGCGAGCCGCAGGTCACCTTCACCCTGATCGGCATCTCGTACCAGCCCTCGCTGGTCGAGCCGCCGGTCACCGCCGACCGCGTGGTGCGCCGCCGCACCTCCGACTACACCCGGCTCGACGCGGTGTACGAGCTGGTCGCGGACATCACCGCGGAGAAGGTGACGGTCAACGACGCCTACCGCCGGCTCGCGGTGATCCGCCGCAACCGGCACCCGTACCCGGCCTGGTTCCTCGCCCTGACCACCGGCCTGCTGGCCGGCGCGGCGACCTTCCTGGTCGGTGGGCGGATGGACGACAAGGCCTGGCTGGTGTTCGCGAGCGCCTTCGTCGCGGCCGTCCTCGGCGACCGGCTGGCCTCCGCGCTGGCCCGGCGCCGGCTGCCGGAGTTCTACCAGTTCGTGGCGGCCGCGATGCCGGCCGCCGCCTCCGGCATCATCCTCTCGTTCAACGACTGGGGCCTGCGCGGCTCGGTCGTGATCACCGGCGGGCTGTTCGCCCTGCTGCCCGGGCGCGCCCTGGTCGCGGCCGTACAGGACGGCCTGACCGGCTTCTACATCACCGCCGCGGCCCGACTGCTGGAAGTGATCTACCTGGTCGCGGGCATCGTGATCGGGGTGATGGTGATCCTCTACCTGGGGGTCGGCTTCGAGGCGAACCTGCGCCCGGACGAGAGCCTGGCGGGCGTCAGCTACCCGCCGGTCCAGATGGTCGCCGCGATGGTGCTGACCCTGGCCTTCGCGACGCTGCTCCAGACCGACCGCCGCACGCTGGCCCTGGTCACCGTCAACAGCGGCATCGGCTGGGCCAGCTACGGCGCGCTGGTGTACAACGCGGGTGTCAACCCGATCGCGGCGACCGGCGTGGCGGCCGGGCTGGTCGGCCTCTTCGGCCAGCTGATGGCGCGCTACCGCAACGGTTCGGCGCTGCCGTACGTGACCGCCGCGATCGGCCCGCTGATGCCCGGTTCGGCGCTCTACCTCGGGATGCTCGCCTTCGCCCAGGGGCACTCCAGCGCCGGCCTGGTGTCGGTCTTCCGGGCGGCGGCGATCGCGATGGCGCTGGCGATCGGGGTGAACCTGGGTGGGGAGATCGCCCGCCTGTTCATGAAGCTGCCGGTCGGCGCCGAGCGCCCGTCGCTCTACCCGGCCGTGCCGCGCCGGGCGGCCAAGCGAACTCGAGGGTTCTGACCGGGCGTCGGCCCGGTGTTGGGGCCGATGTGTGCCCCGGGCCACGTTGCGGCAGGCAGGACGCAGGACCAGGAACGAAGGTAAGACCCATGACGACACTGCTGGACGGCTACCGCGACCACATCGTCGCCGCGCACAAGCAACCGCTGTTCCTGCTGCTGGTCGGATTCATCGTCTCCTTCGTCTTCATCCGGTTCAGCGTCCGGATGATCCGCGCCAAGGTGCGCTGGTGGCCGGGCAACGTGACCCCCGGCGGGCTGCACATCCACCACATGGTGTTCGGCCTGGGCTTCCTGTTGCTCGGCGGCATCGGGGTGTTCGCCACCTACGGCGGGCACCCGTGGATCAACTGGTTCGGGCTGGCCTTCGGCATCGGCTGCGGCCTGGTGCTGGACGAGTTCGCGCTGATCCTGCACCTGGACGACGTGTACTGGAGCGAACAGGGCCGCAAGTCGGTGGACGCGGTGATCTTCGGCATCCTGTTCACCTCCCTGCTGCTGGTCGGGTACGTGCCGCTCGGCGTGGTGCCCGGCGAGGAGACGAGGTGGGGCCTGATCACGATCATCTCGGTGAACGCGCTGGCCTCGGTGATCACCCTGTTCAAAGGCAAGGTGTGGACCGGACTGCTCGGGATCATGGTCCCCGGTCTGTCCTGGATCGGGGCGGTCCGGCTGGCCCGCCCGAGCAGCCCGTGGGCCCGCTGGCGATACGCCGCGCGCCCGCGTCGCCGGGCACGTGCGCTGCGGCGCGAGCGCCTGCTGCACCGGCGT
>NZ_JAHSQD010000873.1 GCF_020103755.1 Streptomyces sp. LS1784
GCCCCGCCGGCGCCCTCACCCGGCCTCCGCCCGGCCAGCACCGACACCCGCCGACGCCCCCGCGACGGCCGCCCCGCCGCAGCGCCCAGCACCCCGCACACCAGTTCCCGCACAGCAGCCATGGCTCCTCCTTCTCGCTCGCCCGACACCGGATCACGCCGGCCACCCCGGCTGGAGTGGTCGACGCGGAGGAACATACACAGAGCCACTGACAATTCACCCCGAGTAATCGAACAGGCTCAGCGCCGCCCCTGACCGCCGTCGCAGAGTGCCCCGGGCCCCGGACTGCCGGAAGCCGGGGAGAGACGGACGCAGGCCGCCGGCTCCGTGCAGGTCGGCCGGCCCCACGGAGCCCGACGCCCATCGCCGGCAAGGGCAGGCAAGGCCCCAGTCGCGTGGAGCCGGGACCACCGCGGCCCCTGGGGCGTCCGGTTCCGCAGAGCCGGGCGGGATTGTCAGTGCTGCGCGTTAGGGTCGGGGACCATGCGACTGCTGCATACCTCCGACTGGCATCTCGGGCGTTCGTTCCACCGGGAGAGCCTGCACGACGCCCAGCGCGCCTTCCTGGACCGCCTGGTGGAGGTGGTCCGGTCCGAGGGCGTGGACGCCGTGCTGGTCGCGGGCGACGTGTACGACCGGGCACTGCCCGGACTGGAAGCGGTCGCCATGTTCGACGACGTGCTGCACCGGCTGGCGGGCCTGGGAGTGCCGACGGTCTTCATCAGCGGCAACCACGACTCGGCCCGCCGCCTCGGGGTCGGGGCGGGGCTGATCGGACGGGCCGGCATCCACCTGCGGACCGACCCGGGCGAGTGCGCGGAGCCCGTCCTGCTGGCGGACGGGCACGGCCCGGTGGCGGTGTACGGGCTGCCGTACCTGGAGCCGACACTGGTGCGCGAGCGGTTCGGGCTGGCGAAGGGCGGGCACGCGGCGGTGCTCGGGGCCGCGATGGACCAGGTCCGGGCGGATCTCGCGGCACGCCCGGCCGGCACCCGGGCGGTGGTGCTGGCGCACGCCTTCGTCACCGGCGGCGCGCCGAGCGACAGCGAGCGGGACATCGCGGTCGGCGGCGTCGCCTCCGTACCGGCGTCGGTCTTCGACGGGGTGCACTACGCCGCGCTCGGCCACCTGCACGGCTGCCAGACGCTCGCCCCGCACCTGCGCTACAGCGGCTCCCCGCTCGCCTACTCCTTCTCCGAGGTGAACCAGCGCAAGACCATGTGGCTGGTCGACCTGGCCGCCGACGGCTCGGTGACGGCCGAGCGCGTCCCCTGCCCCGAGCCGCGCCGGCTGGCGACGCTGCGCGACACCCTCGACGCACTGCTCACCGAGGAGAAGTACGCCGGGCACGAGCAGTCCTGGGTGCAGGCCACGCTCACCGACGCGGCCCGGCCGAGCGAGCCGATGGAGCGGTTGCGCCGCCGCTTCCCGCACACCCTCCAGCTGCTGTTCGACCCCGAGCGGAGCGACGCCGGGCCCTCGCAGTCCTACGCGGCCCGGGTCAGCGGCCGCGGGGACCTGGAGGTCGCGGAGGGCTTCCTGCGGCACGTGCGCCCCGGTGCCGAGCCGGAGCCGGACGAGCTCGGCTGGTTGCGCGAGGGCTTCGAGCGCGTCCGGGAGAGCACCGACCGGAAGGCGGACCTGCCCCGATGAGGCTGCACCGGCTCACCGTCACCGCCTTCGGCCCGTTCGCGGGCAGCGAGACGGTGGACTTCGACGCGCTCGCCGCCGGCGGGCTGTTCCTGCTCCGCGGCGCGACGGGCGCGGGCAAGACCAGTGTGCTGGACGCGGTCTGCTTCGCTCTGTACGGCGAGACGCCGGGCGCGCGCCGGGCCAACCGGCTGCGCAGCGACCACGCCGACCCGAAGCGGCTGACGTCGGTGGAGCTCGAACTGACCCTCGGCGGGCGGCAGCTCCGGATCACCCGGCTGCCGGAACAGCGCCGGCCGAAGAAGGTCGGCACCGGCACCACGGTCGAGCGGGCGCAGACCCTGCTGCGCGAGTGGGCCGCCGACACCGGCGACGGCACGCCCGGCTGGCGGGGGCTCAGCAAGTCGCACCAGGAGGCCGGTGAGGAGATCCACCGGCTGATCGGCATGAACCGGGAGCAGTTCTGCCAGGTGGTGCTGCTTCCGCAGGGCGACTTCGCCCGTTTCCTCAAGGCCGACTCGGAGGAACGCGGCAAGCTGCTGCGGCGGCTGTTCGACACCGAGCGGTTCCAGCACGTGGAGGCCTGGCTGGCCGAGCAGCGCCGCGGCCAGGAGGCCGCCGTCCAGGCCGGCCGGCGCCGGCTTCGGGACCTCACCAGCAAGGCCGAACAGGCCGCCGGTCCGGGCGCCGAGCCCGCCGCG
>NZ_JAHSQD010000874.1 GCF_020103755.1 Streptomyces sp. LS1784
TGCGCCGGGCGCTCGGCGCGGACGGCGCCCCGCCACCCGCCGGGGTGGCCTTCCCGGAGCAGACCCCGCGCCCCGGGCGGGTCCTGGAGGACCTGGCGGAGCTGGGCGTCACCGTCACCGTCACGGCGGCCGACGGGCGGCGCGGCACGGAGGAGGCGGCATGAGCAACATCCGGGGCCTGAGCGGCAAGGGCGCCCAGCGCCGGGAGCAACTGCTCGACACCGCCGAGGAGTTGCTGGTCACCGAGGGCGGCACCGAGCTGACCATGCGGACGGTGGCCACGGCCGCCGGCGTCCGCCTCGGTCACCTCCAGCACTACTTCCCGACCCACGCCGAGCTGGTGGCCGCCGTCCTGGGGCGCGTCCTCGACCGCTCGGTGGAACGGCTCGGCCCGCTGCTCGACCCGGGCCGCGCGGAGGACGCCCTGCTCGGCGAGCTCCTCGCCGAACAACAGGACCCCCGGCTGGTCCGGCTCTTCGCGGAACTGTGGGCACTCGCCGCCCGCGACCCCGCGGTGGCCGCCGCCGTCCGGGCCTTCTACGACCGCTACCGGGAGCTGGTCGCCGCCTTCCTCGCCGGACGCCACCCCGGTCTGACGGAGGAGCAACGGCACGCCCGCGCACGGGTGTTCATCATGCTGGTCGAGGGCGCCTCGCTCTTCCGCTCCGGCCTGGCCGGCACCGCGGAACCGGCAGCGGACGCCGAACTCCTGCACACCGCCCGGGCGTTGCTGGGGCCCTGAGCACGCCACGGCGCTCCGGGCTCAGGCCAGACGGCGGCCGATGACCAGCTCCGGGCGGATGCGGATGCGGACCGTGCCGCCCGGCCGGGCCGCCCGGGGCGCCGGGCGGACCTGGGCGCGGCCGAGGACGGTGACGAACCAGCCGGAGCCGTCCCGGCCGTCCACCTCGTCGGCCTCGAAGGCGATCACCGCGCCGTCGACCGCCCGGGCCAGTTCGGAGCCGGCCGGCGCCGAGAGCAGCACACCGCCGGGGGCCAGCCGGAAGGGCACCGGGAGGACGGCCGGGAGGGCGTCGACGGTGTAGACCACCCGGCCGACGGCGGCCCGGGCCAGCAGCTCCAGCGACCGCTTCCGGTCGAGTTCGCGGAGTTCGGGAAGGTCGGGGCGGTCGTACGGGACGGGCCGGGGGCTCGGGATGTGGTCGCGGTTCATGCGAGCGATGCTCGCCCGGGCCCCGACCGGGTCGCGAGGGCCGATGGTCCCGGCGGGGCCCGGCGAGGGCCCCGCCGTGCGGGCCGTCGGCCCCGGGCCCCACGGCCCTCGGACCTACCCGTCCGGCCCGCCCGTCAGTACCGGCCGGAGCGCAGCACGGAGGGCTGCGCGGCGGCGGAGGCCTGGCGCAGCTCGGTGGCGATCAGGGCGGCCTGCACCCGCCGCTCGACGCCGAGCTTGGCGAGCAGCCGCGAGACGTGGTTCTTGACGGTCTTCTCGGCGAGGTAGAGCCGCTCGCCGATCTGCCGGTTGGTCAGGCCCTCGCCGATCAGTTCGAGGACCTCCTGCTCGCGCACGGTCAGGCCCGGTCCGGTGGTGACCGGCTGGGCGGGCTCGGCGTCGCTGCGCAGGCGGTTGAGGAGGCGGGTCGCAGCGCCGGGGTCGAGCATCGAGCGCCCGGAGGCGACGGTGCGGACGGCGGCGACCAGGTCGGTCCCGCTGATCTGCTTGAGCACGTACCCGGCGGCGCCCGCCATCACGGCGTCCAGCAGCGCCTCCTCGTCGTCGAAGGAGGTCAGCATCAGGCAGGCCAGCCCGGGCATCCGCGAGCGCAGCTCACGGCAGACCGAGACGCCGTCGCCGTCGCCCAGCCGGACGTCCAGCACGGCCACGTCGGGCCGCAGCGCCGGCACCCGGACGAGCGCCTGCTCGGCCGTCGCCGCCTCCCCGACCACCTCCAGGTCGGGCTCGCCGTCCAGCAGGTCGTGCACCCCGCGGCGCACCACCTCGTGGTCGTCCAGCAGGAACACCCGGACCGGAGCCGAGGCCTCGGCCCCCTCCGTCTTGGTCGCCATCACGCGGCTCCACCTTCGTCACCCCCGCACACTCCCAGCGGGGCCCAGGGCATCATCCCCCGGAGCCCGACGGCGGGCCCAGGGCCCAACGACCCCATTCGGACCGGGCCGCAGTGCCCGGGCCGCCGGCGAGGAACGCTCTCAGCGCCCCTGGCGCCGTACGTTCCCCAGCCCCATCAGCAGGAACGCGAGCGCGACGGCCGCGCCGCTGACCGCCGCGAGCACCGCCCGGGGCACGACCTCGCCGCTGCCCGACAGCAGGATGGCCACCGCCCCGAGCGAGGCGACGGCCGCGCCGACCACCAGCCATCCGGCCA
>NZ_JAHSQD010000875.1 GCF_020103755.1 Streptomyces sp. LS1784
AGCCAGCCGCCCAGCGTGACCGCCGGCACCAGCGCGTGCCGCAGCGCGTGCCGGCCGCGCAGCGCCAGCGGACCGATCCCGCGCGAGCGCGCGGTCAGCGCGAACGGCTCGTGCAGCGCCGACTCCAGGCCCTCACGCAGCACCTGCGAGAGCAACGAGCCGAACGGCACCGCCAGGGTCACCGCCGGCAGCACCAGCGACTCCCAGCCCTGCGCCCCGGCGACCGGGAACAGCCGCAGGTGGAACGAGAACAGCGTGAGCAGCAGGACGCCCAGCCAGAACGGAGGGGTGGAGATCGCCAGCAGCTCCGCCCCGGACGCCGCGCCGCGCACCGCCCGCCGCCGCCCGGCCGTGGTCACCGCGGACACCAGGGCGAACAGCAGGATCAGCCCGAAGGCCGTCAGCGCGAGCGCCGCGGTCGGCCCCAGCTGCTCGCCGATGATCCTGCTCACCGGCTGCTGCTGCTGGTACGAGCGGCCGAGGTCGCCGCCCAGCAGCCGGCCGAGGTAGGTCAGGTACTGCGCGAACAGCGGACGGTCCAGCCCGAACTCCCGGGTGATCTCGGCCCGGACGGCCGCCGAGCCGGTGGTCACCGAGCCGCCGAGCAGGGTCGACACCGGGTCGCCGGGCACCAGGTGCAGCGCCAGGAACCCCAGGGTGGCCGCGCCCCAGAGCACCAGGACCGCGCCGCCCAGCCGGTGCAGCACCGCGCGGGCCACGCGCGTCACCTGGTCTTCCAGACGCCGGCGAACTGCGGCCAGGCGTTCGCGTCGAACGCCAGGCCCCGGACGAGCTGCGAGTGCCCGATCAGGTTGGTGGTCACGTACAGCGGCAGCACCGTGCCGTGCTCCACCGCCCACCGCTCGGCCTTGGTGTAGCTCGCCTTGCGGGTCGCCGGATCGGTGGTCGCCGCGCCCGCCGTCAGCCAGCCGTCGAGCTCCGGGTCCTTGCTGAGCGACACGTTCTGGCCGCCCGTCGCCGGGGTGTTGGCGCTGAGGTAGAAGCCCGCCAGGATCGCCGGGTCGGCCCGTACCCAGGAGTTGTCCCACAGGTCGTAGTCGCCGCTCGCGTAGATCTTGAAGTAGGTGCCGTTGTCGATCGGGTCGCGCACCAGCTCGATCCCGGCCTTCTTCAGATCGGCCTGGATGCCCGCCGCCAGGGTGTCGCGCTGGTCGCGCACCAGCGAGGCGACGTAAGGCCAGTGCAGGGTCAGCCGCCTGCCGTCCTTCACCCGGTAGCCGTCCGCGTCCTTGGCGCTCCAGCCGGCCTCGTCGAGCAGCCGGCCGGCCGCCGCGGCGTCGTGCGGCAGGGCGTCCTTCAGCCCGGCCTCGTACGCTGCCGGGGTCGTCGGGCTGAGCGGGCTCCAGGCGCGCTCGTACTCGCCGAAGTAGATGCTCTTGACCAGCGCTTCCACGTCCACCGACCGCTGGACGGCCCGGCGCACCCGCTCGTCCTGCAACGGCCCCCGCGTGGTGTTCAGGAACAGCGAGTAGACGACGCCGGGGTTCTGCGTGCGGGTCACCTCGATGCCGGCTGCCGCCCGCACCGTGCGCACCGCGGTGACCGGCAGCGTGGCCGCGTCCACCTGCCGGCTGGTCAGCGCACCGGAGCGGACCGAGTCCTCGGGCAGGAAGCGGATCGTCAGCCCGTCCAGGTACGGCGCGCCCTGGTTCGCGGCGCCCTCCGGGGCCCACGCGTAGGCGTCGTTGCGCTTGAACTCGACGTGGTCGTTCTTGACGTACTCGGTCTCCTTGAACGGCCCGGTGCCCACCGAGTCCGCACCGCCCGCGCACAGCCGGTCCGCCTTCTCCGCCAGCGACTTCGGCGAGGCGATGCCCAGGTACGGGGTGGCCGCCGCCTGCAGGAACGGCACGTACGGCTCGGCGAAGGACACCCGGACGGTGTGCGGATCGACCACCTCCGCGCCGGTGTACGGGCCGAGCAGGCTGGCCGCGTACAGCGACTTGGTCCTCGGGTCCTTGATGTGGTCGAGGTTGGCCTTCACCGCGGCCGCGTCGAACGCCGTGCCGTCGTGGAAGGTGACGCCCTCGCGCAGTCGGAAGGTGTACGTCCTGGCGTCCGGTGAGATCTGCCAGGACTTCGCCAGCCACGGGTGGAAGGCACCCTTGTCGTCCAGGTACACCAGCGAGTCGAAGACGTTGCGCTGGATCACCGCCGTCACGTCGCCGGGGCTGACGTGCGGGTCCAGGCAGGACGTGCCGACCGCCACGGCGTACTTCAGGGTGCCGCCGCGCACCGGAGCCCCTTCGGCGCCCGCGCCCGGCCCGGCCGGACCGGCCGAGGAGCAGCCCGCGAGCAGCACGGCCGCCAGGCCGGCGG
>NZ_JAHSQD010000876.1 GCF_020103755.1 Streptomyces sp. LS1784
GCCCCGGCGGCCTCCGCCACGCCTGCCGCCCCGACCACGCCTGCCGCCCCGACCGTACCGGCCACTCCGACCGCCGAGCCGTCCTCGCCCGCCGCGCCGCCCCCGCACACCGGGGCGGGCACCGTGATCGGCTCCACCGCCTCCGGCGGCCGCACCGTCGCACTCACCTTCGACGACGGCCCCGGCCCGGCCACCGGCCAGATCCTCGACCTGCTGGCCCAGTACCACGCCAAGGCCACCTTCTGCGAGATAGGCCAGAACGCCGCCGCCAACCCCGCCTTGGTCAAGCGCATACTGGCCGCCGGGCACCGACTCTGCGACCACAGCGTCCACCACCCGCAGCCGTTCGCGAAGCTCCCGCACGACAAGGCCGTGTACGAGATCACCGCCGCCCGGGACATGATCGTCCAGGCAGGCGGCCCCGGCACCGAGGTGGGCTGGTTCCGTGCCCCGGGCGGCGGCTTCAACAGTGACAACGAGCACATCACCGCGGGCCTCGGGATGTCCTCGCTCGGCTGGTCCGTCGACCCGCGCGACTGGTCGCGTCCGGGGACGCCGGCCATCGTCTCGGCCGTGCAGAAGCAGCTCAAGCCCGGTGGCGTGGTCCTGATGCACGACGGCGGCGGCGACCGCAGCCAGACCGTGGCCGCGCTGAAGCAGCTGCTGCCCTGGATGGTCGCCGAGGGGTACACCTTCGACTTCCCGGCCGCGTAGCACGGTCGGCGGCCGCCCCGAGGCTTCCCCCTCGTGCCACTCGGTGGACGACCCCCGACGGCGTCGCCCGCAGCCTGGTCTGCGCGATCCGCGTCCAGGCCCACCTCGCGCCCCGGGTCGGGCAGGTGCTGACCGTCCGGTACGACCCGCCGGCACCGGACACCGCCGAGGCCACCATCGTGCCCCGCCCGAGGGTGCCTGACGCCCTGCGGCGGGCAACCCGCCCCGCTGCACGTCTTCGTCCTCCCCGCGGACCCGGCCCATCCGGTGGGCCCGGGGCCGGCCGGGCGTCAGTCGACGCGCAGCCGGTAGACCTGCCGCGAACCGCCCTCCGGGCCCGGGCCGGCGGCCTCGGCCGGAGTGAAGCCCAGCCGCTCGTAGAAGACCCGGGCTCCGCTCGCCACCGCGCCCGGGTGGTCCGGACCGAAGGTCACCACCTCGACGGTGGCCGGGCCCCGGACGTGGCGGCGCAGCACGTCCTCGACCAGCTCCCGGCCGACGCCGGTGCCCCGGGCGCGCCCGGCCACCACGAGCCAGTGCAGGTGGTACACCGGGGGCCGCTCGGGCCCCGCATTCCCGGCACCGGACAGCAGGCCGCCGAGCAGCCCCCGGTCGTCCTCGGCGACGGTCGCCAGGCCCCGGTCGGTGCTGCTGCGCACCGCGCGGTGGAAGCCCGGATCGGCGACCATCGGGCCGAACCAGTGCTCGACCTCGGCGGCGAGGGCGAGGAAGCCGGGCAGGTCCGCGGGGAGGGCCGGGCGTACCGTCACCGGGCGGGCCAGCGCGGGTCGACCACGGCCTGCGGGTCCTTGCCGCGGCGCAACCAGGCCTGGAGGCCCTCGGCCCACTGCCGGTACCAGTCGATCTGCCGCCGGTGCAGCTCGGCGGGCGGCACCGCTCCCACCTCGGCCGGGTAGCGCCCGGCCAGCGCGACGGCGACCCGGACGGCGGCCAGCGCGTCGCTGCCCGCCTCATGGGCGTCCGTCAGCTCCACCCCGTACAGCTCGCAGACCCGCTGCAGGGTGCGCGAGCCCTTGCGGTACTTGTCCACGGCCCGGTCGATCACCAGCGCGTCCAGCACCGGCCCGACCGGCCGGCCCAGGCGCTCGGCGAGCGTCGCCAGCCCGTACCGGCGCAGCTCGGCGTCGAGCAGCGACAGGTCGAACGGCGCGTTGAACGCCACCACCGGCCGTCCGGCGGCGATCCGCTCGCACAGTGCGGCGGCTATCTCCTCCACCGCCTCCTTCGCCGGTCTGCCCTTGCTCCGCGCCACCTCGTCCCCGATCCCGTGGATCGCCTCCGCCTCGGCGGGTATCGGCACCCCGGGGTCGACCAGCCAGTGCGCGGCCCCCACCCGGGCGGCCCCGACCGTGTCCACGAGCGCGGCCGTGACGATGCGGTCCACGGCCGGGTCGGTGCCCGTGGTCTCCAGGTCGAAGCCGACCAGTGGCTGCTGCCACCAGCTCATCAGGTGTGTCCTTCCGTCCTGCCTCTCGAAACAGCCCCTATCATCACCCGCCCCACCGACAACCCGGCCGGGGGGAGCCCGCTCGCCCTCGTCGCCGTGCCCCGTGCCCCGGCCGCTCGGGGCGGCCCGGGCACGGCCCCGGTCAGACC
>NZ_JAHSQD010000877.1 GCF_020103755.1 Streptomyces sp. LS1784
GGCTGGGGGGCGGCCGGACGGGCGGCGCGGCGCAGTCGGGCGCGGGCGGCAGCGCTTCCCGCGGAGCCTGCCCGCCGCTCTCCCCCGCCGCCGTTCCCGGTACTCGACACCGACGGGGCCTCCGGCTCTGGTCGGGATCGGCGTCGCCGGCTGGGGACGGCTCACCGATAGTGACGAATAGTGCCGAAAAGTGACATACCCAGCAGCATCCAGGCTATCCCGGCCCGCGGGTCGTCTTGTCCGATTGACCTACCCGGCGGACTGCGCGTCGCCCGCCGCCGACGCGCTGTCCGCAGCCGCCGTTCCGCCCTCCACGAGCAGCCGGGCGACGTGCGGCAGCACGTCACGGTCGTGGTCGATCCAGTCCACGGCGTCCAGTTCGTCCGGGCCCAGCCAGCGCAGCGCGTCGTGGTCCTGGAGCGCGCGCGGCTCGCCGGCGAGCAATTCCGCGGCCCAGAACCGCAGCTCCAGGCCGGGGCGCACGGCCCACGCGCCCGGCAGCCGGGTCAGCGCGCGCGCCCTGACGCCGAGCTCCTCCAGCAGTTCCCGCTCCAGCGCCCGGGCCTCGGTCTCCCCGGGCTCGGCCTTCCCGCCGGGGAACTCCCACCGGCCGGCCACCGCCTCGGGCGCGCTGCGCCGGGCGGCGAGCACCCGGCCGCGGTGGACCAGCGCACCGCCGACCACGATCCGGGGAGCGGCGGGGGTGCCAGGTGCGTCAGGGGTGGGGCCGGGATGGGTCGCGTCCATGGCCTGACCCTACGACCTCAGGCGTTCCGGACCGTCCCGTCCTCGGCTTCCGGCCGGGCCACCCCGTCCTCTTCGACCCAGTACATCTGCTTGTGCCCGCGGGCCTCGAACTCGGCGGCCAGCCGCCGGGCCCCGGCCCGGTCGAGGTCCTTGGCGACCAGGAAGCGGTTGCCGTTGTCGTCCTGCCGCATCACCCGGTAGGTGCCCATGGCGGGAGGGTATCGGGAGCTCCTGCGGCTGTCTCGCTCCGGGCCGGACGGGCTGGTCCCCGGCTCGCGTGGGGGTCGGGCCGGGGACGTGCCCACGACCGTACGGTCGGCGGGTTACCGGCAGGTACGGGCGCGGTCAACGGCCGGTTACCGGGTGCGCGGCCGCTCAGACCCGCAGGTCGGGCACCTGCTCACCGGTGGACAGGTCCAGTCCGCGACGGATCTCCATGGCCATCGGCGCCGTCCTGGCCACCAGTGCCCTGGCCCGGCGGACGGCACCCGCCACGTCGTCGCCGGAGGCCGCGGCGTCCCAGGCGGCGGCCGCCTGGGACTGGGCCTCGACCAGCTTGGCGATCTTCGGCTGGACGTCGGCCGGCCAGGGCGCCGACGGCGCGCCCAGCACCGCCGCCTCGGTCCGGGAGGCGACGGCCATCCGCCGGGCCCACGCCCGGTACTCGGCCTCGGCCCCGGAGACGTCCCCGTCCGGCGGGTCCAGGTAGACGTCGTTGAAGCTCCGGACGGCCTCCAGGTAGGCCAGCTGGGGCGCGGTCAGGCGGCTCCGGTCGGTGCGGACCGTTCCCCGGTGCGGGTCGTCGCGGTCCTCGAAGGCACAGGTGACGTACCGTGCGCCGGACGCCCAGTTCTTCGCGGTCGGGTAGAGGTAGACGTCGTCCATGCCGTCCGGGACGACCCACTGGTCGAGCGCGTAGCCGTCCAGCACCGTGCGGCAGAGCCGGCCGGCCGACGCGCGGACCTCGCTCTCGCCCGGGTAGGTGCCGTTGCCGTCCGGGAGTCCGGCGGTGCCCGCCACCTCGCCGTGGTGCGGCTCGGCGCAGGCCACCCGGTGCACCCAGTACACCGTCTCGTCGCCGTCCCCGCCCGCGGTGGAACCGCCCTCGGGGGAGTCGTAGCAGTCGCCGGCCTTGAGGTCGGACCAGTGCACCGAGCCGGCCGGCGCCTTCGGGGCCTGGCCGTAGCGGCCGGCCCGCGCCGAGCTGAAGTCGGCCGCGCCGAGCGCGAGGGCCAGCAGCATCGTGCCGATCGTGCCGAGCACCAGGCCGGTCACCGCCATCCCGGAGCCGCGCTCCTTGCGGCGGTTGATCTGGACCAGCGCGAGGATGCCGAACACCAGGGCCACCGGGGCCACCAGGAGCAGGCCGGTGACCAGGGAGCCGACGGCGAAGCCGTTGGTGGGGGCGGGTCCGGGCACGAACCCGGGGACGAACCCGGGAGCGGCGGCCGGGCCCTGGCCAGGGGCCGGGGCGTACGGGTGGCCGGGCTGGAAGCCGGACTGGGCGGAGGGGGTGACGGAGGCCCAGCCGCCGGCGGGCAGCGGGTGCGGCGGCTGGGGCGGGGCGGCCGAC
>NZ_JAHSQD010000878.1 GCF_020103755.1 Streptomyces sp. LS1784
CGCGGCGGGCAGCGCGCCGGCCGTGCCGAGGAGGGCGGCCGCGGCGACGGCGGCGGCCAGGGCCCGGCGGGCAGTACGGTTCTGGCGGTGGCTCATCGGTGTTCCCTTGCGTGTGCGGTCCGTTGACGTGATCCAGCCTCGCCCGGTCGGCCGGTCCGCAGCAGTGCGTGGGAATACTGGTAGTCCGACTACCGGGGAAGGACGGGGGACATGGTGGACGCGGAGGACGCCCAGGAGCGCCGCTCGGCACTGTCGAGCTTTCTGCGCAGTCGCCGCGCGCGGCTGACGCCGCAGGAGGTCGGGCTGGCGCCCGGGGTGCGGCGGCGCACCCCGGGGCTGCGCCGCGAGGAGCTGGCGCTGCTCGCCGGAGTGGGGGTGACCTGGTACACGTGGCTGGAGCAGGGGCGGGACATCCACCCGTCACCGGAGGTGCTGGGGAGCCTCGCCCGTACGCTGCGGCTGGACCGGGCGGAGACGGCGTACCTGTTCCGGCTGGCCGGCGGCCACCCGCTGGACGGCGAGGTGGCCGCGCCGGGGGACGTGCCGGCCCCCCTGCTGCGGCTGATGCACGCGCAGTGGCCGGCACCGTCCTTCGTGATGGACGCCAACTGGGACATCCGGGCCTGGAATCCGGGCGCGGACGCGCTGTTCGGACTGACCGGCCGTCCGCCGCAGGAGCGCAACCTGGCCTGGGTGGTGTTCGGCAACCCGGTGCACCGGGCCCGGGTCGAGCACTGGGAGGAGCACGCCCGGCGCTTCCTGGCCCAGCTGCGCTCCGCCTACGCGGAGCGCGGCGGCGAGACGACGGCCGTGGGGCGCCATCTGGCCCGGATGATCCGCCAGGTGCGCGCCGAGTACCCGGAGGCGGACCGCTGGCTGGACGAGCACCAGGTCGCGGAGCGCTCCGGCGCCGAGAAGGTCATCCGGCACGAGCGGGTGGGCCTGCTGCGGATCGACCAGCACGTGCTGCTGGCCGCCGAGGGCCTGCAGCTGATCGTGATGTCCCCGCGCGACGCCGACACCGAGGAGCGGCTGCGCCTCCTCGCCCCGGCACTGGCACCGGTGCCGGCACCGGCGGTGTAGCGCAGAAGAAGGCGGTCCGCCGCCCCCGGCACGGCGCGGGGGCGGCGGACCGGGTCGGCCGTCAGACCGGGAGGTTCCACTTCTGGTTGGCGGCGCCGTTGCAGTCCCAGATGCCGAGCTGGTTGCCGTTGTCGGTGGAGAAGCCCAGGTCGTCCAGGCAGCGGCCGGACTGCGGGTTGAGCAGCGAGCCGTCGGGGCGGGCCTGCCACTGCTGGGCACCGCTGCCGTTGCAGTCGTAGATCTGGACCTTGGTGCCGTTGCCGGTGCCGCCACCCGAGACGTCCATGCACTTGCCGAGGGCGCGGATCGTGCCGTCGACGCCGATCCGCCACTTCTGCGCGACCGTGCCGTTGCAGTCGTAGATCTGGACGGGGGTGCCGTTGCCGACGTTGGCGCCCTTCACGTCGACGCACTTGCTCGCGTAGCCGGAGATCTGGCCGGTCGGGCCGGCCGGCGGCACGGCGCCGAGGATGACGCGCGGGAACATCACGGAGTCGCCGATCATGCAGGAGGCGGACGCGGTGCCGTCGCCCATCGCCAGGCCGCCGATGGCGGGGCGGGAGAACTGCACGGTGTGGGTGGAGTTCCAGTAGAGGCAGTTGGCGGTCACGGTCCAGGTCTGCATCGGGTCGAGGCCGCTACAGCTGCCGACGGCGTTCCAGGCGGAGGTGTAGGCGGCACAGGCGGGGGCGGCCTGGGCGGCGGTGGCCGGTGCGACCAGAGCGGCGGCCCCGGCGAGCAGGGCGGTGGTCAGCAGGGCGGAGGTACGGCGCATGGAAGGTCCTTCCGGGTCGTGGGACACGTCGACTCACCATCCACGGAACCGTGGTGACGGAGCGTCGGATGTGTGGGCCGCGTGAAAGACTCGGGGGTGCCCGGTCGGCCGTCAACCGGCAGTGCACCGGCAACTGCCGGGTGTGGCCGCCCTGAGCAGCACCGCTGTCCCGGGCGGCAGTTTCACCGGGGCCGGCGGAAATGCCCCGGCGGCGTCCCGGGAAAGCCGAACGGGCCCCGCACGCCCCCCTGGTGCGGGGAGGTGCGGGGCCCGTTCGGCACGGTCCGGACGACCGTCAGTCGAACTTGCGGCGCTGGCGGCCGGTGCCGTAGTTGGAGCCGGACTTGGAGCCACTGCCGGGCTTGGCGCGGCCGGCGGAGCGGCCGATGAAGCCGGCCGCCTGCGGGCGGTCGCCCTGGGCGGCGGCGCCGAGGCGCTGCTTGGGGCGGGGGCG
>NZ_JAHSQD010000879.1 GCF_020103755.1 Streptomyces sp. LS1784
ACCGGTGAGCCGGGGACTCGGTGAACGGCTCGCCCGGCTGTCCGGGGCGGCGGCGCTGACCTCCGCGCTCGCGTTCGGCGGCGTCGCCGTGGGCGCGGCCCCGGCCGCTGCGGCGCCGTTGCCGATGGACCAGTGCACGACCACCTCCGGGGTCGTACTCGCCGTGGACTTCAGCACGTGGGGCGGACCGCTGCTGCGCTCCTGTGGCACCACGCCCACCACCGGGTACACCCTGCTGAACCAGGGGGGCTGGAAGACCACCGGCACCGGCCACGACGGCCCGGCCTTCATCTGCCGGATCGGCTACAGCGGTTTCCAGGGCGGCAAGCAGTTCCCGACCCCGGACCAGGAGAAGTGCGTCCTGACGCCCCCGGCCACCGCGTACTGGTCGTACTGGCACGCCGATCCGAGCCAGAACGAGTGGTCCTACAGCCAGCTCGGCGCGATGCTTTACCAGCCGAAGCCCGGCAGCGTCGACCTGTGGATCTTCGGCGGCACCAACATCGAGGGCACCGAGGGGCGTCCGACGTTCTCGCCGGACAGCGTTCGGGCGCACAATTCCAGCACCGGTGGGCAGCCGGCCGACCCGGGCCAGGGCGCCGCGGGCGGCTCCGGTGGCTCGGGCGGCTCCACGGGGGCGACCGGTACGAGCGGTGGTGGTGGCTCCGGCACCGGTTCGGGCGGCAGCACCGGCAGCACCGGCGGCTCCGGCACTACCGGTGGCACCGGGCGTGCCCCGGCTCCCGCCAAACCCCCGGCCGGCGGAGCCCGTCCGCCCGCGCCCGTCACGCCCCCGGGGAACGGCACGGCCGGTACCCCCGAGGACGGCGTCACCCCGCCGGGCGCCCCCGAGCCGACGCCGGTACCCGCCACACCGATTCCGGTCGAGCCGCCCACCGCGGCACCGACGGACACTGCGAGCGACCAGCCGACTGAGCAGCCCGCCATGGCCGCGCCGACGGCCACCCCCGCCGTGCCCGGCGGGGTGGTGGACGCCAACCCGGTGGCCGATGCCCCGCACGACTCAGGTTCGATGCTCCCCGCGGTGGTGGGTTCCGTCCTCGTCGTGGTCCTGGGCGTGGCGACCGTGATCACGGCGCGCCGCCGCCGGCGACAGGCCGAGTGATCCGGTGACCGCGCTCGACAAACACGCCGCCGCCCCGCCCACCGCCCCCGGGCGGGGAGCGGGTGGTCGGCGCAGCGCACGCAACCTGCACCCGCTGGCCTGGTGGGCGTGGGCGCTCGCCCTGGCGACGGCGGCCAGCCGCACGACCAACCCGCTGTTGCTCCTGCTCGTCCTCGCCGTGCTCGGCTATGTGGTGACGGCCCGCCGTACCGAGGCCCCGTGGGCCCGCGGCTTCACCTACTACCTCTGGCTGGCGCTGACGGTGGTGGCGATCCGGGTAGTCTTCCGGTGCGTCTTCGCCACCGGCATCACCCCGCACGACCACCTGCTCTTCTCCCTGCCGCACATCCCCACCCCGGCCTGGTACGCGGGGATCCAGATCGGTGGCCCAGTGTCCCTGGAGGCCACCCTCTCGGCGGCCTTCGACGGGCTGCGGCTGGCCTGCCTGATCTGCTGCATCGGCGCCGCCAACACCCTCGCGAACCCCAAGCGGGCGCTGCGGGTCCTGCCCGGCGCCCTGTACGAGCTGGGCGTCGCCGTGACGGTGTCGCTCAGTGTCGCGCCCCAGCTGGTGCAGAGCGTCCAACGCGTCGCCCGGGCACGGCGGTTGCGCGCCGGGCGGCGCAAGGGCGTACGCGCGCTGCGCAGCATCGTCGTCCCGGTCCTGGAGGACGCGCTGGAGCGTTCGCTCAGCCTTGCGGCCGCCATGGACTCGCGCGGCTACGGCCGCTCCGGCACGGCCTCACGCCGCTCCCGCCGGATCACCGGCGCGCTGATGCTGCTCGGCATGTGCGGCCTGTGCGCCGGGGTGTACGGGCTGCTGGACGGTACGGCGCCCGCCGTGCTCGGGCTGCCGGCCTTCCTCACGGGTGCCGTGCTCTGCGTGGCGGGCCTGCTGCTCGGCGGGCGGCGGGTGCGGCGCACCACCTACCGGCCGGACCGCTGGCGGGCCGCCGAGTGGGGCGTGGCCGGGTGCGGTGTGACCGCCGCCGTGCTGCTGTTCGCCACCGTCGGCTACGACGCCACCGACCTCAACCCCTCCCTCTACCCGCTGGCCTGGCCGACGCTGCCGCTCGTCCCGGTGCTCGCCCTGCTTCTGGCGGGCGCGGCCGGGATCGTCTCGCCGCCGCCCGGCCGGACGCCCGGATCCGCCGCCGTGCCGGGGCCGCGCCCGACGAC
>NZ_JAHSQD010000088.1 GCF_020103755.1 Streptomyces sp. LS1784
GTCGCCTCCGGCGAGCTGGTGCGGGCGGTCGAGCGGGTCACCGGCCCGCTGGCCTGAGCCGGTGCCGCCGCGGGGTGGCGGGGGCTCAGTCCCAGTCGCTCCGCGGCGAGCGCGCGCCGCGGTTCCCGCGGTTGCGCAGCTCGCCCAGGGCGGCGGCGAGGTTGACCCCGACGATGCCCGCCCAGCAGACCACCAGGCCGGCGAAGCCGCCGCTGTCCGGGCTTCCCGCGATCGCCGTCAGCGGGATGCCGAGGACCAGCGAGGTCACCGCGAGCCCGGTGCTGGAGCGCTTGCCGAAGCCCGAGCGGCGCGGGTGGTCCCGGTGGTGGGACCGCGGCTCGTAGTCGTCCATCCGCTCGGCCACCGACCGCTTGACCCGGGCGTCCAGGCGGTCGTCGAGCCGCTTCATGAAGGAGTCGACGAGTGCGTCCTCGTACTCCTTGCCGAGCTCCTTGCGGGCCTGGAGGGTGGCGTCGAGGTCGCGGCGCAGTTCGTCCTGACGAGTGTCCATGGAACCAGGGTGGGGCCGCCGGGGCGTCCGGTCCATCCGTTCGCAGGAGGAATCCGGGCGGGCTCAGGGACAAATCAGGGTTACCCCGACCCCGGCGCGGGCGTCCACCGGCGGTCCACCGGCCGTCGGAGCCCGTCCGAACCCGTCCCGATCCGTCCGATCCGTGGGGCGTCTCACCCGGCGTCCCGTCGTACGAGACGTCTTTGCCAGGTGCGGCGCGCTGCTGCACAGTCGTCGTCCGAACCGCTCGCACCCGGAGGTACCGCTGATGACCGCCACCGACGAGACCGGCAGCGTCGGCCCCTCCGCCCGGCTGCTCCAACTGTTCGAGGGGCACCGGCTGACGCCGACCCAGCGCCGGATCGCGCACTCGCTGGTGCGGCACGCCACCGAGGCGCCGTTCCTGTCCAGCGTGGAGGTCGCCGAACTCGCGGGCGTCAGCCAGCCGTCCGTCACCCGCTTCGCGGTCGCGCTCGGGTACGACGGCTACCCGGCGCTGCGCAAGCAGCTGCGCGAACTCGGCGGCGGCGAGCAGGCCGCGCCGGAGACCCCGGACGACGCGGTGCGCAACGAGCACCAGCAGGCCGTGCTCGCCGAGATCGCGCACCTGCGCCACCTCGCCGAACTCCTCGCCGACCCGGAGCCGATCACCCGGGCCGCCCGGCTGCTCGCCGCCTCCCGCCCGCTGCCGGTGCTCGGCCTGCGGGCCGCCTCGGCGCAGGCACGCGGCTTCGCCTACTTCGCGGCCAAGGTGCACCCGGACATCCGGCTGCTGGACGAGGGCGGCAGCATGCTCGCCGACCGGCTGGAGCAGGCCCGGGCAGCCGGGGCCAGCGCGCTGCTCTGCTTCGCGCTGCCGCGCTATCCGCGGGAGCTGATGGATGCGCTGACGGTGGCCCGCGAGTGCGGGCTGACGGTGCTCACCGTGGCCGACAGCGCCTTCGCGCCGGTCGCCAAGCTGTCCGACCTGATGCTGCCGGCGGCCGTCGGCACCGGGCTGGTCTTCGACACCGCGTGCGCGCCGATGATGCTCGGCCGGGTGCTGCTGCAGTCCATGTGCGACGAACTCCCGGGCGCGGAGGCCCGGTTGGAGGCGATCGAGCAGTCCGCGGCGGCACGTGGGCTGTTCTTGGAATGACGGCGGGGGAGTAGCCGTCACCAACCCGGGCATCCCCTCCTACAGGGGGTGTCACCCATGCGCGTGATCCACGAGATGAAGTTCGTCGCCCGGCTTTCCTCGGGCGCCGACGAATGGTCCTGCCCCGCCTGCGGACGCCGCGTCACCCTGCGGCGCCTGCCCGAACCCGAACTGACCGTCCTCGACCCGGGCGACGAGTCGGCCGTCCACGTCGGCGTCATCGAACCCGACGCCCGCGCCGTTGAGGCCGCCGAGAAGTACGGCCTCGGCCCCGTCCAGAACATCCCCCGCCCGCCGTCCCCGCCCGCCCCCGACGCCGACGACCGCCGCTGGCTCGCCGAGATCGGCATCGACTGGGACGGCGGTGCGGCGGCCTGACTCAGCCGCGCGGCGCGTACAGCGGAAGACCGGAGGTGTCCAGCTCGGCGGGCAGTGGCGAGGGCAGCGGGACAGGCTCGCCGTACTTGCCGTGCAGGACGCCCTGGTACGCGCCGTCGTGGGGGTGGGTGTGGAGCGTCCAGGTGCCGTTGCGCGGGTCGAGCGCGAGCAGGACCGGGGCGCCGGTGCTCGCGTACCAGTCGGTCTTGGTGGCGACCGCCTTCAGACCCTCCGAATTGGAGATCATCTCGACGGCGAGGGCCGCCTCGTGCGGGTCGGCGAGCCGCCGGTCGTCGTTCTCCCGGTCGACGGGGAGGACGATCAGGTCGGGCGTGGCGTAGTCCTCGTCGTTGCCCGGCGTGTGGATGGACGACACCTCGTAGGCGCCGAGATCGGCCGGCAGCCGGGGGTCCAACTGGATGCGCGGCCGTCGCACGGTCCCTGTGCGCTTGCCGCGCGGCGTCGGGGACATCATCAGGGTTCCTCCGGTGATCTGGACACGAAGTCCCGTGCTCCGCTCGATCTTCTCTGCCACATCCCGGAGTCTGCCGGGCCGCACGGTGATGGCCGTCATCGTGTCCGCCGCTCCCTGGCGCTGGGCCGAGTGGCTGGTGTTCGCCCTGGTTCAGGCTGGCGCGCCAAGTCGGCCGGTGCCGTGGCTGATCGGATTGTTCCGGGGGCTGGTCGAAACTCTCTTGTTTAGTTATATTCAGCCGAACCGAGCTTGAATGAATCCATCCGCAGGGAGGCCGGGACTATGGTGCAGCAGCAGGCGAGTGGGCCGCGCGAGGTGCGCGCGGCGCGTGGGACGGGGCTCACGGCGCAGGGGTGGCAGCAGGAGGCCGCCCTGCGGATGCTGATGAACAACCTCGATCCGGAGGTGGCCGAGCACCCGTCGAAGCTGGTGGTGTACGGCGGTACGGGCAAGGCGGCGCGGGACTGGCGGTCCTTCGACGCCATGGTGAAGACGCTGCAGGGGCTGAAGCAGGACGAGACCATGCTGGTCCAGTCCGGCCGGCCGGTCGGCGTGATGCAGACCCACGAGTGGGCGCCGCGCGTGCTGATCGCCAACTCCAACCTGGTCGGCGACTGGGCCAACTGGGAGGAGTTCCGCCGGCTGGAGAGCCTCGGGCTCACCATGTACGGGCAGATGACCGCCGGCTCGTGGATCTACATCGGCACCCAGGGCATCCTCCAGGGCACCTACGAGACCTTCGCCGCCGTCGCCAACAAGCGCTTCAACGGCACGCTGGAGGGCACCATCACCCTCACCGCCGGCCTCGGCGGGATGGGCGGCGCCCAGCCGCTGGCCGTCACCATGAACGGCGGCGTGGCGATCTGCATCGACTGCGACCCGTCCCGCATCTCCCGCCGGATCGAGCACCGCTACCTGGACGTCGAGGCCAAGGACCTCTCCCACGCGCTGGAGCTGGCCACCGCCGCCCGCGACAAGCGGCAGCCGCTCTCCATCGGCGTGCTGGGCAACGCCGCCGAGCTGGTCCCGCAGCTGCTCGCGATGGACGCGCCGATCGACATCGTCACCGACCAGACCAGCGCCCACGACCCGCTCAGCTACCTGCCGGTCGGCGTCGCCTTCGAGGACATGGCGGACTACGCGGCCGCCAAGCCCGCCGAGTTCACCCAGCGCTCGCGCGAGTCGATGGCCCGGCACGTCGAGGCGATGGTCGGCTTCCTGGACCGCGGCGCCGAGGTCTTCGACTACGGCAACTCGATCCGCGGCGAAGCACAACTGGCCGGCTACGACCGCGCCTTCGCCTTCCCCGGCTTCGTCCCGGCGTACATCCGCCCGCTGTTCTGCGAGGGCAAGGGCCCGTTCCGCTGGGCGGCGCTGTCCGGTGACCCGCAGGACATCCACAAGACCGACAAGGCCGTCCTCGACCTCTTCCCGGAGAACGAGTCGCTGGCCCGCTGGATCAAGATGGCCCAGGAGAAGGTGCACTTCCAGGGCCTGCCGGCGCGCATCTGCTGGCTCGGCTACGGCGAGCGCGACAAGGCCGGCGAGCGCTTCAACGACATGGTCGCCTCCGGTGAGCTGTCCGCCCCGATCGTGATCGGCCGCGACCACCTGGACTGCGGCTCGGTCGCCTCCCCGTACCGGGAGACCGAGGCGATGCTGGACGGCTCCGACGCGATCGCCGACTGGCCGCTGCTCAACGCCATGGTCAACGTCGCCTCCGGCGCCTCCTGGGTCTCCATCCACCACGGCGGCGGGGTCGGCATCGGCCGCTCGATCCACGCCGGCCAGGTCACCGTCGCCGACGGCACCGCGCTGGCCGGGGAGAAGATCCGCCGGGTGCTCACCAACGACCCGGGCATGGGCGTCATCCGGCACGTGGACGCCGGGTACGACCGGGCCACCGAGGTCGCCGCCGAGCGTGGCGTCCGCGTTCCGATGGGCGAGCTGTGACCTCGTCCTTCCAAGAGATGTGGGCGGAGCTGCTCCCGGTGGGCCGCTCCGCCTCCTCCGGCGGCTACCGCCGCTTCGCCTGGAACTCCGCCGACGCCGAGTGCCGGGCCTGGTTCGAGCAGCAGGCCCGCAGCCGCGGCCTGGCGTACGAGCTGGACCGCAACGGCAACCAGTGGGCCTGGCTGGGCGATCCGCAGGCCGCCGGGGCCGTGGTGACCGGCTCGCACCTGGACTCCGTCCCGGACGGCGGTGCCTTCGACGGCCCGCTCGGCGTGGTGTCCTCCTTCGCCGCGCTGGACGAACTCCGCGCCCGCGGCGCCGAGTTCAGCAAGCCCCTGGCGATCGTCAACTTCGGTGACGAGGAGGGCGCCCGGTTCGGCGTGGCCTGCATCGGCTCCCGGCTGACCGCCGGGGTGCTGTCCCCGGAGCAGGCGTACGACCTGCGCGACGCCGACGGCGTCCGGCTGCCCGACGCGATGGAGCGGGCCGGCTACGACCCGACCGCGATCGGCGCGGACGACGACCGGCTGGCCCGGATCGGCGCCTTCGTCGAACTCCACGTCGAGCAGGGCCGCTGCCTCGCCGAGGGGCAGCCGGTCGGCGTGGCCGGGGCGATCTGGCCGCACGGCCGCTGGCGGTTCGACTTCCACGGCGAGGCCAACCACGCCGGCACCACCCGGATCGAGGACCGCCGCGACCCGATGCTGACCTACGCCAACACCGTGCTTGCCGCCCGCAAGAAGGCGAAGCAGGCGGGCGCGCTGGCCACCTTCGGCAAGGTCGCGGTCGAGCCCAACGGCACCAACGCGATCGCCTCGCTGGTGCGCGGCTGGCTGGACTCCCGGGCGGCGGACGAGCGCACCCTCACCGCACTGGTCGCCGAGATCGAGCGGGCCGCCGCCGAGCGCGGCGAGCGCGACGGCGTCCGGGTCGAGCTGACCCGCGAGTCCTACACCCCGGTGGTGGACTTCGACGGCCCGCTGCGCGACCGGCTGGCCAAGCTGCTGGACGCCCCGGTGCTGCCCACCGGCGCGGGACACGACGCCGGCATCCTGGCGTCCGCGATCCCGACCGCCATGCTGTTCGTGCGCAACCCCACCGGCGTCTCGCACTCCCCGGCCGAGTACGCCGAGGAGGCCGACTGCCTGGCCGGGGTCGCCGCCCTCGCCGACGTACTGGAGGACCTGGCGTGTCAGTGACCCCATCCGAAGGGGCCGGGCCGGTGCGCTACTGGGCGCAGTACGCCTGGCTGCCGCACGACGACGGGCCGGCGGTCGAGCAGGACGTGCTGATCACCACCGGCCCCGGCGGGACGATCGCCGCCGTCACCCCGGACAGCGGCCCCTGCCCGCCCGGCGCCGTCCGGCTCGACGGGCTGCTGCTGCCCGGCCAGGCCAACGCCCACTCGCACGCCTTCCACCGGGCACTGCGCGGGCACGTCCAGGTAGGCTCCGGGACCTTCTGGACCTGGCGCGACACCATGTACCGGTTCGCCGGCGCGCTGGACCCGGACCGCTACCTGGAGCTCGCCACCGCCGTCTACGCCGAGATGGCGCTGGCCGGCATCACCGCCGTCGGCGAGTTCCACTACCTGCACCACGCGCCCGGCGGCGCCCGGTACGCCGATCCGAACGCGATGGGCGAGGCGCTGATCGAGGCCGCCGCCCGGGCCGGCATCCGGATCACCCTGCTGGACACCTGCTACCTGTCCTCCGGCTTCGGCGCCGAGCCGACCGCGCCGCAGCAGCGGTTCAGCGACGGCGACGCGGAGGCCTGGGCCGAGCGGGCGGACGCGCTCAAGCCGCGCGAGCACGCCCGGATCGGCGCCGCCATCCACTCGGTGCGGGCCGTCCCGGCCGAGCAGCTGGGCACCGTCGCGCACTGGGCGGCGATGCGCGAGGCGCCGCTGCACGTCCACCTGTCCGAGCAGACCGCCGAGAACGACGCCTGCCTGGCCGCGCACGGCGTCACCCCGACCCGGCTGCTCGCCGACCGCGGCGCGCTCGGCCCGCGCACCTCGGCCGTGCACGCCACCCACCTGACCGACGAGGACGTCCGGCTGCTCACCGACTCCTCCACCACGGTCTGCATGTGCCCCACCACCGAGCGGGACCTCGCGGACGGCATCGGCCCGGCCCGCCGGCTCGCCTCGGCGGGCTCCCCGATCACCCTGGGCAGCGACAGCCACGCGGTGATCGACCCGTTCGAGGAAGCCCGCGCGCTGGAGCTGGACGAACGGCTGCGCACCCGCACCCGCGGCCACTGGACGGCGGGCGCCCTGCTGCGGGCCGGCACCGAGGACGGGCACGCCTCGCTCGGCTGGCCGGAGGCCGGACGGGTCGAGGCCGGGGCGCTCGCCGACTTCACCGTCATCGCGCTGGACACCGTCCGCACGGCGGGCCCGCCGCCCCGGCTCGGCGCCGAGATCGCGGTCTTCGCGGCCTCGGCGGCGGACGTGCGGCACGTGGTGGTCGGCGGCCGGCACGTCGTCCGGGACGGCGTGCACCGGCTGGTGGCCGACGTGCCGGGCGCGCTGCGCTCCGCGATCGGTGCGCTGGACTGCTGACCTGTTCCCTGAACCCCCTTCGGAAGGCCTTGTCGTGACCACCAGGAACACCAGGACCACCTTGATCACGGGCATCGGCAGCCTGGTCACCAACGACCTCGGGCAGGGCGCCGGGCCGCTCGGCCTGGTGACCGACGCGGCCGTGGTGGTCGAGGGCGACACCGTCGCCTGGGTCGGCCCGGCGGCCGGCGCCCCGGCGGCGGACGAGCGCTTCGACGCCGAGGGCCGGGCCCTGCTGCCCGGTTTCGTCGACTCGCACGCCCACCTGGTGTTCGCGGGCGACCGCACCGCCGAGTTCAACGCCCGGATGTCCGGGCAGTCGTACACGGCGGGCGGCATCCGGACCACGGTGGCGGCCACCCGGGCGGCGAGCGACGCCGAACTGGACGCCAACTTGGCCCGGTTCGTCCGGGAGGCGCTGCGCCAGGGCACCACCACCATCGAGTGCAAGTCCGGCTACGGACTGACGGTGGAGGACGAGGCGCGCGCCCTGCGGATCGCCGCCGGGCACACCCCGGAGACCACCTACCTGGGCGCCCACGTGGTCGCCCCCGAGTTCGCCGAGGACCCGGCCGGGTACGTCGACCTGGTCACCGGCGAGATGCTGGACGCCTGCGCCCCGTACGCCCGTTGGGTGGACGTGTTCTGCGAGAAGGGCGCCTTCGACGGGGAGCAGGCCCGGGCGGTCCTGACCGCCGGCATCGAGCGCGGCCTCACCCCCCGGGTGCACGCCAACCAGCTCTCGTACGGGCCCGGCGTGCAGCTGGCCGTCGAGCTGGGGGCCGCCTCGGCGGACCACTGCACGCATCTGACGGACGAGGACGTGGCGGCGCTGGCCGGCTCGGCGACGGTGGCCACCCTGCTGCCGGGGGCGGAGTTCTCCACCCGGGCCGAGTACCCGAGCGGGCGCAGGCTGCTGGACGCGGGCGCGGTGGTGGCGCTGTCCACCGACTGCAACCCGGGCTCCAGCTTCACGAGTTCGATGGCGTTCTGCATCGCGGTCGCGGTGCGGGAGATGGGGATGACCCCGGACGAGGCGGTCTGGGCGGCCACCGCGGGCGGCGCCCGGGCGCTGCGGCGCAGCGACGTCGGCGTGGTCGTGCCCGGCGCCCGGGCGGACCTGCTGCTGCTGGACGCGCCCTCGCACGTCCACCTGGCCTACCGGCCGGGCGTGCCGCTGACGGCGGCGGTCTGGCGGGCCGGCGTCCGCGAGCTCTGACGAGCCGTCGGAGGAGGGCCCGTGTCCGGTCGCGCGACCGGACACGGGCCCTCGCTCATGCCAGGCCCAGCGAGCGCCGCAGGAAGTGCAGTTCGTGGGTCAGCAGGTTCTCCACCACCGCCTCGTCGGTGGGCCGGTGGCCGGTGGCGCGCAGCGGGAGGACCTCGTGCGGGCGACCGGCGGCGAGCAGGGCGGCGGACAGCCGCAGGGTGTGGGCCGGGTAGACGTTGTCGTCGGCGAGGCCCTGGATCAGCAGCAGCGGGCGGCTGAGCTTCGGCGCCTCGGCGATCAGCGAGCCGCCGTCGTAGTGCTCGGGGTGATCGTCGGGGTGGCCGAGGAAGCGCTCCTGCCAGTGGGTGTCGTAGAACCGCCAGTCGGCGGGGGCGGCCCCGGCGGAGGCGGCGTGGAAGACGTCCGGACGGCGCAGCACGGCGAGGGCGGCCAGGTAGCCGCCGTAGGACCAGCCGCGGATGGCGACCCGGTCGAGGTCGAGCAGCCCGGGTCGCAGCCGGTCGGCCGCCCGCAGGCCCTCGATCTGGTCGCCGAGGGCGGGCTCCGCCTTGTTGCCGTGGATCGTCTTGTCCCAGCGGGGCCCGCGTCCGGGGGTGCCGCGGCCGTCCACCACGAGGACCGCGAAGCCCTGGTCGGCGAACCACTGCGAGACCTGGTCCCACCAGAGGCCGCCGGTGGTGGCCTTCTGGGTCGCGGGCCCGCCGTACGGGTCGAGCAGGACGGGCAGCGGGCCGTCGCCGGGGCGGTGGCCGGCGGGCAGGAAGAGCGTGGCGCGCAGTTCGTGCGAGCCGAGCCGGAGCAGTTCGGGCCGTGCGGTGACGACGGGCGGCTCGGCGCGGGAGACGAGCGGGAGCGCCGGGCGGCCCTCGCGCAGGACGGTGGAGCGGCCGCCGGGGTGGCCCTGGGCCCGGGTGGAGAGCACCAGTGTGTCGCCGCGCCGCACGCCGGTGTGCAGGCCGGGGCCGCTGCTCAGCCGCTGTGGGCCGGTGTCCGGTCGGTACGTCCAGAGGTGGGTCTCGGTGGGTTCGTCGGAGGCGGTGAACAGCACCTGTTCGCCCTCCGTCCCGAGGACCGCGCGCAGCTGGAGCCCGGGCGGGGTGACCGGCTTGCCGTCGACGGTCAGGTGCCGGGTGTCGCCCAGGTCGGCGGTGTCCACCAGGGCGCCGGCCGCGGTGCGTGCCGGCAGACCGGGGAGCAGCTCGATCCAGTGCGCGTCCTGCCGCTCGGCGACCACCCGGGTGGCGCCGTCCGGCTCGATCGCCAGGGTGCGGACGGTGCGCTGGTCGCGGCTCTGCACGGCGGCGTACGGGCCGTGGTCGTCCCAGCCGGCGGCGGTGAGGTACTCGAAGGCGGCGCGGTCCCAGCGGACCTCGGTGGCGGTGCCGTCGAGGCCGAGCAGCCGCAGCGAGACCTCGGCGTTGGCGGTGCCGGCCAGCGGGTAGCGGATGGTGCGCGGCGGGCGGTGCGGGTCGGCGGGGTCGGCCAGGAAGAGGCGGGCGAGCGGGCTGTTGTCGATCCGGGCGACCAGCAGCGTGGTGCCGTCGGGGGACCACCAGTGGCCGCGGTCGCGGAACATCTCCTCGGCGGCGACGTACTCGGCGAGCCCGTAGGCGACGTCCTCGGCCTCGGGCCGGGCGAGCGCCCGCTCCTCCGTGCCGTCGACGCCGACCACCCGCAGGGCGCGGTCGCCGACGTAGGCGATCCGGCGGCCGGTCGGGTCGAGCCGGGGGTCCTCCGGCGGGCCGGGGACGGGGATCCGGCGGACGGTGCCGCCGGCGGTGTCGGCCAGCCACAGTGCGCCGTCCAGTGTGAAGGCGGCGAGCGCGCCCGCGGCGTCGGTGCTGTACGCGGCGATTCCCTCGTCGGCGCCCAGTGCGGCCGGGTCGGCGATCAGCCGCTCCGCGCCGGTGGCGGTGTCCAGGGCCCAGAGGCAGGCGAGCGGGTCGGTGCCGGTGCGGCCGCGCAGGAAGAGCACGGTGGTGCCGTCCGGCGAGGGCTCCGGCTGGACCGGGACGCCCAGGGTGAACCGCCGGGTGCGGGCCAGCTGACGGGGTAAGGAGAGGGTCGTCATGCCGGGCACCATAGGCATGGCCGACACACCCCTGTCGAGCGGATTGACGGTCGAGGGGGAACGGTCGTGCGGGAAACGGCCGGGGCCGCCGTGGATCTCAGGAATCCACGGCGGCCCCGGAGTCGTGAGCCGGAGGTCGGCGTGTCAGCGCACGTCGCCCATGAGGGCCTGGACCCGCTTGCGGTACGTGTAGACGGCGATCCCCGCGAGGACCGCGAGCGAGGCCTGCATCGCGATGATCCCGGTGCCGTCGAGGTTGATGCCGGCCAGCGAGAGCAGGCTCGTGGTGCAGTCGCCGGCGGTGACGGCGAGGAACCAGACGCCCATCATCTGGGAGGCGTACTTCTGCGGCGCCATCTTCGTGGTGACCGAGAGGCCGACCGGGGAGAGGCACAGCTCGCCGATGGTCTGGATCAGGTAGATCGAGACGAGCCACAGCGGGGAGACCGTGGTGCCGTTGTCCGTCATGGTCATCGGGATGATGAAGATGAAGAACGAGGCGCCGATCAGGAGCAGGCCCATCGAGAACTTCACGATGGTGTTCGGCTCCTTGTCGCGGCGGGACAGCCACAGCCACAGCCAGGCGAAGACCGGCGCGAGCGCCATCACGAACAGCGGGTTCAGCGACTGGTACCAGGTGGCCGAGAAGCCGAAGCCGAACAGGGTGTCCGCGGTCTTCTTGTCCGCGAACAGCGAGAGGGTCGACCCGCCCTGGTCGTAGATCATCCAGAAGATGGCGGCCGCGGCGAAGAACCAGATGTAGGCGGACATCTTGGACTGCTCGCCGGCGTTCAGGCTCTTGTCGCGCTTGATCCGGACCAGCACGGTGATCGGGATGAGCAGACCGGCCAGGGTCAGCGGGACCAGGGCCCAGTTCAGCGTGTAGACGCCCAGCCCCACGATGGCGGCGTAGAAGGCGGCGACGGCGAGGACCGTCACGCCGGCCTTCACCAGCAGGCTCTTGCGCTCCGCGGGCAGGAGCGGGTTGGGGACCTTGCTGCTCTTGGGGTTCAGGTGGCGGCTGCCCAGCAGGAACTGCACCAGACCGACGGCCATGCCGACCGCGGCCAGCCCGAAGCCCAGGTGCCAGCTGTACTCCTTGCCGACCGTCCCGATGATGAACGGGGCGACGAAGGCACCGAGGTTGATGCTCATGTAGAAGACCGTGAAGCCACCGTCGCGGCGCGGGTCCTCGGGGCCGTTGTAGAGCTGGCCGACCATCGTGGAGATGTTGGCCTTCAGCAGCCCGGAGCCGAGCGCGACCAGGAGCAGGCCGACGAAGAACGCCGCCTGGCCCGGGACGGCCAGCGCGATGTGGCCGAACATGATCACGAACCCGGCGATGGCGACCGTCTTGCGGGCACCCCAGACCCGGTCGCCGAACCAACCGCCGGGGTAGGCCATGAGGTAGACCATCGAGACGTAGACGGAGTAGATCGCCGTCGCCGTCGTCGCCGTCATGGCGAGGCCGCCGCCCTGGCTGCCGGTGGCGGCGTCGGCGCCGCCGGAGACCAGGTAGTAGATGAGCAGGGCGCGCATGCCGTAGTAGGAGAAGCGCTCCCACATCTCGGTCATGAACAGGGTGGCGAGACCTCGGGGGTGACCGAGGAAGGTCTTGCCGCTGGGAGAGGCCGACGTGACGTCGGCGTCCAGGGTCTTAGACGCCATGAGTAGTGGTTCCTTGCCTGACAGCGTCCGCCCAGGGGGATGGCGGCGGACGTGGACGAAACCACTCTACGTGGCGACATTTGGCTTTATCAGATGACAAAAGCCGTGAATCAGGTGTGGGAATGGCAACGTTGGCAACGAATATGCCCGATCTATCGATGGTAGATGGGCGTGTCTCCCTTCGGTTTCAAGATCGAAACGGAGATTCTTCACCGAACGACCGACCCGCCACGGCCCGTTGGGTGCGATGAAGGTCTTGTATAACGATCACGCTCTGTGAACTACCTCACAGGGCGTCCGGGTATACCCCGGCGGACTACCATCACCACATGACCTGTGTGCTGCTTGCCGAGGACGATCCGGCGATCTCCGAACCGCTCGCCCGGGCCCTGCGACGCGAGGGCTATGAGGTGCTCGTCCGCGAGGACGGTCCGACCGCACTGGCCGCCGGCCTCACCGAGGAGGTCGACCTCGTCGTCCTGGACCTCGGCCTGCCCGAGATGGACGGTCTGGAGGTCTGCCGCCGCCTGCGCGCCGACGGCAAGAGCTGCCCCGTCCTGGTGCTCACCGCCCGCGCGGACGAGGTGGACACCGTGGTCGGCCTGGACGCCGGCGCCGACGACTACGTCACCAAGCCCTTCCGCCTGGCCGAACTGCTCGCCCGCGTCCGGGCCCTGCTCCGGCGTGGCAACGTCGACCAGCTCACCACCGGCGCGCACGGCGTGAAGATCGACATCGAGTCCCACCGTGCCTGGCTCGGCGACGAGGAGCTCACCCTCTCCGCCAAGGAGTTCGAGCTGCTGCGGGTCCTGGTCCGGGACGCCGGCCGGGTGGTCACCCGCGAGGAGATCATGCGGCAGGTCTGGGACACCACCTGGTGGACCTCCACCAAGACCCTGGACATGCACATCTCCTGGCTCCGCAAGAAGCTCGGCGACGACGCGGCCAACCCCCGCTACATCGCCACCGTGCGCGGCGTGGGGTTCCGGTTCGAGAAGAACTGACCCCGCAGGAGCCCGTCGGCCCGTAGGAGCTCGTGCGAGCCTGTAGGAGATCAACCCCCGTAAGAGATCGGGGCCGGACGTCGTCCGGTGGAGCGGAACACCTCGGGGAGCGGCAGCGTGAAACGCAGGATGATCAACTCGCTGCTGGGCGTCGTCCTGGTGGTGGTCGCGGTGTTCTGCGTGCCGCTCGCCCTGGTCGAGAAGCGGACCATCGTCAACTCGGCCCAGGACCGGGTGGACGCGGCCGCCGTCCGGGTGCTCGCCCTCGTCGAGAGCCGGCTCGCCGCGGGCGAGCCGGTCACCGGGCGGGCGTTCGAGAGCCAGGTCACCGAGGGCAGCTACGTCGAGGTGCAGGTGCCCGGCCAGCCGGTGGTCTCCGCGGGCGAGCGCCCGGCCGGGAACCACCTGCTGAAGGCCGTCGAGCGGGGCAACAGCGGCGAGACCGTCACGGTCGAGCAGTCCCGCGAGGACGTCGACCACGAGATCGCCAACAACCTGCTGCTGCTCGGCGTGGTCGCCCTGCTCGCCGTCCAGGCCGCGGTGGCGCTCGCCGTCTGGCAGGCCAAGCGGCTCGCCCGGCCGCTCACCGACCTCGCCGAGACCGCCGAGCGGCTCGGCTCCGGCGACCCCCGCCCGCGCGACCGCCGCTACGGGGTGCCCGAGCTCGACCGGGTCGCCGAGGTGCTGGACACCAGTGCCGAGCGGATCGCCCGGATGCTGACCGCCGAGCGCCGGCTCGCCGCCGACGCCTCGCACCAGCTGCGCACCCCGCTCACCGCGCTCTCCATGCGGCTGGAGGAGATCACCGCCCTCGCCGAGGACCCGGAGACGGTCAAGGAGGAGGCGACCATCGCCCTCCAGCAGGTCGAGCGGCTCACCGACGTGGTCCAGCGGCTGCTCACCACCCAGCGCGACCCGCGCAGCCCCACCGCCGTCGCCTTCGACCTGGACGAGGTGATCAAGCAGCAGGTGGAGGAGTGGGGCCCGACGCTGCGGGAGAAGGGCCGGGTGCTCTCCCTGGAGGGACTGCACGGGGTCACCGCGGTCGGCACCCCGGGGACGGTGGCCCAGGTGCTGGCCACCCTGATCGAGAACTCGCTGATGCACGGCGCCGGGACGATCACCCTGCGGGTCCGGCCGTCCGGCACCTCGGTGGTGGTCGAGGTCCAGGACCAGGGCGCCGGCGTGCCGCCGGACCTCGGCAACCGGGTGTTCGAACGCGCGGTCAGCGGGCGCAACTCCACCGGCATCGGGCTGGCCGTCGCCCGCGACCTCGCGGAGGCGGACGGCGGGCGGCTCGAACTGCTCTCGCTGAAGCCGGCGGTGTTCGCGCTCTTCCTCGGGCGCAGCCACCAGGACTGAGCGGGTCCCGATCCGGGCACGAGGGTCCGGACCCACGCCATGGCGAGCCTGCCGGCCCCCTCGGCCGTGATCGTTCGCCGACCGTGCTCGCCCTCGGCCGCCACCGTCCTCCGGCGGCGGACACGGCAAGCCCCGGCGGCCGGGTCGGCCTGCCGGGGCTGCGAGGAGCGAGGAGCGGGGGCT
Source organism: Streptomyces sp. LS1784 (assembly GCF_020103755.1). Taxonomy (GTDB): domain Bacteria; phylum Actinomycetota; class Actinomycetes; order Streptomycetales; family Streptomycetaceae; genus Kitasatospora. Next base: position 14,541 of record NZ_JAHSQD010000088.1, read on the forward strand.
GCGGGGCCTACTCGGCCTTGGCGAAGCGGATCGGCTCGGCGGCCAGCACCAGCTTGGCCTGCGCGGCCGGCTCCGGGCCGCCGGCGGCCGCCGACGACTGCTGGGCGGGCAGTCCGACCGGCTCCGGCACGGCCTTGAACACCCAGGTGCGGTACGAGACGAAGCGGAACACGGTGGCCACGGCGAGGCCGATCACCTTGGCGCCGATCTGCTCGTAGTGCGAGCGCAGGTCGAGCACGTACACCGAGAAGCCGAGCACGCCGGTCTCGATCAGCATGCCGATGCCGCTGTAGACCAGGAAGAGTGTGATCTCCCGCTTGCGGGAGGCGGCGTCGCGGTCCCGGTACAGCCAGTAGCGGTAGCCCAGGTAGTTGGTCGCGATCGCGATCACTGTCGCGACGATGTTCGACCGCACCGAGGCCAGGCCCATGCCGTTGATGCAGACCCAGAAGACGGCGAAGTTGACCACCACGCCGCTCAGGCCGACGATGCCGAACTTCACGACTTCGCCCGTGAGCCCGCGCAGTTTCTGCGCAAGCGGGCGTTTCGAAGCTGCGGTCGTCGCCATACCGGACTGCCTCCATAGGCCTGCGGGTCGAAAGGGCCGGCCACGGCGGTGCGGCTACCCCTTGAGCCCTGCGTGCACGCACATGATCGGACCGCGCAGACCAGGACCCGGCCGACCAGGCTACCCGCTTCCATCGAACGGCTCAGCCCCTTGGGCGGCAGGTTGACATCTACGCGCGTCCGATCCGATGGCCCCGGCGGCGGCTCCACCACCCCCGACCGGCCCGGATATCCTGGGCCGCGTGACTTCCCCGGGCAATATGAATTTTCCAGTGGTGGGCATGATCGGCGGCGGGCAGCTGGCCCGCATGGCACACCAGGCGGGCATCCCGCTCGGGGTCAGGTTCAAACTCCTCGCCGACACGCCCCAGGACTCCGCCGCGCAGGTGGTCTCCGACGTCGTCCTCGGTGACTACCGCGACCTCGACACCCTGCGCGCCTTCGCCGCCGGCTGCGACGTGATCACCTTCGACCACGAGCACGTCCCCACCGAGCACCTGCGGGCCCTGGAGGCCGACGGCATCGCCGTCCGCCCCGGCCCGGACGCGCTGGTCAACGCCCAGGACAAGGGCGTGATGCGGGCCAAGCTGGACTCCATCGGCGTGCCCTGCCCCCGGCACCGGATCGTCGCCGACCCGGCAGACGTCACCGCGTTCGCGAACGAGGGCTCCGGGTACCCCGTCGTGCTGAAGACCGTCCGCGGCGGCTACGACGGCAAGGGCGTCTGGGTCGTCGACGACGAGGAGCAGGCGCAGGCCCCGTTCCTGGCCGGCGTCGCGGTGCTGGCCGAGGAGAAGGTCGACTTCGTCCGCGAGCTGGCCGCCAACGTGGTCCGCTCGCCCAGCGGCCAGGCCGTCGCCTACCCGGTGGTGGAGAGCGTCCAGGAGAACGGCGTCTGCGCCGAGGTCACCGCCCCCGCGCCGGACCTCGACCCGGCCCTGTCCGACGAGGCCCAGCAGCTCGCCCTGCGGATCGCCGGCGAACTCGGCATCGTCGGCCACCTCGCCGTCGAGCTGTTCCAGACCCGGGACGGCCGCGTCCTGGTCAACGAGCTGGCCATGCGTCCGCACAACTCCGGCCACTGGACCCAGGACGGCGCGGTCACCTCGCAGTTCGAGAACCACCTGCGGGCCGTCCTCGACCTCCCGCTCGGCGACCCCCGCCCGCGCGCCAAGTGGACCGTCATGGTCAACGTCCTCGGCGGCGACTACCCGGACATGTACCACCCCTTCCTGCACTGCATGGCCCGCGACCCCGGGCTGCGGATCCACATGTACGGGAAGGACGTGAAGCCCGGCCGCAAGGTCGGCCACGTCAACGTCTTCGGGGACGACCTCGACGACGTCCGCGAGCGCGCCCGCCACGCGGCCGCCTACCTGCGAGGAACGATCACCGAATGAGCCACGCTTCGAACGCACCCCTCGTCGGCATCGTGATGGGATCGGACTCCGACTGGCCGGTCATGGAGGCCGCCGCCCAGGCCCTCGACGAGTTCGAGGTCCCCTACGAGGTGGACGTCGTCTCCGCGCACCGGATGCCCCGCGAGATGGTCGCGTACGGCGAGCAGGCCCACGGGCGCGGCCTGAAGGCGATCATCGCGGGCGCCGGCGGCGCGGCCCACCTGCCGGGCATGCTCGCCTCGGTCACCCCGCTGCCCGTCATCGGCGTGCCGGTGCCGCTGCGCTACCTGGACGGCATGGACAGCCTGCTGTCGATCGTCCAGATGCCGGCCGGCGTGCCGGTGGCGACCGTCTCGGTGGCCGGCGCGCGCAACGCCGGCCTGCTCGCGGTGCGGATGCTCGCCGCCTTCGACCCCGAGCTCACCGAGAAGATGACCGACTTCCAGGCCGAGCTGAACAACCAGGCCACCGAGAAGGGCAAGAAGCTGCGCGCCAAGGTGGCCGGTTCCTCCTCCTTCGGCTTCGGAAAGTAGTTCGCCCACCCGCGGGGGTGGGGTAGAACAGCTCGCATGACCGCTGACCTGGACTCCCTCACCCCGCTGGACCGAGCCCGCGCCCTGCTGCGCACCGCCCCCGTCGTGGACGGCCACAACGACCTCCCCTGGGCGATGCGCGAGCAGGCCGGGTACGACCTCGGCGCGCTCGACCTCGCCGCCGACCAGAGCGACCGCCTGCACACCGACCTGGCCCGCCTCGCGGAGGGCGGGGTCGGCGCGCAGTTCTGGTCCGTCTACGTCCCCTCCTCGCTGGCCGGCGACCACGCGGTGAGCGCCACCCTGGAGCAGATCGACTTCGTCCACGCCCTGGTCGAGCGCTACCCGGACCGGCTGCGCCTGGCCCGTACCGCCGCGGACATCGAGGCCGCCCGCGCCGAGGGCCGGATCGCCTCCCTGATGGGCGCCGAGGGCGGCCACTCCATCGACTGCTCGCTGGCCACTCTGCGCGCCCTGTACGAGCTGGGCGTGCGGTACCTGACGCTCACCCACAACGACAACGTGCCGTGGGCGGACTCCGCGACCGACAAGCCGGTGGCCGGCGGGCTGACCCGGTTCGGCGAGGAGGTCGTCCGGGAGATGAACCGGCTCGGCATGCTGGTCGACCTCTCGCACGTCTCCGCCGACACCATGCGCGACGCCCTGCAGGTGACCGAGGCGCCGGTGGTCTTCTCGCACTCCTCCTCGCGCGCGGTCTGCGACCACCCGCGCAACATCCCGGACGACGTGCTCGCCCAGCTGCCCGCCAACGGCGGCGTGGCGATGGCGACCTTCGTGCCGAAGTTCATCCTGCCCGCCGCCATCGAGTGGACCCGGGCCGCCGACGAGAACATGCGCGCCCACGGCTTCCACCCGCTGGACACCACCCCGCCGGCCATGGAGCGCCAGCGCGCCTTCGAGGCCGCCAACCCGCGCCCGGTCGCCACCCCGGCCACCGTCGCCGACCACCTCGACCACATGCGCGAGGTGGCCGGCATCGACCACATCGGCATCGGCGGCGACTTCGACGGCACCGCCTTCCTGCCGGACGGCCTGGACTCGGTGGCCGGCTACCCCAACCTGGTCGCCGAACTCCTCGGCCGCCACTGGTCGGAGGCCGATCTGGCCAAGCTCACCTGGCACAACGCCGTCCGCGTCCTGCGCGACGCCGAGTCGGTGGCCGCCGGGCTGCGCGCGAGCCGCCGCCCGTCCATCGCCACCATCGCGCAGCTGGACGGCTCGGCCTCCTAGCCGAGCAGCGGGATCCCGGTGGCCGGGCACCTGCGGGAATGGCCGGGGGAGCGGTGGCGCTGGGGTGAGGTGGGTTCTCGGCACTCGGCTGCGAGGAGGCAGGGCATGTACGGCGACCCGGAGACGGTCCGGAAGATCCTTGGCGAGCTGGGCGACACCTGGGCCGTCGTGGGCCTCTCGTCCAACCAGCGGCGGGCGGCCTACGGCGTGGCCGAGGTGCTGCAGCGCTTCGGCAAGCGGATCGTGCCCGTGCACCCGAAGGCCGAGACGGTGCACGGCGAGAAGGGGTACGCGTCCCTCGCGGACATCCCCTTCGAGGTCGACGTCGTGGACGTCTTCGTCCGGCCCGACCTCGCCGGCGAGGTCGCGGACGAGGCGGCCGCCATCGGCGCCAAGGCCGTCTGGTTCCAGCTCGGCGTGATCGACGAGGCCGCGTACGAGCGGACGCGGGCGGCCGGCCTCGACACGGTGATGGACAAGTGCCCCGCCATCGAGATCCCGCGCCTCGGCCTGGCCGGCCGGTTCAGCTAGATCCCGACGTCTTCGAGGGCCGCCGGTCGTGCTCCGACCGGCGGCCCCTCGGTATTCCCGGCCTCAGCTGTTGCCCAGCAGGGCCGGGTGCGTGGCGGCAGGGCGTTTGGACCCCCGGCGGGGCGCCAACGGGTGGGTCAGCGCCACTCCAGGGCGACGTCGACGTAGCCGAGGGACGTCGCGGCCTCGTCGGGGGTGATCTGCTGGGGCTGGGCGCCAGGGGTCAGGTCGGTGACGAACGCGGTCTCCTGCTTGCCCTGGACGGAACGGAACAGGAGCTTCCTGCCGTCGGCGGAGATGGCCTTCGGGAGGTTCTTCCGGTCGGTGGCCGGGAGCAGGACGGGGCCGGCGGCGTCCTTGGCGTTCTCGTGGTCGTCGGGGTGCATCCGGTCGATGTCGAGGGTCCACAGGTTGTTCTGGTACGGCGGCTTCGCGCCTCCCAGCGTGGCGGGGGCGCAGAGCAGGGTGTGGTTGTCGACCCACCCGGACGGCCGGCATTCCGTGTCCTTGATCCTGCCGGCGGAGCCGCTCGCCTTCAGGGCGCCGTTCGCCGTCACGGTCACCACGTTCTGGCCTTCGCCGTCGACGTAGCCGACCGCGCGCCTTCCGTCCGGACTGAAGTACACGCTCCCTCCGGTCACGCCGTGCACCGGGGTGCCGCCGAGCGACAGGCCGAGGTCCCCGAATCCGGCGCTCGGTCCCGACCACTGCTCGGTCAGCCGGTGGTCGGCGGACAGGTCACGGCTGGCGATGTGGTCCTGACCGTTCGGGTCGCGGTACGTGAACCAGACGCTCCCGCCGTCGGGGGCGAAGAGGGCGTCCTTCTCCTTGGGCAGGCTGGTGAAGCCGGCGGGCGTACCGGTGAGATCGGTGAAGGTGCCGGCGAGATCGACGTAGCCGACGTGGCTCGCACCGGTCTTGTTGTCGGCGGTCACGACCGCGAGCCGGCTGAAGTCGTGGTCGAAGAGCTGCCGGACGCGCGGACCGAAGGCGGAGTCGGAGGCCTCCTCCCCGCTGCTTCCGGGATTCGGGAAGTTCCCCGCGCACAACTCCTGAAGGGCGCTCAGCTTCTCCCCCTGCCGTGAGCCGACCGCCGCCGTGGCGGGCAGGGTGAACGCGACCGAGGCCACCGTCTTCCAGCTGCCGGGTTCGAATCCGTGCACCCAGACCTTCGCCGGCCGGGAGGCGGACACCGTGCAGCCCGCACTGATCACGAGGTCGTGGTCACGGAAGGTCGCGTTCGTGGCGGCAGACGGCGTCTGCGGTGAAGCCTGGGAGGGAGCCGTGCCGGAGCTTCCCGAGGCGCTGGCGGGCTGTTGCCCGGAGCTTCCGCAGCCGGTGACCAGCGGAAGCAGCAGAGCAACCGCCGCCACGAGCCGCCGCCCGGTCCGCCCGCTCCCCGTCACGACCATCCAGACCCCCGTTGTTGTGCGACCACGCGTCAGAACCTGACGACAGGAACGGTCATAGGATCTCAGACTCGACGTGGCCGTGTCATTGATCAACCGCATGCGGTCCGCTGACCTGTGACGCAGTCACACCCCGGGCTCACAGGTTGAAGGCCCGGAGGCTGACCCGGGCCGTTTCGGCGTCGTCGTACGTGACCTTCAGCCGGACGACCGCGGCCTGCCCGTTCGGGTGGGCTCCGGCGGCCTCGTCGCTGCTGAAGCTCAGACCCGAGGCGGAGGCGGCGTCCTGCCGCACCCGGGGGAAGGCTTCCGTCAGCCGGGCGGCGAGGTTTGCCCGGGGCATCCGGAACTCGGCCTCGTAGCCGGCCTCCTGCCAGCCGCCGTCGTCCGTGCACGAGGCCCCGGCGGCCTTGGCGGGCAGTGAGCCGCCCGCGAAGGCCAGCACCTTCGAGCAGTCGGCCCTGACGGGCCCGTCACCGCTGCTGGTCCAGACGAACACGATGAGGCCCAGGTAGACGGCGGGTCCGAGCAGGACGACGGTCACCAGGCCTGCGGTCAGCCAGGTCAGCAGCCGGTCCAGCCCGCCGGTGCGTTCGGTGTGCATCAGGAGAACCCCCCGGTCTCTGTGGACAGCGAGGCACCGATCCTCGCACGCAATCTGAACATGTTCAAATAAGTGGGGGGCGGAAACGCCGCCGCCCCCGGGGAGGCCCGGGGGCGGCGAGGGGGATCGGGACGGCCTCAGCTCGGTCGGCCCAGGGCGCGGTAGGTCCAGCCGGCGGCGCGCCAGGCTTCGGCGTCCAGGACGTTGCGGCCGTCGAGGAGGCGGCGTTCGGCGACCACGGCGCCGAGTTCGGCCGGGTCCAGCTCGCGGAACTCGGACCACTCGGTGAGATGGAGGACGACGTGGGCGCCCTCGGCGGCCTCCAGGGCGGAGCGGGCGTAGGCGAGGGAGGGGAACATCTTGCGGGCGTTGTCCACGGCCTTCGGGTCGTAGACGGTGACCTGGGCGCCCTGGAGCTGGATCTGGGCGGCCACGTTGAGGGCGGGGGAGTCCCGGATGTCGTCCGAGTTGGGCTTGAAGGCGGCGCCGAGGACGGCGACCCGACGGCCCAGGAAACCGCCGCCGCACTGCTCACGGGCCAGCTCCACCATCCGGGAGCGGCGCCGCATGTTGATCGAGTCGACCTCGCGCAGGAAGGTCAGCGCCTGGTCGGCGCCGAGCTCGCCGGCCCGGGCCATGAACGCGCGGATGTCCTTGGGCAGGCAGCCGCCGCCGAAGCCGAGGCCGGAGTTGAGGAACTTGCCGCCGATCCGATCGTCGTAGGCGAGCGCCTTGCTGAGCTGGGTGACGTCCGCGCCGGCCGCCTCGCAGACCTCGGCCATCGCGTTGATGAAGGAGATCTTGGTGGCCAGGAAGCTGTTGGCGGCCGCCTTGACCAGTTCGGCGGTCGCGTAGTCGGTGACCATGAACGGCACCCCGGCCGCGATCGGCTCCGCGTACACCTCGCGCAGCAACCGCTCGGCCCGCTCGCTCTGGGCGCCGACCACGATCCGGTCCGGCCGCAGGGTGTCCTGCACGGCGAAGCCCTCACGCAGGAACTCCGGGTTCCAGGCGAGTTCGGCGCCCTCGCCGACCGGCGCCAGCGCGGCCAGTCGCTCGGCCAGCCGGGCCGCCGAGCCGACCGGGACGGTGGACTTGCCGACCACCAGGGCGGGGCGGGTCAGGTGCGGTGCGAGCTCGTCGATCGCGGTGTCGACGTACGACATGTCGGCCGCGAACTCGCCCTTGCGCTGCGGCGTGTTGACGCAGACGAAGTGCACGTCGCCGAACTCGGCGGCCTCCTGGGCGGAGGTGGTGAAGCGCAGCCGCCCGGTCGAACCCTCGTGCCCGGCCACGTGCTTGAGGAGCAGTTCGGACAGCCCCGGCTCGTACATCGGAACGCGGCCGGCGGTCAGCATGGCGATCTTGTCGGGGTCGATGTCCAGACCCAGCACCTCGAAGCCGAACTCGGCCATCGCGGCGGCGTGCGTGGCGCCGAGGTAGCCGGTGCCGATCACGGAGATGCGGAGGGTCACGGGTTCTCCTTGGATGCGGACGCGACCAGTACGGATGCCCCGATGCTATCCGTCCGCGGAGGGCGCTCCGGGATCACCTGCACGCACGGGACGCTAGGCAGCCGCAGGTCGGCGCCCTAGGATCTCTACTGAACGGTAGTTAACCGCGGATTCGACGCGGACCGGGCGTCGATCGGACCTCGCTCGGGCGTCGGTCACTGAACGACGAGGCAGGCATCATGGCGGGCAGCGCAGGGGCGGCTGACTTCGATCTCTTCCGCATCTCCGAGGAGCACGGGATGCTCCGTGAGGCGGTGCGTTCGCTGGCCGAGGCGAAGATCGCTCCGTTCGCGGCGGAGGTGGACGAGCAGGGGCGGTTCCCGCAGGAGGCGCTGGACGCGTTGCAGG
>NZ_JAHSQD010000880.1 GCF_020103755.1 Streptomyces sp. LS1784
GTAGATCTCCTTGCCGTCCGTGTTGTAGGCGTGGACGTAGGGGGCCGGGGGGAAGGAGTTCCCGTTGTGGCCGGTGGAGATGGCCGCCGTGTAGACGAACGCGCCGCCTGCCATGACGGCCGGGTACTGCGTCGGGTCGTCGCCGTAGCTGATGGTGACCTTGGCGACCTCGGGTGTGTAGTGCCCGGCGCCCAGCGAGAGGAACTGCCCGGCACCGGCCGGCGTGCTGAAGCTGTCGAAGTACTCGATCAGGTGACCGGTGCCCCACAGGCGATCGTTGATGAACGTCGCAGGGGAGGACATGCTGTTGCCCTTGTCGCCCTTCCACTCGCATTGCACGTACTGGTTGGCGGAGTTGACGGCGATGACCACGCCGTCGGTGTCCGGCGAGGCGACGGGAGCGCGGACCGCGATCACCGCGTGGTACTGCGACGCGTCGGAACCCAGGCAGGAGGCCAGGATCTCGGCGACGGCCCCGGCCTCGATCGGGGCTGTCGTCGTGCTGGTGACGGAGAAAGCGGCCGGGGGGTGGGGGGAAGCCGGCACGGAGGGGGTGTCTGTGGTGGCTGCTCCTTGTTGTGGTCCCGGTGAGTGTTGTGGTCCCGGTGAGTGCAGCACGGACGGGAGAGCCAGGCACAGGGCTGCTGCGGTGCAGGCCGCGGTCGCGCCGAGGGCGTGCCGGCGGTGGCGGCGCTGGTCGGCGCGTCGGCGGATCTCCGCAGCGGGCAGGGTCGGTGCGGGCATCTGCGTGCCGAGCAGCCGCAGCCGGTTGGCGAGGCTGTCGTGGGTGGGGTCAGACACGGAGTTTTCCTTCCTCGCTGGTCGGGGTCTGGTCGGCGAGTCTGGCCGCGAGCGCGGCCCGGCCGCGGGCGAGGCGGCTCTTGACGGCGCTGACGCTGGCGCCGGTCTCGGCCGCGACCTGCTCGACGGAGAGGTCGCACATGTGGTGCAGGACCAGGGCGCTCCGCTGTGCCTCGGGCAGCTCGCGGAGCGCGGTGACCAGCATCAGGTGCTCCTCGGTGGGCGGCTCGACGGTGGGTGGTTCTTGGCGGTGGTGGCGGCCGGCTAAGTGCAGGCCCCGGGCCAGACGTCGCCAGCGGGAGAGGGCCAGCCGCCGGGCGGTGGTCCGGATCCATGCCTCCGGGGCGCTGTTCGGGTCGAAGGTGCGCCTTCGGTCCCACGCGCGGATGAAGGCCTCCTGGACCACGTCCTGTGCTTCGGACCAGTTGCCGGTTATCGCGTAGAGCTGCCCGGTCAGGCGGGAGAAGGACGCCGCGTAGAACGCGTCGAACTCCTGTGGCGTCATCAAGGGCCTCTCCTCCGGGGCTGTCCGTCAGCTCGCGGCACAGGCGGCTCGCGAGGAGACACTCCTCGGCTACGGCGGTGGAGCTGTGCGTCCTGAGTGAAGCGTCCCGCCCTGTACGCACGAGCGCCGTCCCAGGGTCGCACCCACGGCCTATGACCTGGATCACGTGTGCGGGATGCGACCTGCCGGGCGTCGGGAGGCGTACAGGGGCGCGGGCATCAACCGGACGCCCGCAGGAAAGGACACGGATTCATGCGTATCCGCCCGATCATGCTCATCGCCGCCACCGTCACCGCCGCAGCCATCGCGACCGCGGGGGGAATGGCCACTGCCGCAACCGGCACCTCCACGCCCACCCCCACGTCCCACGGCAAGCCCTCCGGTGCGCCCACCGCCACGGCCTCCGGCGCCGACTCGGCCGGCGCCCCGGTGGTCTCCGGCAGCGGCTCGTCCGTTACCCGTGTGCCTGCCACCCCGGCCGCTTTCTCCGTCACCAGCACGACGACAGCCCCGATCGAGGCCGGGGCCGTCGCCGAGATCCTGGCCTCCTGCCTGGGTTCCGACGCGTCGCAGTACCACGCGGTGATCGCGGTCCGCGCTCCCGTCGCCTCGCCGGACACCGACGGCGTGGTCATCGCCGTCAACTCCGCCAACCAGTACGTGCAATGCGAGTCGAAGGGCGACAAGGGCAACAGCATGTCCTCCCCTGCGACGTTCATCAACGATCGCCTGTGGGGCACCGGTCACCTGATCGAGTACTTCGACAGCTTCAGCACGCCGGCCGGTGCCGGGCAGTTCCTCTCGCTGGGCGCCGGGCACTACACACCCGAGGTCGCCAAGGTCACCATCAGCTACGGCGACGACCCGACGCAGTACCCGACCGTCATGGCAGGCGGCGCGTTCGTCTACACGGCGGCCATCTCCACCGGCCACAACGGGAACTCCTTCCCCCCGGCCCCCTACGTCCACGCCTACAACACGGACGGCAAGGAGATCTAC
>NZ_JAHSQD010000881.1 GCF_020103755.1 Streptomyces sp. LS1784
CCCGCCCACCGGCCCGGGGTGCCCCCGCAGCACCCCGGGCCGGTCCGCGTTCCGGTGGCCCTCGGCCTCGGCCCGCCGCCAGAGCGGCAGGACCGCCACCGGCAGCACCGCCACCGGGCGCAGCCCGGCGCACTCAGGCATTGCGCCCCGCCACCTTCCGGTCCACCGCCAATGAGTCCTCCAGCCGTGCCAGCAGCTGCCGGAACCGCTCGGCGTCCTGCTCCGTCATCCGTCCCTCGGGCAGCGCCCCCGGCCGTTCGACCGTTCTCTCGTCCATACGCCCGAGGCTAGGAGACGGTGATCAACGGGCGATAAACGCGCGTTCGGCCGAAAAGCACTTGCCCGGGACGGTTCGGCCCGCGACGATCGCACCTCATGACGCCCCATCGGGACCGCCCGAAGCCGCAACTCCCCCGCCCGGTGGCCCTGGTCACGGGGGTGGGCCGGACGGTCGGCATCGGCGCCGGGATCGCCGGGGGGCCGGCGGCCTCCGGGTGGGACCTCTCCTTCACCTACTGGACCGCCTACGACCGACGGATGGCCTGGGGCGCCGAGGAGGCCGCGGCGACGAACATCGCCCGGGGTCTGCGCGAGCACGGTGCCCGCGCGCTCCCGATCGAGGCCGACCTGGCCGATCCGCAGGCACCCGCACGGGTCTTCGCCGAGGCCGGGCAGAGGCTCGGCCCGGTCACCGCGCTGGTGCTGTGCCACCGCGAATCCGTCGACTCCGGTCTGCTGGACACCACGGTCGAGAGCTTCGACCGGCACTTCGCGGTCAACGGGCAGCTGCTGATGAGCAACGGCGGCCTGACACAGGGTGGTTGACCGGAGCGAGGGGCGCGCCGCCCCCGGGCTACCGGGCCCGCGCCGTCGCGTCGAGAAGCAACCGGGCGGCCTCCTTGGCATCGGCGGCGGCCGTCGGGTCGCCGTGGACGGCCGCGCTGGTGATCGCCCCCTCGGCCAGCAGGGTCAGGTGGACGGCCGTGGCGGGCGGGGCACCGGCGGCCTCGGCCAGGCCCGCGAGGTAGCCGCCGAACTCCGCCTTGTGGTGCCGGGCAGCGGCCACCACCGCGGGGCTGACGGCACCCAGTTCACCGAGTGAGTTGACGAAGGCGCAGCCCCGGAAGCCGGGTTCGGCGAACCACCGGCCGAGCCAGTCGAAGACCGCGAGCAGCTGGTCCTGCGGGCAGCCCCCGGTGCGCGAGACGTACACGGCGAGGCTCGCCCGCCAGCGACCGTCGCGGCGCAGCAGGTAGGCCTCGACGAGCTCGCCCTTGGACGGGAAGTGCTGGTAGAGGCGGCGCATGGTCACGCCGGAGGCGGCCCGGACGGCGTCCATGCCGACGGCCTGGATGCCCTGCCCGTAGAACAGTTCCTCGGCCGCGTCGAGGATCCGGGCCCGCGGGTCTTCCTGCTCCATCTGCCGTGCCCTTTGCGTGAGAACGATGGTTCTCCTATCGTAACCAGAACAGCGAGAACGATCGTTCTCATCGGCGGAACACCCATTCCGAGGAGCACCATGCCCGAGACCGGCACCGAGCAGCGCCCTCCCCTGCCCCCGTTCACCGAGGAGACCGCCCGCCGAAAGGTCCGGGCCGCCGAGGACGCCTGGAACACCCGCGACCCCCAACGGGTCGCCCTCGCCTACACGCCGGACAGCCGCTGGCGCAACCGCTCCGAGTTCCTCACCGGCCGCGAGCGGATCGCCGACTTCCTCACCCGCAAGTGGCAGCGCGAGCTGGACTACCGCCTGATCAAGGAACTCTGGGCGTACGGCGGCGACCGCATCGCCGTCCGCTTCGCCTACGAGTGTCACGACGACGCCGGCCACTGGTACCGCTGCTACGGCAACGAGAACTGGGAGTTCGACCGGAACGGCCTGATGGCCCGCCGGTACGCCTCCATCAACGACCTGCCGATCAGCGCCGAGGAGCGGCTGTTCCACTGGCCGCTCGGCCGTCGCCCCGACGACCACCCCGGCCTCACCGAACTCGGCCTCTGAACGACACCCCCGCGGGGCCACGGCGCGCCCGCGCTGTTCCACGGCTGTGACGCGGCACGCATCCGCCGCTGACCTCGTCCTGGGAGGCTCCTCGTCGGAAGCGAACAGCACCCGAGGGGGACGTGGAAGATGTCCGTGCACAACAGCTCCGTGCGGAACCGGTTCGGCACCACCGCGGCGATCGCGCTGATGGTCAGCGTCGGCGCCGTCCTGGTCTCCGCCTGCGGCCCCGAGAACGGCGACTCCGCCCCCACCGCCGCCCCGACCGGCGCCGCCCCCGGGGCGGCGGCGCCGGGGAC
>NZ_JAHSQD010000882.1 GCF_020103755.1 Streptomyces sp. LS1784
TCCCCCGGCCGTCCGGGCACCCGGGCCGTCCCGGGGCGGCCCGCTCCGGCGGCTGCTGCGCCGCCTCAGCCCGCGTCGTGGTCGCGGTACTGGAAGATGAAGCCGGCGACGGCGAGCGCGAGCACCAGCGCGCCGAGGACGATCAGCCACCGGGCGAAGACCAGCCCCAGCGCGAAGACCGTCACGCCGACCGCCGCGAGGACCGGGTAGCCGCTGCGGGCCGGGAAGAACCCCACCGGCCCGGCGGCCTCCGCGATCTCGGCCTCCTTGCGGTCCTGCGCCCGGCCGCCGCCCAGCCGCTGGTGCTGGACGAACCAGAACAGCGCGACCAGGCCGGACATCAGGAACGCCACCGTCAGGATCGCCTTGCCGGCCGGCTCCCGGGCCCAGAAGCCGTAGACCAGCCCGGTCACCGCGAAGAATACCGTCATGACGGCGAACAGCCACCCCTCCGCCTTCACCGCCCGCTCCCCCGCTCCCCGGTACGGCCGGACGGCTGCCCGGAGGTGCCGTTCGACGGCTCGTCCGTGGGCACCTCCGGATGGTGCAGGTCGAAGGCCGGGGACTCGGAGCGGATCCTGGGCAGCGCGTGGAAGTTGTGCTGCGGCGGGGGGCTGGAGGTGGCCCACTCCAGTGACCGGCCCCAGCCCCACGGATCGTCCTCGGTGACCCGGGTGCCGTGCCGGGTGGTGGTCCAGACGTTGTAGAAGAACGGCAGGTTGGAGACCCCGAGCAGGAACGAGCCGATCGAGGCGCACACGTTCAGCGTCGTGAAGTCGTCCACGGCCAGGTAGCTCGCATAGCGGCGCGGCATCCCCTGGGCGCCCAGCCAGTGCATCACCAGGAAGGTGGTCTGGAACCCCACGAACAGGATCCAGAAGTGCACCTTCCCCAGCTTCTCGTCGAGCATCTTCCCGGTGAGCTTCGGCCACCAGAAGTAGAAGCCCCCGAAGGTGGCGAAGACGACCGTCCCGAACAGCACGTAGTGCAGGTGGGCCACCACGAAGTAGCTGTCGGTGACGTGGAAGTCGATCGGCGGCGCGGCCAGCAGCACCCCGCTCAGCCCGCCGAACAGGAAGGTCACCAGGAAGCCGATCGACCAGAGCATCGGGGTCTCGAAGGACAGCGAGCCGTTCCACATCGTCCCGACCCAGTTGAAGAACTTCACCCCGGTGGGCACCGCGATCAGGAAGGACATCATCGAGAAGAACGGCAGCAGCACCTGGCCGGTGGCGAACATGTGATGCGCCCACACCGACATGGACAGCGCGGTGATGGCGATGGTCGCACCGATCATCCCGTAGTAGCCGAACAGCGGCTTGCGGCTGAACACCGGGATGATCTCGCTGACGATGCCGAAGAACGGAACCGCGACGATGTAGACCTCGGGGTGGCCGAAGAACCAGAACAGGTGCTGCCACAGCAGCGCCCCGCCGTTGGCCGCGTCGAAGGCGTGCGCGCCGAACTTGCGGTCCGCCTCCAGGCAGAGCAGCGCGGCGGTCAGCACCGGGAAGGCCAGCAGCACCATGACGGAGGTGAACAGCACGTTCCAGGTGAAGATCGGCATCCGGAACAGCGTCATGCCCGGCGCCCGCAGGCAGGTGATGGTGGTGACGAAGTTGACCGACCCCAGGATGGTGCCCAGGCCGGCCACCACCAGCCCGAACGCCCAGAGGTCCCCGCCCGCCCCGGGCGAGAACAGCGGACCGTTCAGCGGCGCGTACGCGAACCAACCGAACGAGGGCGCGCCCTGGGTGGTGAGGAAGCCGCTCAGCACCATCAGCCCGCCCAGCAGGAAGGCCCAGTAGGTGAAGGCGTTCAGCCGGGGGAAGGCCACGTCCGGCGAGCCGATCTGCAGGGGCATGATCGCGTTGGCGAACCCGGCGAAGGTCGGGGTGGCGAACAGCAGCAGCATGATCGTGCCGTGCATGGTGAACAGCTGGTTGTACCGCTCGTTCGACAGCAGCCCGGTGTCCGGCCCCAACAGCTGGGCCCGCATCAGCAGCGCGAGCACGCCCCCGACCAGGAAGAAGCCGAAGGCCGTCGCCAGGTAGAGGTTCCCGATGACCTTGTGGTCCGTGGTGAACAGCCAGCGCAGCAGCGTGCTGCCCTGCCGGACCCGCGCCCGGGTGCGATCCTGCGCCCGGGGCGGCGCGGTGGACGAAGCGCTCATGGAACCTCCGCAGCGGAGCCGGTGACGCCCCCGGTCGCGGCGCCGACTCCCTCCCCGGCCCGGCGGAGGGCCCGCCCTCGCACGCCTTCGCCGACCCTAGCGGTGGCGGCCCGGGCCGCC
>NZ_JAHSQD010000883.1 GCF_020103755.1 Streptomyces sp. LS1784
CGAGCCGGCCGGTCCGCCGTCGCAGAGGCCCGGCGGGGTGCGCAGGCTGCGGCCCGAACGCGACCGGGCGGCCCAGCCGCCCACCGTGCCCGAGCAGGCGCGGCTGTGGCACGTGGTGCTGAGCGTGGCCGGGCAGGTCACCCCGCTGTCCTCGCTGCGCGCCTCACTGGAGCAGCTGGCACACGACCACGCGTTCTTCCTGACCGCCCGCTACGCGGCCGACCACGCAGAGATCCGCTACTGGGAACAGGCCCGGGACCTGCACGACGCGGCGGCCATCGCGCTGAGGCTGTGGGGCGAGCACAAGGTCACCGCGAACCTGCCGCCCTGGGAGATCGTCGGGCTGGAGGTGGTCGACCGGGCGACGTACCACAAACGGGTGGCGGAGGGCTTCGGCGATCCGCCGCCGCACCTGGGCGGCGTGCACCCGTACTGAGCCGTCCTGCCGGGCCGGGATCGTCCGGGGTGGCGTCTCACCGGGCGAAATGCCGTCCGGGCGGGACGGGCGCAGTCGCTACCCTTGGCGGCATGACCAGCGACCTCGCCACCGCCGACAGCCCCGTCCTCGCCGTAGCGCGCCGAGCCAGGGAGGCCGCCGCCGTGCTCGCCCCGCTGCCGCGCGGTGCGAAGGACGCCGCGCTGCTGGCGGTCGCGGACGCCCTGGTGGCCCGCAGCGCCGAGATCGTCGCGGCCAACGCCGAGGACGTGGAGCGGGCCCGGGCGGCGGGCACCGCCGAGTCGGTGATCGACCGGCTGACCCTGACCGACGAGCGGATCGCCGCGATCGCCTCCGACGTGCGCGACGTGGCCGGCCTGCCCGACCCGGTCGGCGAGGTGGTGCGCGGCTACACCCTGCCCAACGGCCTGGACGTGCGGCAGGTCCGGGTGCCGCTCGGTGTGGTCGGCATCATCTACGAGGCCCGCCCGAACGTCACCGCGGACGCCGCCGCGCTCTGCCTCAAGTCCGGCAACGCGGTGCTGCTGCGCGGCTCCGCGTCGGCCTACCGCTCCAACACCGCGCTGGTCGCCGTGGTGCGCGACGCCGTCGCCGCGGCCGGGCTGCCCGCCGACGCGGTCCAGCTGGTGCCGGGGGAGAGCCGGGACTCGGTGCAGGAGCTGATGCGGGCCCGCGGCTACGTGGACGTGCTGATCCCGCGCGGCGGCGCCTCGCTGATCCGCACCGTGGTCGAGGGCTCGACCGTCCCGGTGATCGAGACCGGCACCGGCAACTGCCACGTCTACGTGGACGCCGAGACCGACCTGGCGATGGCCGTCGGCATCCTGCTGAACTCCAAGGCGCAGCGGGTCAGCGTCTGCAACGCGGCCGAGACGCTGCTGGTCCACCAGGACGTCGCGGACGCCTTCCTGCCGCTCGCGCTGGCGGCGCTCGCCGAGGCCGGGGTGACCGTGCACGGCGACGAGGCGGTGCGGAAGGCCGCAGAGGGCGGTCCGGCCACCGTGGTGCCGGCCACCGACGAGGACTGGGGTGCCGAGTACCTCTCGCTGGACCTGGCCGCCGCCGTGGTGCCCTCGCTGGACGCCGCCGTCGAGCACATCCGCCGCTGGTCCTCCGGTCACACCGAGGCGATCGTCACCACCTCGCAGGCCGCCGCCCGCCGCTTCACCAGGTTGGTGGACTCCACCACGGTGGCCGTCAACGCCTCCACCCGCTTCACCGACGGCGGCGAGTTCGGCTTCGGCGCGGAGATCGGCATCTCCACCCAGAAGCTGCACGCCCGCGGCCCGATGGGCCTGCCCGAGCTGACCAGCACCAAGTACATCGTCACTGGTGACGGGCACGTCCGGGGCGAGTCCACGCAGACCGTCGGCGGGGGCGCGGACGCCCGCTGAACGCGGTGCGCGGGGCGGCCGTCACACGTGTGACGGACCAACTGCCGGGAGCCACAGACAAATCGCCCGGCCGGTAATACGCTGAATCCGTGGCTGAGGATGTGGGGGGCTTCCCGTACCCCGACGGCGCCGACCACGGTGGTGCGGACGACGAGTTCGCCACCGTGGTCTTCGATGAGGCCTTCGTCCGGTCCGCCGCCGTGCACGAGCCGACCGCCAAGGAGCGGCAACTCGCCGCCGCCGAGGCCCGGTTCGAGCCGGACACCGCGGGCCCGGGCTGGGGCCGTGACGTCCCGGCCGGGGAGGGGTTGCCGCTGGAGCTGCGCCCGTACCCGAGCGGACTCGACGCGGACCACCTCTACCCCGATCCCTGGTCGGGGCCGGGCCGGGCGGCCGACCGCCGGGTCCGGCGGCGGTGGCGACGCGGCTACGACCCGGTG
>NZ_JAHSQD010000884.1 GCF_020103755.1 Streptomyces sp. LS1784
CACGGCGGCGCCGATCAGCGCGGCGTCGCCGAGCGAGGCCCGGTCGGGCGGTCGCAGCCCGCCCCGGCGCGGGGCGTGGCGCCGCACGATCAGGACGGCGGCCAGACAGACCGGCAGCTTGACGAGGAAGATCGCCCGCCAGCCCAGGTGGTCCAGCAGCAGACCACCGACCACCGGCCCGGTGACGGCGCCGAGCGGACCGAGCGTCGCGGGTACGCTCATCGCCCGGCCGCGCAGCTCGGGCCGGACGGAGGTGGCGGCGAGTACCGGCATCAGGACGAAGAGCACCGCCCCGAAGGCGCCCTGGAACAGCCGGGCCGCGATCAGCCAGCCGGCCCACGGGGCACAGGCGGCCAGCACGCTGCACAGGGCGAAGCACCCGACCGCGAGCAGCAGGGCCGAGCGGGTGCCGACCTGGTCCAGCCATCGTCCGGCGGGCAACAGCAGGGCGACGAGCGGGAGTTGGTAGCCGAGGACGGCCCACTGGGCGACTCCGGGGGAGACGTGCAGTCCGGCCGAGATGTCGGTGAGCGCGAGGTTGACCACGTTCATGTCGAGCATCGCGACGAACGACAGGAGGCCGGCGGCTATGACCAGGCTCCAGCGGTCGACCGGTTGCTGAGCCTGACTCCCCGTCAGGAATGGAGCGTTCGGGGTCCGTTGTGCTGCCATGAAGTCCCTCCGTCTCCCGTACTGCCGGACCGGACGCCGCCTCGGCGGCGGGGTCCGGTACAGCAGTCGGGGGCGAGGGGGTTCTGGTTCCGAACACCTGGGGGATTTCTTCCCGGTGCTGTGCTGTGCTGTGCTGTGCCGTGCTGTGCTGTGCGGGGCCGGGGTCGGGGCCGGGGCTGGATGCGGTGGCGCACACGGCGAACGGTTGTCGGCCGGCAGCCGTCAGCCGACAACTTTCAACGAACAGATGACAGATTTCGAAATCTGTCATCTGTTCGCCGTCATCTGTCCGCCGTCAGCCGTCCGCCGCCGCCCGTCCGCCACTCAGCAGGCGGTCGCGAGTTCCCCGGTCTCCGCGGCGCGCAGGCGTGCCACCAGTTCCTCCCGAGCCCGGGCGACCCGGGAGCGGACGGTTCCGACAGGGCAGCCGGCGACCTCGGCGGCCTCGGCGTAGCTCAGGCCGACCACCTGTGTCAGCACGAAGGCCTCCCGCCGCTGGGCGGGCACCCGGTCGAGCAGGTCGCCGAGCGCGACGCCGTCCTCGAACCCGGCCGGAGCTGCGCCGCCCTGCCGCTCTGCCGCCTCCTGCCAGTCCGGCAGTGCCGCGCAGCGCGGCCGGGCGGCGGCCATCCGGTACCGGTCGATCACCGTGCGCCGGGCGATCGACAGCAGCCAGGTGCGGGCCGAGGAGCGCCCGGCGAACGCGGGCAGGCCGCGCAGCGCGCGCAGGAAGGTCTCCTGCGCGAGGTCATCGGCGGACTGCACGTCGGTCAGGTGGGCGACGAAGCGCCAGACGTCCCGCTGGGTCGCCCGGACGAAGGCCTCGACGTCGGCCGCCCGCCCCGAGCGGGCGGTCAGGGCCAGTGCGGTGAGCTGTTCGTCATCCACGGCGGCCCCCCACCCGGCAGCTCCCGGCGGTATGGCCGTGCGGGACGATGGGCATATGAGATGCGCGCAGTTCCGTATCGCTCTGTCCGCCCGGCTCGACGGCGAACCGAGCCGTCTGCCGGAGGTCCGGCTGGACAAGCACGTCGCGCGCTGTGCCGGCTGCCGGGAGTGGCTGGCCCGGGCCGAACGGCTGTGCGGTCGGGTGGGGGCGGGCGCCGCCGACGGGCCCTCGCCCGAGTGGTCGGCCCGGCTGCTGGCCCGGCTGGGCGAGGACCGGCCGGGAAGCCGTGCCCCGGACGGTTCGCGGGCCGTCGAACGGTAGGAGCGGCCGGCGCGCCCGGAGGAGCGGGAACGGTGGGACGGTGGCGCCGGCCGGAGCCGGTGCGCCGTCGAAGTCAGGCATGGGAAGGTCCCGAGGGGAAGGCGGGGAACGGCGCCGCGCAGCGCGGCACCGTGGGCGTCCATGGGTAGCCGCGCGGCACGCCGGACCCCTGGGGAGGTGCGGCGGCGGACGCGGGCCCGCACCCTGACGGCACGACGGCGCAAGGTGCGGCCGTACGGCAGGGCGACCTGCCCGTCGCGAGCGTTCCGGCGGCCGGAGGCAGCCGGGGTGGGATGAGAGTGCGGCGGGCGCGTCAGCAGGCGAGGGCGAACGCCGGCGGCCCGCGCCGGACCACGGCATGCGTCAGCAGTGCCGACCGGGGCGGCCGGGCCCGGTCGGCGGCCGGGC
>NZ_JAHSQD010000885.1 GCF_020103755.1 Streptomyces sp. LS1784
CCGGGGCGACCCGGCGCTGCCCACCGTCCTGGTGGACGGCGGCCGGATCCGTCCGCCGCTCCCGCTCGCCGAGGGCATCGCGCCCGGCCGGGCCGTGTGGGACCACGACACCGACGGGTTCGGCCCGCCGCCGCTGGCCCGGCTCGAACTCGACGGTCCCCGGGCCGAGGTGCCCCCGGACGCGGTGGAACTCGTCTGGTGCGTGGAGGGCCTCCAGCGCTACCACGGCGACGGCACCGTCCGGCTCCAGTGCCTGGCCAGGGTCGCGGACCGGCCCGGCCGCTGGTTCCGCCTCGCCCTGAAGGGCAAACCCGTCCATCTGCTGCGCCAGGCCCGCGGCCTGGCCGGCCCACCCATGGCTGTCCACAGCGACAGCGACGTGACCACCCGCTCGCTGGTACTCGCCGGCGCGGCCGAAATGGAAGGTGCAGGACATGCCGTCGTCACCGTCATCAACCCCTGACTTCACGCTCATCGGCGGAGGGATCGTCGGTGCCTGCCTCGCCGAGGAGTTGAGCGACAGCGGGGCGTCGGTCCGCGTCCTCGACTCCGGTGCCGAACCCGGGCACTCGACCAACCGCGCGGCGGGCGTGGCGGTTCCCTCGCTGCGCTACCTCACCGACCGGGAGTTCTACGACTGGCTGCGGACGGCCAAGCGGGACCTGGACGCCGATGTCGCCCGGCTGGAGCCGGAGTACGGCGCGTTCAGCGTGGCCAGGCCCATCCTGCGCGCCCTGCGCGAGTCGGACGTGGAGGCCCACGGCGACGTGCTGGGCGGCCTCGGCGTCGGCGACTGGGTGGAGGGCGACGCCCTCGCGCAGGCCACGCCCGGGCTCAAGCTGCCGACCAGCAGGCGCTACCTCCTCGACCCGGACGGGCTGATGATCGACGGCCGCCGCTACCTGGACGCCGTACGGCGCCGGTGCGTGGCCCGGGGCGTCGACTGGCGGCAGGGCGTCACGGTGCGGGAGGTGCGCGAGGAGGGCGCGTCCGTCTCGGTGGTGACCTCCGACGGGACGCTCCGCGCGGACCGGGTGGTGATCACCGCCGGCGCCTGGAGCTCGGGCAAGGGCCTGGCCGAGGCGACCGGAGTCCGGCCGCAGCGCGGGCAGATGGCGGTGCTGCGCACCGACGAGGAGCTGAACTGCATCCTGTCGTCCGCGTACTACCTCGCGCCCGGCGTCGGTGACGACGTGATCGTCGGTGCGACGGAGGAGGACACGGGTTTCGCCGAGCACGTGACCACCCAGGGCATCGCGCATCTGCTGCGCTTCGCCACGACCGTCATGCCGGGGCTCGCGGAGTCGGTGCCCGTGGAGCTGCGGGCCGGGCTGCGTCCGGTGTCCGGCACCGGACGGCCGCTGGCGGGCGCACTGCCCGGCCACGAGCGGATCTTCCTGTCGGCCGGCCACGCCGGGCACGGGCTGCTCTCGGCGCGCGCCACCGGCAAGGGCATGGCGGCCGGCCTGGTCGGTGACGACTGGAACGCCCTGCCGTACAGCATGTGCCCCTCGCACGCCCTGGGCGGTGCCTCCTGATGCGCATCGACCATGTGATCCTGGGCGCGCGGACCATCGAGCCGCTGCGCGAACTGCTGTGGGACCAGTACGGGTTCGGCATCACCGACGGCAGCCCCAACCCGGACGGCACGGCGAGCTGGGTGGTGCCCTTCGACACGCCCGACGTGCAGTATCTGGAACTGCTCGTCACCCACGACGAACGGCAGCTGGCGAGCGAGGACTTCGGTCGGCTGTTCCTGGAACGGACCGCGGACGGGCCGGACTTCCTCAACTGGGCGGCGCTGACCGACGACATCGAGTCCACCGCACGCGAGGTGGAGACCGTGACCGGAGCGGATCCGGACCTCTTCCGCGGCGAGTCGGTCCGGGCCGACGGTGTGCGTGTGCCGTGGGCGGAGGCGGCGTTCGACCTGTCGTGGCGCAGCCGGGTGCTGCCGTTCTTCCTGAGCTACGGCGACACGGCGGCGCGCGCGGCCCGGGTGCCGGGCGATCTCAAGGCGGCCGGGCACCGGGTGTGCCCGACGTCGCTGCGGCGCCTTGAGGCGGGCCGGGCGCGGGAGCAGGAGCGGGACTGGGCGGACCGGTGGCCCGGACTCGCTGCGCTCGACGTCGTCGTCGACCCCGCGGCCGGGCCCCGCATCTCGGCGGTGCACATCGACACCGCCGAGGGCGAGACGGTGGTGCGGCTTCCGTGACCCCCGCACGCCCCGCACCCGTGGGGGCATCGGGCCGCCCCGGCCGCGGCACCGCCGCGACCGGGGCGTCCG
>NZ_JAHSQD010000886.1 GCF_020103755.1 Streptomyces sp. LS1784
GGCCTCGCGGCGGGCCCGGGCGTCCTTGGCGGTCTCGCCGACCGGGTGGCCGGGGCGCAGCGGCACGCCGCCCTCGGCGCCGGGCTCGGCGGGGACGGTGCCGCCCTCGTTGATCAGGTCCTCCAGCGCGGAGCGCAGCGCCTCGCCGAACTCCGGGTCCATCGTCCCGGCGTTGTCGGCGGCGTCCTGCGGGCCGGTGGGGCGGGGGAAGAAGAGCGGCCACTCGTCGGTGCCGGAGAACGTGCCGGAGAACGGGGAGTCGAACAGCGGCGCGTCCTCGGCCGCGCGGGCCTCCTGCTCGGCCCAGAACGCCCGGGCCTCGGTGATCTCCCGCTCGCGGTCGGCGGCGAGCGCCTCGGTGACGGCCCGGCGTATCGCGGCCTCGTCCACCGGCGTGGGCGCGGCCTGGGCCGCGGCCTGCGCGTCCAGCCGGCGGGACAGTCCCCGGAGGTGGAGCAGCACGGCGGTCGACACGGTGATCAGGATCAGCAGCAGGATGGTGTAGACGGCGCTCACGGAACGTACTCCTAGCGAGGAGCGGAACGGGGTTACGTGTCCACACTGCCGCATGCGGGGCTGTTACCGCAGTGGCGAATGTCCAATTCGTCCGCAACTTTCGCCCTTGTCCCCAAATTGTTAGGTAACGCCGTTCTACGCAGTGGAGTTGATCCGCTCCGCAGTGTCGATTTCCGGGCCGAAAACGACAGAAAAGAGGGCCGGATCGACCTTGCGGTGTGATTCGGCCCTCAATTACGCAGCGTCACTCCAAATGGGTGGTCCAGACCCTTCGGAGGGTGACCGGAGGGTCAGCTGAGGCGCTCGATGACCATCGCCATGCCCTGGCCGCCGCCGACGCACATGGTCTCCAGGCCGAACTGCTTGTCGTGCCACTGCAGGGAGTTGATCAGGGTGGTGGTGATCCGGGCGCCGGTCATGCCGAAGGGGTGGCCGACCGCGATCGCGCCGCCGTTGACGTTCAGCTTGTCCAGGTCGACGCCGAGGTCGCGGTAGGACGGGATCACCTGGGCCGCGAAGGCCTCGTTGATCTCGACCAGGTCGATGTCGTCGATGGTCAGGCCGGCCCGCCTGAGCGCCTGCTTGGAAGCCTCGACCGGGCCGTAGCCCATGATCTCGGGGGAGAGCGCGCTGACACCGGTGGAGACCACCCGGGCGAGCGGGGTGATGCCCAGCTCGCGGGCCTTGGTGTCGGACATGATGACCAGCGCGGCCGCGCCGTCGTTCAGCGGGCAGCAGTTACCTGCGGTCACGGTGCCGTCGGGGCGGAACACCGGCTTCAGGCCGGCCACGCCCTCCAGGGTGACGCCGGCGCGCGGGCCGTCGTCCGTGCTGACCACGGTCCCGTCCGGAAGCGTCACCGGGGTGATCTCACGCTCCCAGAAGCCGGCCTTGATGGCGGCCTCGGCGAGGTTCTGCGAGCGGACGCCGAACTCGTCCTGCTCGGCGCGGGTGATGCCCTTGAGCGCGGCCAGGTTCTCGGCGGTCTGGCCCATCGCGATGTAGGCGTCCGGCAGCAGGCCGTCCTCGCGCGGGTCGTGCCACTCGCCGCCACCCTCCTCCGCGCGCTTCTTGGTGCGGGCCTGGGCCTCGTCGAAGATCGGGTTCATGGTGCCCGGCAGGCCGTCCGAGGTGCCGTTCACGCTGCGCGAGACGGTCTCCACGCCGGCCGAGACGAAGACGTCGCCCTCGCCCGCCCTGATCGCGTGCAGTGCCATCCGCGTGGTCTGGAGCGAGGAGGAGCAGTAGCGGGTGATGGTGGCGCCGGGCAGGTAGTCCATGCCCATCTGGACGGCCACGATGCGGGCCAGGTTGTGGCCCTGCTCGCCGCCGGGCAGGCCGCAGCCCAGCATCAGGTCGTCGATCTCGCGCGGGTCGAGCTGCGGCACCTTGGCCAGGGCGGCCTGGATGATGTGGGCGGTCAGGTCGTCCGGGCGGACGTCCTTGAGCGAGCCCTTGAAGGCCCGGCCGATCGGCGAACGGGCGGCGCTGACGATGACGGCTTCGGGCATGGCGGGCTCCTCGCTCGGTGACGGCGGACCTGGCGTCCGGGAGGAAAGTTACCGCCTGGTAGGTCAGGCGTCACCCGCCGCAGGGTGTGAGCTGGCCGACGTGTTCCCGGAGGCCCCGCCGGGGGCCGTACCGGCTTTCTTCCCGTTCTCCGGGCCGGGCAGGCCTATCCGCAGCCGGTGCCGCAACTGGGCCCAGCGGCGCCCGGCGTCCTCCGCCGGCACGGCCGCCACCTCGGTGCCCGCCCGCCCGGCCGCCGCC
>NZ_JAHSQD010000887.1:0-819 GCF_020103755.1 Streptomyces sp. LS1784
CGCCGTCGCCAAGGCCGACCGCCGCGCCGCCGAGGCCGCCTACACGGCCCGCCAGGCGCTGGTGGCCGGGCAGCGGGACGGGCTGGCGGAGCAGGCCGCCGCCGTCGAGCAGACGGCGGCCGAGGAGCCGGATGCCGAGGTGGCGGCCGAGGCCGTGGCAGGGACCGCCGTCGAGCCCGATGGTGAGGCAGGCGATGAGGCCGGTGCCGAGGAGTCGGCCGACCGGGCTGACGCCGAGGCGGCTGCCCTGCAGGCGCTGGCCGGTGGGCAGCGCGACGGGCTTGTCGAGGAGGCCCTGGTCCCGGTGACGGCTCCGGCGGAGGAGACCGACGAGGCTGCTGCGGCCGCCGAGGCAGAGGTCGAGACCAAGGCTGAGACCGGGGCGGTGTCGGACGCGGGTGCCGCTGACGGCGAGCCGGCGGTGGCGCAGGCCGAGGGAGAGACCCCGGCTGCTGCGGTCTCCCTCCCGGCGCCCTCCCCGGCTGCCGACGACCTGGTGGCCGCTGCGACCGCCGCTCTGGCCGAGGCCGAGGCGGAGGCGGAGACTGCGGACGAGACGGCGGCGATGGAGCCGGAGGCCGCCCCGGTCGCGGTCGTGGAGCCGATGGTCGAGGCCGACGAGCCTGCGGCCGAGGTTGCTGAGCTTGCTGTCGAGGTCGAGGCCGAGCCGGTGGCTGAGGTCGAGCCTGAGGCCGTCGTGGCGGAGCCCGCTGTCGAGGAGCCTGCGGCTGAGGTTGACGAGCCTGCCGTCGAGGCGGAGGTGGCTGAGGCCGAGGTGGTCGAGGTCGCTGCCGAGGTCGAGCCCGAGACCGTCGCGGA
>NZ_JAHSQD010000887.1:829-2293 GCF_020103755.1 Streptomyces sp. LS1784
CGAGCCTGAGGCCGTCGTGGCGGAGCCCGCTGTCGAGGAGCCTGCGGCTGAGGTTGACGAGCCTGCCGTCGAGGCGGAGGTGGCTGAGGCCGAGGTGGTCGAGGTCGCTGCCGAGGTCGAGCCCGAGACCGTCGCGGAGGAGGTCGCCGGCGAGGAGCCCGTCGCCGAGTCCGAGGCTGTTGCCGTCGAGGTGACGGAGCCGGTGGTCGAGGCCGACGAGCCTGCGGCCGAGGTTGCTGAGCTTGCTGTCGAGGTCGAGGCCGAGCCGGTGGCTGAGGTCGAGCCTGAGGCCGTCGTGGCGGAGCCCGCTGTCGAGGAGCCTGCGGCTGAGGTTGACGAGCCTGCCGTCGAGGCGGAGGTGGCTGAGGCCGAGGTGGTCGAGGTCGCTGCCGAGGTCGAGCCCGAGCCCGTCGTCGAGGCGGTCGCCGGCGAGGAGCCCGTCGCCGGGTCCGAGGCTGTTGCCGTCGAGGTGACGGAGCCTGCGGCCGAGGCTGCCGTGGAGGCGCCTGTGGTCGAGGCCGAGGAGCTCGCCGTCGAGACGGAGCCCGAGCCCGCCGCCGCTGCCGAGGAGCTCGCCGTCGAGACGGAGCCCGAGCCCGCCGCCGTTGCCGAGGCTCCCGCCGCCGAGCCGGAGGCCGACGCCCGTCCCGCGAAGCCGGACTTCACGCCCGGCCGCCCCGTGACCGCCTACTCCGCCGACGAGCTGCTCACCGTCGTGCGGTGGGTGGACGGCGACGGTGTCGAGCGGACGGACGAGGAGCTGCTGCGAGCGGCCATGAAGGAGCTGGGCTTCGCCCGCCTCGGCCCCCGGATCAAGGAGGCGCTGGGCGCCGCCGTCGCCGCCGCGCGGGGCTGACGACGTACGGCCGTAAGGCCGAGGGCCCGGGACGCGGTCATGCGTCCCGGGCCCTGTCGTGTTTTGGTGGTGCCCTGGCGTCAGCCGGCCTTGTTCCATGGCTGGCTGGACATCAGGGCCTTCACGTTGGCGACGTACGCCGGGTTGGGAATGGACAGGCTGCCGACGACCTCGCCGGTGGCCGGGTCGGTGACGGCGTTGTAGTGCACGTTGCCCGCGCCCGCGTTGTACGCGGAGACGACCAGGTCGAGCAGCGGCGTCTTGCCGGTGGCCGGGTCGGGGGAGAGTTCGTACTTGCCGCCGAAGGAGGAGTCGCCGTAGTAGGCGACGAGCCAGTCGAGCAGCTGGGTGCCGAGCTGGACGTTCCCGGTGAGGGTGGCCGGGTCCGAGGTGGTGCCGAACTTGCCGTTCATCCAGCTGACGGTGTTCGGCATGACCTGCATGGTGCCGATCCCGCCGTCGCAGGCGACGATGCCGGACTGCCAGCCGCTCTCCTGCCAGGCGATCGCCTTGACCAGGTTGACGGGCAGCGGCGGGAGCTGGTCGGTGCCGCCGGTGCCGAGCTTGAGCGTCCGGGACTGGCCGGCCGCCGCCGCGAGCGCCGCGCC
>NZ_JAHSQD010000888.1 GCF_020103755.1 Streptomyces sp. LS1784
GGGCGGCCCGGCCGGCGCGCTGTGGGGTGCGCAGACCCTGCGGCAGCTGCTCGGGCCGGACGCCTACCGCCGCTCGCCGCTGCGCCGCGAGGGCTGGGTGCTGCCCGGTGCCGACATCGCGGACGCCCCCCGGTTCGGCTGGCGCGGCGTGCTGCTCGACGTCGCCCGGCACTTCCTGCCCAAGTCGGACGTGCTGCGCTTCGTCGACCTGCTGGCCGCGCACAAGCTCAACGTGCTGCACCTGCACCTGACCGACGACCAGGGCTGGCGGGTGGAGATCAAGCGCTACCCGAGGCTGACCGGGCGCGGCGCCTGGCGGGATCGCTCGATGGTGGGCTATCGGGCCGGGCAGCGCCGCGACGACCGTCCGCACGGCGGCTACTACACCCAGGACGACCTGCGCGAGATCGTCGCCTACGCGGCCGCCCGCGGGGTCACCGTCGTCCCGGAGATCGACCTGCCCGGCCACACCCAGGCCGCCGTCGCCGCCTACCCCGAGCTGGGCAACACCGACGTGGTGGACACCGCCGCGCTCGGGGTCTGGACCGACTGGGGGGTGAGCCACAACGTGCTCAACGCCTCCGAGGAGACCCTGCGCTTCTTCGAGGCGGTGCTGGAGGAGGTCCTGGAGATCTTCCCCTCGGAGTTCGTCCACCTCGGCGGCGACGAGTGCCCCAAGGAGCAGTGGAAGGACAGCGCCGCCGCGCAGGCGCGGATACGCGAGCTGGGCCTGGCCAACGAGGACGAACTGCAGAGCCACCTCATCCGGCACTTCGACCGCTGGCTGGCCGAGCGCGGCCGCCGGCTGATCGGCTGGGACGAGATCCTGGAGGGCGGCCTCGCTCCGGGCGCCGCGGTCTCCTCCTGGCGCGGCTTCGGCGGCGGGATCGCCGCCGCGCAGGCCGGCCACGACGTGGTGATGTGCCCCGAGCAGCACGTCTACTTCGACCACCGGCAGGCGGACGGGCCGGACGAGCCGATCCCGGTCGGCTTCGTGCGCACGCTGGAGGACGTCTACCGGTTCGAGCCGGTCCCGAGGCAACTGGACGCGGCCGCCGCCCGGCACGTGATCGGCACCCAGGCCAACCTGTGGAGCGAGTTCATGGACAGTGCCCGGGACATCGACTACCGGGCCTTCCCCCGGTTGGTCGCCTTCGCCGAGGTCGCCTGGTCCGAGCTGCCCACCGAGCCGGCTGAGCGGGACTTCGCCGGTTTCGAGCAGCGGCTGACGACACACCTGAAGGCGTTGGACGCGCTCGGTGTCGAGTACCGCCCGGCCGGCGGGCCGCACCCCTGGCAGCGTTGGCCCGGGGTGGCCGGCCGGCCGATCGAGGGGCCGCCGCCGGTCCGTTAGTCCTACTCATCGGGAACTTCTGAGCGGTCATCCGACGTCAAGAACAGATGAACATCTGCCCTGGCCCGAGGCGGGTCGGGGCAGATACCGCCCGGTATCAGTCCCAATCGGGCAGTCCCGTTCACCGGCCCCGAAATGATCATCGAGCATTGTGTGCCAGAGTTGCCCAACCCGGCCCGATCGCCCGTACCCTACGGGCCAGGCCGGGCTGCTGACGCAGGACAGCACGGCCGAAGGCCGGCGGGCGGCAGGCGATCGATGAGCAAGTGGAGCACGGTGGGACCCAGGTGAACCGGACGATCATGCTGCCGGCCTCCCTCGACGAGGCCGTCGACGCGCTGGCCGCCGCCCCGGCCGCGGTACCGGTGGCCGGAGCCACCGACCTGATGGAGGCCGTCAACGCCGGACGGCTGCGCCCCGCCGCCCTGGTCGGCCTCGGCCGGATCACCGAACTGCGCGGCTGGCGCTACGAGGACGGCGGCACCGCCGTGCTCGGCGCCGGACTCACCCACGCCCGGATGGACCGCCCCGACTTCGCCGCGCTCATCCCCGCGCTCGCGGACGCCGCCCGCACCGCCGGCCCGCCGCAGGTCCGCAACGTCGGCACCCTCGGCGGGAACATCGTCAGCGCCGCTCCGGCCGGCGACACCCTCCCGGTGCTCACCGCGCTGGAGGCCAGCGTCACCCTGGCCAGGGCCGACGGCACCCGCGAGGTGCCGGTCAGTCACCTGCTCACCGGACTCGACCCGGTGCGCCCCGGCGAACTGCTCACCTGGGTGCGCGTCCCGCTGCTGCACGCCCCGCAGGTCTTCCTCAAGGCCACCGGCCGCAGCGGCCCGGCCCGCGCCACCGCCTCCGTCGCGCTCGTCCTCGACCCGGCCCGGCGCGCGGTGCGCTGCGCCGTCGGG
>NZ_JAHSQD010000889.1 GCF_020103755.1 Streptomyces sp. LS1784
CCTGGCCGACCCCGCGCTGCGCGCCCTGCCCGTCCACGCCGTCGCCACCCGCTGCGGCCTGCCCCGCGCCGCCGAGTTCAGCCGCGCCTTCAAGGCCGCGTACGGCCTCTCCCCCCGCGAGCACCGCCGCCGGGCCCTGGCCGGGACCGCGGGCGGGTAGGCCGTACGGGCAGGACGGCCCCTGCGAACGGGACAGCCCGTGCGAACGGGGCGGACGGACGCGAAAACCCCGCATCGTGAGCACCTGGTGCGCACGAGCGGGCGGGAAACCCGGATCAGTGGACGCAATGCCAAGAACTGTCCACCCGGTGCCAACACGGCGGGGGTGACGACCTGGCATCCTCCACGAGGGACACCGCGCGACGGAACATCACGTTCCGTTCTCGCGCCGACGGCCCGGCACGCCACGGGGGAGCGTGCCGGGCCGTCGGGTCCCGCACCGGGCGCCCGGGTCGACCGGGCGGCAGGCGGTGCGGGGCGGGTCAGCGGGCGGACTCGTGGGCGAAGACGGCCTGGCCGATCGCCTTCTGCAGCGGGTTCAGGTGCTTGTCGACGAGGGTCTGGTAGTCGGTGGCGTGGCCGTCGGACCACTGGCCGAGGCCCGCGACCATGGCCCGGCCGGCGCCGGAGAACATCTGCACCATGCCGCTGTCCGGGGGCAGGGTGGCCAGGCCCGAGGCGGGCGGCGGGGCCTGGGCGCCGACCTGGTAGTCGTCGAAGGCCATGCTCAGCGTGGTGACCAGGTGGACGGTGTCCTTGGGGTCCGCCATGGTGAAGACGGCGAGGTTGTACTGGTTCTTGGCGCTGTCGGTGTACAGGGCGATCTGCTCGCCCAGGCAGCCCTTCGACGCGCGGATCAGCCCGATCAGCCGCGGGCCGACCGAGTCCGGTTCGACGCAGGAGTTCATGACGGTCGATCCGACCCTGGTGTAGACCTCGCCGCCGGCTACCGTCACCTGGGCGGGGAACAGCTGGTCGAGCGGCAGCAGGGAACCGTCCGGGGCCGCGGAGGCCCGGGACCCGGTGGCGGAAGCGGAAGCGGCAACGGAAGCCGAAGCGGACGGGGCCGCGGCGGCCGGGGTCCCGCTCTCCTCGCCGGAGGGGCGCAGCAGGGTGAAGGCGCCCGCGGTCAGTGCGGCGGCGGTGAGGGCGAGCGCGAGGTTGCGCGGCCAGACCCGCTTGGGGCCGGGCGGGGTGCCGGCGGGTCGGTGGAGGTTCTCCTCCTTGATGTCGGCCGCGCGGACGAAGTCCTCGTCCAGGGTGACGTTCCAGCGGGAGTCGTCGTCGGGCCGCTGGGCCGGATCGGTGTGGGACATACCGACGCACGATAATGATCATGATTACGGCACGGGACAACGGTCCGATCACAGTGCGGTCACAGTGCCGGGGGCGGCGACGGCTTGTCGTTCACGTCCTCCCTGGTCCAGGCGCCGGCGCCGAGGCGTCCGGTGGTGCCGAGGTCGAGTTCCGGGACGACCATCACGGGGGCCGCGTCGGGGGTGGCGCGCACCCGCACGTACGGGGCGTTGAGCGGCTCGCCGGCCTCGGTGGTGTTGCGCCACACCAGGGTGGCGCGGGCGCCCTCCCCCGGGCGCAGGTCGAACTTCCGCGGCGGGTCGTCGGCGCCGGTGCCGGTGGCGATCTCGGAGCCGCCGCGCAGGACGCGCACCCCGTCGAGGGGCCGGTGGTCGAGGTCGAGCGGCTGCACCTGCGGGTAGCCGTCGAGGGTGACGGTGGCGGTGCCGCAGTTGCGCAGGTGCAGGCCGACCGCGCGCAGACCCATCGCGGCGCTGCCCTCGTCGGCGTACAGCCGCAGGCCGGAGGGCGGGCAGGGGCCGTCGGGGCGGGGTGCCTCGGCGGTGGGCACGCTGCGGACCTTGAGGATCTCCGGCTTCGACGGACGGGTGCCGGGCCGTGCCTGGCCGGTCCGGGGTGGGAAGACGGGCTCGCCGAGCCGCGTCGGGGCCCCGGTCAGGTCGACGCTCCCCTTCTCAGTGGCCCCGGGGGCGAGCCCGGCGACGGTCCGGCTGAGGTTGTCCAGCGCGGACCCCTCCGCCGAGCGGAGGCTGAACACCACGGTGACGTCGTACGGTTCGCCGTTCGGGTTGGTCACCTCGTACTCGAAGCAGGTGGGGCCGACGGCGGTGATCCGCACCCCGCCCTGGGCGAGCCCTGTCGGCTGCGCGGCCCCGGGCGCCGTCGGCGTCGACGTCGGCGTGCCGCACGGCGCTGGGCTGCCGGACGCCTCCGCGCCGCCGCCC
>NZ_JAHSQD010000089.1 GCF_020103755.1 Streptomyces sp. LS1784
TGGGCCGCCGAGGCGGTCCAGGTGGCCGTCGGCCGCCGCCCACGCCAGCGCCGCGGCGTCCGGCCAGAAGCCATCGGGCAGGGGGTGGCGGCGCGCTGCCGGCCCCCACCCACCTGCACCTTCCCCACCCACACCAGCCCCCTCCCTGCGGGAGGGGCGGGGAGGGGCCGGGCGCATACGAGGACGCGGGACGTCCCTGGGGGACGCGGGCGGCTGGCCTGCGCAGTCCTCGCCGGACGGGGCACAGTTTGGCCCCGGATCGTCGGCGGAATCGTCGCCGTTCGACGGCGAGTTGCGCGGGTTGCGCTGCTGGCGCTTCTTCTCGGCCGCGCGCCGGCGCCGCTCCTGGACCTGGCCCCGGCTGGGGTTGGCGTCCAGGTAGCCGTGCATCACGTAGTCGCCGCGCCGGGGCTGAGGGCAGCGTGCGCACGCGTGCCCGGCCTCGTGCCACAGCCCGGAGGCGAGCAGCTTGGCGATCTGGGTGGTGGTGCCGTTCTTCGCCGCGACCGCCCTGGGGATCACCCCGTCGGTCAGGTGGGCGCTCGCGTAGGCGCCGCAGCGCACCCACAACCCGGTGGCCGCGTTGCCCGCGGCGAGGATCTTGGGGTGGTCGTCCGTGCTGTCGCCGACGGCGAACCAGGGCATGCCGGTGTTCTCCTACCAAGGTGGGGTGCCGGGTCCGCGGTCCGGCATGGCGGTCGGGGGTGAGGGCAGCGCTCAGGCGGCGGTGTCGGCGGTGTGGTCGAGGCCCAGCAGGACGCGCAGCTTCGCGGTCGGGACGAGGATGCGGCGGCCGACGGTGATCGTCGGGATGTCGCCGCGCCGGGCGGCGTTGTAGCTGGCGGCGCGCTCAAGGCCGAGGATGCGGCCGGCCTCGGGCACGGTCATCGTCGGCTGGACCTGCGGGTCGGGAAGGGCGGGAACGGGGCTCGTCGTCATGCCCGCACTGTGGCCCGCGCCGGGCCCTACCGTCCCACCGTCCACGGCCGGTGCGGGCAGTTCCCGTGTGTGCCGCACCGGCTGCGCCGGTACACCGAAGGCCACATTCGTGCAGGTCAGCACGTATGCGGGCCGCGAATGGCGGTCTTGCCGGGGGATTGCGTGCCGCCTGGGCCGGCCGTCTTCGACCGCGCGGTACCAGGGCGACGACCGTACGACGGCGACGTCCCGGCCTCTTCGTCGTCCACCCCGGTCCACGCCCGTCCATGTCGGCGGCCACGCGGCTGACCCCGTCCAGCCTCGGCGCGACCCAACGCCCCTGCCGACCGTACGGTCGCGGCCAACTCCCCACCGTCGTACCGGCCTGTGCCCTGACCGGCATGGCTTTGGTGACTGTGAACGTGCCGTGACCGCCGCCCCAACCACTGGGGCCTGAGGCCTGATTGAGAGAGATGAGCGAGCGCGAGAAGAACGACACCCCCGGGTCGGTGTACCGCCGCTGTACCTGCCGCGAACCCGTCCTGGACGACAACAGGCAGCCCGTGCTGGACGCCAGCGGAAAGCCGAAGATGCGCGAACTCGGCTCCCGCTGCCAGAAGCTGAAAGGCAAGAAGGCCCACGGCACGTGGTGGTACTACCTCAAGCTCAAGCCCGGCGCCGACGGCAAGCCCAAGCGGGATCGCAAGGGCGGCTACCCGGACAAGGACGCCGCCGTGGCCGCCCTGAAGAAGGCCATCGCGAAGGTCGAGCGCGGCGAGGTGATCGACCACCGCACCACCGTGGCCCAGTACCTGATGAAGTGGCTGAAGGACCGCAAGACCCTGGAGCCGACGACCGTCAGCTCGTACGAGAGCCACATCCGGATCTACCTGCTCCCCGCGCTCGGCCACATCAAGCTGGAGGACCTGACCGCCGAGCCGATCACCGACATGTTCGACGCGATCCAGGCCCGCAACGTCATCATCGCCTACGAGCTCGCGATGATCGCCAAGGCCCGCGCCGAGTACGCCGAGTGGAAGGCCCTGTACGGGCGCAAGCCGGGCCGCCCGAAGAGGAACGCCCCGCCCCCGCCGGTGCCCGCGCCGGAGATACCCAAGCGCGAGCCCCACGCCCAGATGCGCATCGTCGCCCCGGCGACCATGCAGCGCATCCGCGCCACCCTGCGCTCCGCCCTCACGGCGGCGGTCAAGAAGGGCCAGGTCAGCCGGAACTGGGCGAGCCTGGTCGACCTCCCCAGCGGCAAGCGGCCGAAGGCCCTGCTGTGGACGCCGGAGCGCGTCGAGGAGTGGCGGCGCACCGGCGAGAAGCCGTCGAAGGTGATGGTGTGGACCCCGGAGCAGGCCGGACAGTTCCTCGACGGCATCGAGCACGACTGGCTGCGCGCGTTCTGGCACCTGGCGATCTTCCGAGGGCTGCGCCGTGGCGAGGGCGCCGGCTTCGCGTGGCCGAAGGCCAACCTCGAGGCAGCCGTCATCACCGTCGACTGGCAGGTGGTCACGGTGAAGGGCAAGCCGGTCGGGAAGAAGCCGAAGGCCGACAGCGAGCGCACGCTCGCCCTCGACAGCCACACCCTCCAGGAACTGCGGGACCACCGCGACCGCATGGCCGAGGCCCGCCACGACGCGGCCGAAACCGGACGGCCGTGGCCGGTCACCGACAAGGTCTTCGTCCGCGAGGACGGCGCCGAGATCAACCCGGACTACCTCACCGACCGGTTCGAGCTGCTGTGCACCAAGCTGGGCCTGCCGCCCGTACGCCTGCACGACCTGCGGCACCTCGCGGCCACCCTGCTGCTCGGCGCCGGCGCGGACCTCAAGGTCGTACAGGAGGTGCTCGGCCACGCCACGTACGTGCTGACCGCCGACACCTACACCTCCGTGCTGCCGTCCCTCGATCGCGAGAACGCCGAGAAGGCCGCCGCCCTCGTCCCGGTGAAGTCCCGCAGCAGCACCAGCGCCCCGCTGGTGTACCTGCTGGTGCTCGGCGGGATCGAGGTCGCCATGACCAACTCCGAGGACGCGCACGCCATCGTGGACCTGTGGAACGAGCTCCTGGCCCACGGCTACCCCGGGCTGAGGGAACGCCCTGCGGCGATGCCGAAGAAGCGCACCCGCTGGTCCGGCCGTGGGGTGCTGTGGGAGCGGCAACCCCGGCACCAGCAGCTGCACTCCGCCGTGGCCGGCGTCGACCGGCGCTCCGGCGCGGTGATCTACCAACTGCCGCTCACCGGACAGCCCTGCTTCGAGTTCGAGCGCGACCTGTACACCGACCAGGCCGCCGTCAGCTCCGTACAGCTGCGCCACGGCCTGCGCGGCGCCATTGAAGTCGTGGCCCGCGGCACCGATGAAGCGGCGGTGAAGGGCGCCTTCGAGCAGGCCCTGGAGCAGGCCGCCCAGCTGCGCACCGGCAGCGCGCCCGAGGACCATGACCCGTCTCCGGGCGAGGTCGTCGCGGCGTGATGGCCGTGAGGCCAAACCCCCACGGGCCGAGGCGATTCGTCCCGGCCTCGTGTACCGGCAGTACACCCGCCGCCGACGTTCACGACCGGGCGACCGACTCCGCTCACAAGGACTCCGCGAACAGCGGCGTCACCACCATGAAGGGATGACCGAGATGTTGCCGACCATGCCCGATACCCCTGTCCCGCCCCCCTACCAGCGAATCGACCTGGTGCACCGGCCCGAGGGGGACGAGCGCATCGATGTCACCGGGTTCCTTCAGGACGGCGGCACGGTCCGGATCTCATTCGACCCCGGCCAGTCGGGCGCGGTCGACGAAGACGGCGTCGTCACCCAGGAGCCGATCGAGGAGTGCTTCATCGTCACCGCGCACGATCACGACGGCGCCAAGATCGGCTCCGGCACGGGGCACTCGGTGGCCAAGGCGATGCTGCGCCTGCACCGTCCACCCGCCCCCGACCCCAGCGCCTATTCGACCGAACCGCCCTTCTAGGAGCCCACTGTGGGATGGATCGAGCAAACCGACGACGGTCGGCGCATCGAGCACGGCCTACAGCTCACCGACGGCGAGCTGGTGATCCCGGGCAACGCCATCGACTGGTGGCTCGTCCACGGGGCAGTGGGTGCCCCGCTGCGCAGCTCCTGTACCTGCGGATGGATCAGCACCGTCCCCGGCCCGGCCCTGCCTGAGCTCCCGCCGGCGGCCGACCCGCCCACTGGGCCCCGGCCGGTGACGACCTGGAGCGCCGACGGGCCTGCGCACATGCTGTTGCCCTGGTGGTACCTGCGGGACGAGTTCGTGCCGAGCCCCGCCGTCACGGCATGGAAGGAGTACCAGATACGCAACTGGCAGACCCACGTCGCGCACGTCTTCCACGAGGGCACCTGCGCGACCGACGACCCCGAGATCTACGTCCGCCGCCGCATCGCTGCCCTTCTTGACCACGCGGAGGAACACCCCCTGCCCACCCTCAACAAGTTGCGTGCCGCCGCCGAAGCCGTCGAGGCGGCCACAGGCCTGGCCATCGCCGCCGCCCGCCGCCACGGCCACGACTGGGCCGAGATCACCCGGATGCTCTGCCTCAACGAGAAAGCGGTAGAAGCGAAGTACGACTCCGTCTGACAAACCGCCGGCTACGTCCGTCAACCGTTACTGGCGGGCTTGGCCGGTTGACGTCTGGTGGCTGCGGGCCCGTACACGGCCCCCGTGACATCGCAGCCTTCCGTCCGGAGTCCCAAGGGGCTGGAGCGATTACGCCCCAGCCCCTTCTACCTGCTGTGCACCCACCACACCAGCCACGCACCCACGGCGCTACCAAGCGCGTGGCCGGAGCCGCCCAGCATGCCCCACCAAAACCGCCGCAGGCCGAGCCTGGCCACCGCCCTGCGTCGGCCTTCGCCGGCCGCCGGGGCTTGGGTGGATACCTTCAACTTGCCCACTATCGGGCCTCCTTGCTTCGTTCGTTCGAGATTGCGGACCGCCCTGTGCGGGCCGCTGCACACAGCAGACCAGGTGCCCCACCCGCGGATCCCGGGAGACCTCGGGGGGTTCTACGTCCGTACTGAACCTCTAGGTGCGCCGGTTAAGTGCGCACCGCGTCAGCGCGGTACGCCCAGCTCCCCCGGCCAGTAGCGTGAGCTCATGGTGAGAACCCCGCCCAGCGCGGCCGACCGGCTGCTGGTCCAGCTCGCCGCCGCCCGCGGCACGAAGGTGTCCGGCCGCCAGCTCGAACGCTGGCGCGCCCAGCCCACCCCCCTGTTGCCGGCCAACGCCCGTACCTTCCCGGGTCGTCCTGCCGGCGGAAGCGCCTCTGCGGCCGACCCGGCCATGGTCGACCTGGTGGTGTGGCTCGGCCAGCACAGCCGTCCCGGCGCCGATTCCCTCTACCTGGCGCTCGGCGCGTTCGGGACAGGACTCCCCGTCCCAGACGCGACCGTCCGCGAGGCGTTCGTCCGGCAAGTCGTCCGCTCGACAGAGCGGACCACCGAGCGGCTCGGTCCGATGCCCGAGCAGGGGGACGTCCAGGAGTGGGTGAGCGATCAGGCCGACGCGATCGCCCAGCAGGGCGCGCACCGGCTCACCGGGGTGAACCGCCGGATCAGGGCGATCGACAAGCAGATGCAGCAGCTGCCGGCGCTCGCCGAGCTGCGACAGTTCGCCACCGGATTCGACCCGGACCGCGCCGACGCCGATCCTCTGGACAACACCGGCCTGCTGTTCCACGGCCTCACCGCGGCCGTCGCCGGGCCCCGTGGGATCGAACCCGACGCGATCGCCCGGATAGCCCGGTCCCAGGCCGGCCGAGAAGCCCCGCAGTACACCGCGCGCCTTCTGGAGACCGACCCCCGCGACCCTCTGATCGCCGTCCGGAACACGCCAGCGCACCAGCTGCCGGGGCTACCAGCCGACAGCACCATCAACCACGTCGTCTCGGTAGCCCGGGACGCACCACTGGAGCGGCTGCGTGCCGGCTGGACCGCTGCCGGGGAGATCGCGGGCTGGGCCCAATCCCTGTGCCTCGCGGTCGAAGCAGAGATCGCGTCCAAGCAGCCGGGCCCGGCCTGCTTCGAGTGGTTCCTCGGCCAGTTCTTCGGCATCGGCCGGACCTACCTGGTCAAGGGCCTGGCCGAGCCGTCCCCCACGGCCGGTCAGCAGGCGCTGTCGGCGGTGGAGCTGGTGTTCACCCTCGATGCCATCAACAGCGTCCTCGCCACAACGGACTCGGACGGGCACGAGACGATGCGCCGCCTCGCCCCGCCGTTCCTCCTCAAGCTGGCCGCCGTGGAGATACCGCGAGCCCGACCGAACGAGGTGTGACCCGAATCCGCTGCTGATCCACGACGGCGAGCGCTTCGCCATAGTCGAGGCCGTAGAAGTACTCGCCCTTGCTTTCGCCCGGGTGCCGGCGTCGAAGTTCTCCGAGCACCACCTGCTCCCAAGGGTGTGCATCAGCAACCAGCTCGGAGGCCCAGGCATCGAGCAGCACGTACCCGCCGCGCTCCGCCTTAGCGCGGTGCTGGCGCAGCCGAACCGCAAAGCCGGTGGTTCGCCCGACCTTCACAAAGGAACTCGTCGCCCCGGCGAACGACAACACGTAGAGCTGGTCCGTGCCCGGAATCCCGGGCCGTTCAGCCACGGGCCCCAGCCGCCGCAACGCCCCCCACTCCACAAGGGCCGCCAGGACCACGTCCTCGGACTCCCAGTCCACTCCTTCGAAGCGGAACCTGCGCAGCAGCGTCTCACGGCTCCACGTTCCGAGCGGGCCCATCACCTGCTCGGGGTCGATGTCGAACCCCGCGAACCGGGCTGCGTACTGCGACTCGGACAAGGGCGCCATCCCGGCAGCATTCCACAACTAGTCACGCTCATAACAGCGTTCACGATTCTCACTTGGGCCGCTCGCCGTTGGCGAGCGGCCCAAGTGCTGCACGCGAGGCCAAGCCGCTCGACCTCCCACCCACGCGGGCCATCAGCCCGACCAGGAAGGACATCATGAACAGCGACACCACCATCCGCCGCCTCGCACTCCTCGGGGCGCTTCTCGCCGCCTACGGCGAGCTCCATCCCCTCGCCGACCAGTGGGCGCAGGCTGGCCAAGATGCCTACGGCAAGCGCCTCCACGGCAACCACCCCGTGCGCCTGGACGGCAGCCCGGTCACCCCCGAGAAGCCGGCCCTTCCCGGGGAACGCACGTTGAGCGCTTCCGCCCATGGGCGGCGCTGCGCCGCCCGGCACGTCCTGGCCTACAGTGCCGCACAGACGGCCGGCGCGATCACCGTCACCCGGACATGCGGCTACCGGCTGCCGGTCGGCCCCCTGCTGGTGGGGACGGCGGTCAACGGCCTCACCCACGCCTTGATCGACCGCGGGCCGGTCCTGGCCTCTCTCGCCCGCCGCATCGGCAAGACCGGCTACATCGAGGCCTGCGCCGCCGTCCGGCTGGACGAGGGCGGCAAGATCACGACCTCGCTGTACGGGCCCGGGACGGCCTGGCCGAACTCGACCAGGCGTTCCACCGAGCGATCGCCGTGGCAGCGGCGACCACCACGGCCTGGCTGGCGGTCCGTCCCCGTAGCCGCCCGGAACGATGACTGCGGGGGCCGGGGCGCCCTGCTGCGAGCACCCCGGCCCTCGGTTCACATGCGTCGGCGTTCGAAGAAGACGAGGAACGGGGTGACGAACCCGCTCGCCTCGACCGGCGTGGTGTGGCCGACGATCACCAGAAGTACGCCAGCCGCCAGCGCGGCGCCGTACACGACGGCGCGCACCGGGTTGTCGCCTTGTCCGGCCGTCGTGGCGGGTGCGACGTTGTCCCGCTGGTCCGGGGGTTCAGACATACTGGAAGGGCTCCTGTTCACGAGAGGGCAGGACAGTCATCGCCCGCAGCGCCTGAAGAACTCTGCGAGCGACGCTCTACGACGGGGTCGGGGCTCGGCCCGGCACGGCCAGCGCCCCGGCCTCAGTCGAAGCTTGAGATGAAGGTGCCGTCCCCATCCGGCCAGATGACCTCGATCATGATCGAGCTGCACAGGTCGATGAGGTCCTGGCGGGGCTTGGACGCGGTGAGGACGGCGAGCCTCGGCGTAGGTGAGAGAAACCGACGGAAGTCGAGAAGCTTGCCGACCGCCAGCCGTACGGCCTGCCGCGTCGGGCTCGGCTTGCACTCGACCAGTAGGTTGTCAGTTCGGTCGTAGAGGTCGGTGGTGAACGGCCGCACTTCACCCGGCGGCCGAATCTGGTATCGCATGACCTCGTGACCGAGGCGCTCAAGGTGCGCACGGTATCGACGGGAGAGGCCGGCTTCGGAGTCCCGGTTCGCCTGGACCACTCGCTGGCTGAGACTCCGGCTTCTGATCACCGCGATCTCTTCCGCGATGCTGTCCTCCATGCCCGGGAGCGTGGTCGCCACAGGGGGGGCGACCACCGGGTCACCCACCGGCCGAAGGCGGAAGACGATCACTGTCCGGAGATCACCGTCGGCATCGATGGCGTCATCGGAGATGTAGGGCTGCTCCTGGTCGACCTCGAACTGCCCAAGGCAGCACCAGGCCGTTTGGTCCACCCTCTGCCACACGTAGACGTCACGGCCGACGTCTTTGTGCGTCAGGAGCGCCTTGTTGCCCTGGGTCAGCGTTTGGTCGCCCCTCTGTCCGGCTCCGGTGTAGAGGTAGGCCCCATCGTCGTCGAACCCGTCGACCAGCCCGTACTTCTCGGCCGCGATCGGGTCTGAGAACAGGTGGATCATGCCCGCCCGCCCGGAGATCGAGATGCCGCTCTGACGGTTGCCCCCGTACAGATCATGAAGCTCGGGTCGAGACATCGCCTCGCCGGGCCTGGGTCGCTTGCCCATCTCACGCCTCTCCTCAATCGCGAGACCAGCATGCCATAGAAGCGTGACGCTAATCCAGCACGCTTTGACCCATCCGCCAGGGCGCCCAGTATCAACAGACTGCCCTGACCTGCCAATATGTCAATCCCAGACCGAAGTCCACATCCATGCCGAGACCTTATCGTTATCAAAATCTTCGCCGCGACCTCCCTGACGGTTGGTCAATCGAACATGCGATCGAATGATGGCCTCATGCCGACCCCCGATTCCCCTGCCCCAGCCGCCGGGGAGCCTCAGAACGACGCCGAGGTCGCGCCCGCCGCCCTGATGACCTTGCCGGGGCCCAGCCGCGACCGCAGGCACTGGCGGCTGATCGAGATCCGGCGGCAGGGGCGCTGGCAGCCGGCGATGCTGACCGTCTGGCGGCGACCGCCGGGCAGCCTCTTGTGGGTCGTCCACGTGATGTGGAGCTCCGACCCCGACAGCGGGTGGGGGTGGTTTGTGTACTCGGAGGCAAGCATCCGCCCGGTGCCCGATCCCGGCGAAGCGGCGCCAGCAGGCGCACCGTTCTTCGGTCGGTGGCACGATGCCGTGGCCGTGCCGCGCGAACTCGCACCTCCCCCTGGCGCGGACCCAGGCGATCAGGAGCGATGGCAACTGGCCTGGATCAGGGTCGATGGTGCGTGGCGGTCTGGTCTCGTGACTGCCGTCCGTCGGCCGGCTCCGACGATGCCGTGGATCGCGTACTGCCGGTGGGGAGAGGACAAGCAGGTCGCCTGGCTGGTGCACGACGGACAGGCGGTGCGCCTGGCCGCGAACACCGAAAGTGCACACGAAGGGTGAGGGTTCAGGCCGTCCGTGGAGAGTGCTGGACCGCCACGGACGTGGGTGGAAAGGGGCCCGGAGGGGGCGGTTCGGGGGCGCTATCCCCGCTCTATCCCCGCTCGGGGACAAAGGGGGCAAAATGAAGGCGAAGTTAGGCACCGACGCGGACCGCGAGGAAGCCCCAAACATGAAAAGAGCCAGGTCAGTTGGGTACTGGCCTGGCTCTTTCGTCGGTGGGCCGCCAGGGGCTCGCACCCTGAACCTACGGATTAAAAGTCCGCAGCTCTTGAGTTAGCGTCGACGCGACGTAGGGGACCGACGGCTCTGGACTCCTTACGCTCGTCACAGACCGTAGCTGCCGTCCCGCGCTTGCCGTCACTTTCAGGGTACTCCGGGCCATTGCCCGGTGCTCCGGCCGCGCCCCACCGGGCAAGGACGCCATTCGCGGCGTGCATCGCAGTCGGCACCGAGAAGCACCTCCTCACCCTCGGGTGACCTGCACAGACTCCCGGCCGCGACTGGCCCTCCTCGGCAGTCGCAGACGTCAAGTCGCCTTCCACCCAACGTGCCCGCCAGGTCTCGACGCGCTTCGACGAACGACACGTACGTACGGTCTGCCCCGTTCAGCACGCCAAACCCTGTTCCGCCCGTCCAGGCGGACAGGTGACTGTAGGCGTGCCCGGCCGAGCCCGAACGGCTCCAGCACCCCACCAGAGGGAGACCATGCACGCCCGACCCCACGTTCCCGCCGCAAGCCGGCTCTCGGTTCCGACCCCGGCCGTCGCCGCAGCCCCCGCGTACGAGGCCGATCCGGTACCGGAGTTCGACCTCCTGCACAGCGGCTGGTACTCGACCGAGGAACTCGCCACGCTGCTGAACGTCGACCCCTCGACCCTGCGGCGCTGGCGCACCGCCACTCCCCCGCAGGGCCCGCCCTTCGTCCAGATCGCGCCCCGGCTCTACCTCTACAGCATCCCCGACACCCAGCTGTGGCTCACTCAGAAGCGCACCGACCCATCCGAGGCAGCCTGAATGCCCGACCACACCCAGCTCATCCCCATGGGCGTCGACCTCACCACCGACATCGAACACCGCCCCGACCGCCGCCCGCAGTTCCGCTACCGCGCCCGCGTCCGCTGGACGGACCCCAACGGCGACGGCCGCAAGTCGGCATCCTCCTCCGTCCCCACGGAGGAAGAAGCCAAGGCCTGGATCGCCCGCATGCAACGGGCAGCAGCACGCGGCATCACCCCCAAGACCCTCGCCATGACCCTCGCCGAGTACGGCGACGAGAACTGGGACCTGGCGATGCGCGGCCTGGAGACCACCACCCTCGACCCCTATAGCGCCGGCTGGAAGCTTCGCGTCGTCCCGGTCCTCGGTCACATACCCGTCGTCAACATCACCAATGGCATCACTGACCGGGCTCTCCACTTCTGGGTCGCCGACGGACTCACCGTCTCCTCCGTCAAGAACAGTCTCGCCCCGCTCGTACGCGTCATGGAGCAAGCCGTCCGCGACGGACTCATCGACTTCAACCCCTCACGTATGAGCGGCTGGCAGCGCCTCTACAAGAAAGCCGAGGACGAACTCGACGACCCACGCTCCCTCGCCCTCAACGACTGGGACGCCCTCGACGAACTCGCCAACGCCCTGGTCGAACGCTCCCACAACCACTACCGCGGCTGGGGCGACATCGTCCGCTTCGCCGCCTGCACCGCCGCCCGCATCGGCGAGGTCTCCGGCGTCCGGGTCAAGGACATCAACCGCTTCGACTGGACCTGGGACCTGTGCCGCCAGACCACCACCGCCCCCGGTGGCCTCATCGACAAAGGTACCAAGGGCAAGCGGCGGCGCACCGTCCCCATCATCGAAGAGATCCGCGACCTCGTGAACTGGCGCATGAACGTCGTCGGCAACGACCCCATGGCCCGCCTCTTCACCGGCCCGCGCGGCGGCCGCATCACCACAGCCATCCTCCGCGACGCAACCCACTGGGACGAAGTCGTCGTCAGCCTCGGCTACGAGTACCTGCGCCGCCACGACCTCCGGCACACCGGCCTCACCTGGCTCGCCGACGCCGGCGTTCCCATCCACGTCCTGCAGAAGATCGCCGGGCACGGGCACATCACCACAACCCAGCGCTACCTTCACCCGGACAAGAGCTCCATCGAGAACGCCGGCCGCACCCTCAGCAAGCACCTGTCAGCAGACCGAAACACCACGCGATCGGCACCAGCCGCCAGCCCGGCGTCGGCAGAGGCTCCAGTGCGTCACCTGCGTCTCGTCCAGTGAACGACTTCAAAGATCCGCTCCAACGGCCTGACAAAGGCCGCGATCCATCCGCTGTATGTCTCCGCCCACTGTGGACACGGCCCTATGCTGGCGGCCGGTCCGCAGTCACGGATCGCCGTTCTCGTGCAAGTTCAGACGCTCCCGATATCGGAACGGGATCCGCGCGCGGCCAATGATCGATAGCCTCATCGGTGGAGAATGCACCCGCTCCACCTGATCCGGATACTCCCGCCACGAGCCGCAAGCAGGACGCCGTATGGCTCCTGCTATTCATCCACGGAGCCGGCGAGAGCCCCAATGCCGCTGAACTGGCGGACCCCGGTCTCGCGGACGCGGAGTGCGTCGTGCGTTCCCAAGTCAGCCTCCAACAGCTGGACTTTGGGCTGCGAAACCCCCGACTACCCGGGTGGACGAACTACTTAGCGGAGAACTGAGGTTGTTGTAACTGGCCGGAGAGATCCTAGAATTGGAAGAACCGAAACGGGAAGCTTCAGACAGCCCAACACCCCTCGCCCAACCGGGCGCCGGCGACACCTTCGGACGGTTGGCAAGGCCCCTCAGTACGCGAGGCCAAATGCGACCATCCTCATCTAGGAGATGGATTGGCGATCTCTTCGATGAGCTGGCTCTGGTGCCGGATGTCGTCGCTCTCGCTAGGGGTGAGGTCGTACCGGGCGAGGGCTTCCATCTCCGCACGGGCACCAGGTACGTCGCCCGCGAGAGCCAGAACCAAGGCACGTTGTGAACGAATCCCGACGATCATGTCCAAGAGGTTGTTCTCCTGGGCCGCGTGCAGCAGTGAGTCGAGCTGTTTCAGCGCCCCGGCGGGATTGGTCCAGCATTCCACGTCTGCGAGGTCCTGCCCCGAGTCGATGGCCGACCGCATGGCGCCGGAGGCGTTGTAGAGCTTGAACGCCCATAGTGCCCACGGCTCGAAGTCCATTCTGCCGAGTTTACGCGCGACTTTGACCAGGAGACCGAAGCAGTCGGCGAGCCTCTTGAAGTCGTCTGGTGTGTCGTGGCTGACGCATCGCTCATGGAGCACCTCGACCGATAGCAGGACGTCGGGAGGTGTCAGCCCGAGGTGGTCCATGTAGGTGTCGATGAGTCCCGCAGCAAATTCGCCCGCCTCCAAGTATTCTCCCGCCTCCCACAAAGCACCGGCGTACTCATAGCGCAAGCCCCGGTCGAACCGGGAGGGAGCAGGCGTCTGGGTATGTGCTTCGGCGAAGGCTCGGCGAAGTTGTGTGAGGGCTCCCGCTGGGCCGTAGAGACGGAACTGTCGGGAGGCGACGAGCATGGCCTCTCGCGGACCGAAGTCCGGGTGTCCGGCTCGATGAATCGTCTCCATCGCGTGGACATGTGAGGCTAGCGCCTCCATGTCTCCTTCATTGAACGCCCATGCGGCCAGCGCGTTGTGAGCGTCGAGCCGCAGTGCGGGATCCGAGGCCGGATCACGCGCCGTGTCAGCGAGGTCGGCACGCACCTCACGGGGGTATTCACGCTCGAAGAACCCCTCCTCCTCGGTGAGGGCGATCAGGACCCCGATCTGTCCCGTTGAGCCCAGCAGTCGCATCCAGCGGGAACGTCGCGCGGGATCCCAGTCACCCTCCACGATCTGGCACAAGGCCCGCTGCACCCGGTCGGCCGTCTCCTCGTCGAGACCTTCAAGCACCTGCCGGGCGACAGGGCGTGCGGCGTCATGAAGCTTCAGGTGACCATCCCCAAAC
Organism: Streptomyces sp. LS1784; assembly: GCF_020103755.1. Classification (GTDB taxonomy): domain Bacteria; phylum Actinomycetota; class Actinomycetes; order Streptomycetales; family Streptomycetaceae; genus Kitasatospora. Next base: position 13,579 of record NZ_JAHSQD010000089.1, read on the forward strand.
GACTGCGTCAGCCCGGGGCCAACAAGCTCTCGAAGAGCACGACCGTTGACCGACCGGCTCGCCAGCCCCATGTCCGCAGCCAACAGCTGCAGCTCGTCCTGCTTCAGTGGGACCTCGGCCAGGGCGAGGAGGCCGGCCAGTGCCGTAGCCGTCTCGCCGAGACCTGCGAAGGCCCGCTCGAGGATGCGCTCCTGAGCAGTGGGCATTGCGTGCGTCCCCTCCCCGAACGCGTCGCAGAACTCGGCCACGTCGGCGCCGTACTGGCTGCGGGCGAGCACGGCGGCCTGACCGACGTACAAGGGCAGACCGCCGGTGAGCGTGATGACGCGCTGCGCCGTGGCGTAGTCGGTCCGGCAGCCTTCAGCCGCGAAGACCTCAACCACGGTGTCGACACTCCATCCGGGCAGCACCTGCGGGGCGATTCCGAGATGAGTCTCAAGAACGGGCTGGTCAGGCCAGGGGTGCGCCAACAAGACCAACTGTGCCGTGGGCAGCGCCGCGATGAGCACGCGGAGTCCGTCGACGGGAACGCGGTGGGCGTTGTCGAGGACGACAGCGACGATGATCCCCGCTTCTTCCAGCCGCCGGTGGACCGCTCGCAGGACATCCAGGCTCGACCCGTAGGGCAGCTCCGTTCCCGCCGGACCGCTGAGGTGCCTGGCCGCGAGTTCCCGGGCCAACGACTCGGCGAGAGCATCGGCCGACACGCCATCTGCCACATCGCAGTACGTCACGGGCAGCGAGCACCGCTTGGCCGCATCCGCTGCCCAAGTGGTCTTCCCTGCGCCTGAGTACCCGACCACCAGCCGCACCTGCTGCTCGCCGACCAGCTCGGGATCGGTCTTCTGGGGCCGGTAGGTATCGGGGCTCTCCGGGAACGCCTGCAGCTCCTGCACGAACTGCTCGAACAACTGGGCAAGGTCCGCTGCTACGAAACCCTGACCGAGAGCGCCCGTGGACGCATACTGCAACCGGGCCGCCAGCTTCTCCACCAAAGTCCGCGGTTTGAGCGAAGCGAATCGGACATTGCTGGCCTCGTCCGTGCACCACTGCATCATCGCCTCGAGGTCAGGCGCCGGCGTCGGCAGCCACGGCTCAGCCTCTGAAGGTCTGCCTGGGTACAGCATATGAACGTCGCTGGGCCAGTCCACGGCGAGAGTCTTGTCCAGCAGGTCAGGTCCAGGCTGGGCGTTAGTGATCACGATCAGCGAGGGACTGCCACTGCGCCGGCCTGCATCATGCTCGGCTCGAACTCCACGGTATTGATCGACCGCGCCGCGGATGTCGCTCCAGACCAGGACGCCGCTCTTGCGAGTCTTGATCTGGAGGTACAGGCGACGGCCCGGGAGCACCACCTCCAGATCCTCGTCCCGCTCCACCAGCAGGCTCTCGGCGCCCGCGCCCCGTAGCCTCAGCAGGCAACCGACGGCGTACAGATTCTGATACGTGAACCCGCGATGGGTAGCCCGGATCCGCAACTGCTGCGCACTGTCGAGCGGAGGCTCCCCGATGAAATCCTGCGTTGCAAGATGATCATCACCCTGCGGTACTGCTCCGCTCATGCCCATGAAGCAATGCTCTCAGGTGCAGACCCAGGTGCCGCAGCGAATCCTCGACCTCGTGGCCCGCCAGCAGGTCCAGGGTCGTCCCGTGCCGCCTGACCTCCCACTGCCGGCCTGCCAGGCGTCGGGGGTGCCTATGGGTCCGGTCGCCGCTGAGGTTCATTCCACCTGCCTGTCGCAGCCGACCCTGTGCTGCGGATAGGCTCACACGAATACGATGCCCTGCAGGCAGGGTCGGTCCGAGACGGGCCTCGAATCGGGAGACCGCTCGGGCCAGGCCGACAGGACTGGCCCGAGCATCGCCCACAACTCGTCATCCACTACCTACGGCTGGCTGTCACAGCATCACGAACAGCTCAATCGTCGCGCTGCTTGCGGCCGACCAGCGCCGATTTACAAGATCGTGTTACGAGCCCTCAGGAGCGGCTCCTCATTCGCGATCTGAGAGCATCGGTCCCCCGCTGGTCCCCGGCAAGATCGTTTAAGGGCGTACGCAGATGGCTAGCTTCACCGACGGAGTAGCATAAAAAAGCCGCTGGCCTGGGATTTCTCCCAGCCAACGGCTTCCGACATATCTGTCGGGACGACAGGATTTGAACCTGCGACCCCTTGACCCCCAGTCAAGTGCGCTACCAAGCTGCGCCACGTCCCGTGGTCTCGGCGCCTGCAGCGGGGCCTGGGGGGCTCTGCTGTGGGCTTCTCGACCCTGTCTCCGGTTGTCCCGGCGACGTGGAAAACAATACAGCACGTCGGGGGGTGCTCGCTGCCAGGCCTGGGAGTGGGTGGGTCAGGGGGTCGGGTGGCGGGCGTCGTAGGTGAGGAAGGCGGGGCGGCGGGCGGCGAGGAGGAGGACGGCGGCGACGCAGGCGAGGCCGCCGGTGATGACGGAGGTGGCGGGGTTGGTGAGGGCGGCGACGGTTCCGGACTCGAAGTCGCCGAGGCGGGGGCCGCCGGCCACGACCACGATGAAGATGCCCTGGAGTCGGCCGCGCATCTCGTCCGGGGCCGCGACCTGCATCATCGTGTTGCGGAAGATCATGCTGACGGTGTCGGCGAAGCCCGCGACCGCGAGTAGCAGGAGGCCGAGCCAGAGGTTGTGGAGGGCTCCGAAGGCCGCGATGGCCAGGCCCCAGGCGGCGACGGCCGCGAGGACGGCGGCGCCCTGGCGGTGCACGCGGCCGACCCAGCCGGAGAAGAGCGCGCCGACCAGGGCGCCGACGGCCGGGGCTGAGACCAGCAGGCCGACGGTGCCGGCGTCGCCGCCGTAGAAGGTGACCGCGATGGCCGGGAAGAGAGCGCGCGGCATGCCGAAGACCATCGCGGCCAGGTCGGCGAGGAAGCTGGTGCGCAGGTTGGGCTGCTCGCGCAGGAAGCGCAGGCCGTCGAGGACGGAGGCGCGGCCCTTGCGCGCGCCGAGCGGCCGCATGGCGGGCAGGCGCCACATCGCGTAGAGGGTGCCGGTGAAGGCGACGGTGTCGATCAGGTAGGCGGCCTGGGCGCCGTACGCGCCGATGAGGACGCCGCCGAGCATCGGGCCGACCGTGAGGCCGAGGTTCATGCTGACGGTGTTCAGGGCGTTCGCCGCCGGGAGCTGGTGGCTGGGCACCAAGCGGGGGATCATCGCGGAGCGGGCGGGCGAGCTGAGCGCGAAGAAGCCGGCTTGGACGGCGACGGCGGCGTACAGGACGGCGACCAGACCGAGGCCGGCCAGCGCCTGAGCGGCCAGGACGGCGGAGACGGCAGCCAGGCCCGCCGAGCCGATCAGGCCCAGTCGGCGCCGGTCGACGGTGTCGGCGATCGCACCGCCGTACAGGCCGAAGGCGACCAGCGGAACGAGGGAGAAGATGCCGACCAGACCGGTCGCGAAGGCGGAGCCGGTCAGGTCGTAGACCTGGACGGAGACGGCGACGGCCGTCATCTGCTGGCCTATGGAAGAGACGGCCTGCCCGGCCCAGACCCGGCGGTAGTCGGCGTGGTCGCGCAGCGGGCTGACGTCGGCGAATGCCCGCCGGTACCAGGGCGAGTCGGCGATCGCCCCCGCTCCGGGTCCGTCCCGCGGCCCGGGATCGGGTTCGGGCTCAACGGAGGAGGGCGAGGGGGCCGAGGAGGGCGAGGAAGGCACAGGGGAGCCGGACGACGCGGGCAATGGGGAGGACGTGGAATGTTGATTGTTCGACATGATCCCCCATGCTCCGCTCCGTCCCCGGACGGCTTCGCACCGGGGCCCGCTCAAGCAGGGCCCCGGCCCCGCCCGCACGCGTTACCGGCTCAGCACCTGCTTCTCCCCCGCCTCCACCGCGAAGTCGAGCCGATTGCCCGGCGGCGGGAACGGGCAGATGAAGTGGTCCGAGAAGGCGCACGGCGGCAGATAGGCCCGGTTCAGGTCGAGGACGGTGCGGCCCTCGGCGTCCGGTGCCGGCAGGGTGATGAAACGGAAGCGGTAGGTGTCGATGCCACTGGTCGCGTCCGCGATCACGCCGCTGAGCCGCCCGACCGACCGACCGACGGTCAGCGTGCGGTGCTCGCCCGCCACGGTGAAGGCGATCTGCCCGGAGACGGCCAGCGGGCGCTCGCGGCCGTCGGCGTTCGGGACCACGACCGACCGCGCATCGTCGTCCTCGAACGGGGTGAAGACGGCGGGCACGGCCCACTCGGGCGCGTACGGGTAGGCGGAGATGCCGGCAAAGGCGGTCCGGCGCGGCGCGGCCGGGTCGAAGACCCGCAGCGCCAGCTCACCTTCGCGCTCGATCGGGACGAGCAGCAGGTCGCCCAGGGTGGCGGTGTCGGCGGCCGGGTCGCTGTCCGGACGGAGCAGCACCTCGCCGTCCACCGGCGCGCCCTCACCGTCCGCCGACGTGCCCGCGCCGTCGACCGTGATGCCATCGGACGCCGCCGCCCGGAGCCGGACGCCCTCGGCCTCGGCCCACCAGCGCCCGGGCAAGCCGGGGATCTCGGCCGGCTCGGGCTCCAGCCAGTGCGTGCCGGTGAGTGCGAGCTGGCCGTGCGTCGCGCTCACCGACGCCGCCCGGCCTTCGCTCCAGTGCTTCCAGTCCTCCGCGGCCGTCGCCGTCATCTGTCCGCCCTCCCGGTCGGTCCGCGGACGGCCCGCCGTTCGGGCCGCCCGTCTCGGTCATCCACAACACCGTCCGCTCGGACGGATCATTCCCGTCGGCCCGGAGCCGCCGAAACTGCAACACGGCGGCAACGCGCTGACACGGGGCACCACACGGGCCACACACATCACTTACCCGTACCCACCCGTCGCACCTATCCGTCGCGGCGCTTCAGCGGACGGAACAGCCCTTCCTGCACCACGGACACCACCAGCCGGCCGTGCCGGTCGAAGATCTGCCCGCGCGCCAGGCCGCGCGCACCGTGCGCGATCGGGGACTCCTGCTGGTACAGCAGCCAGTCGTCCGTCCGGAACGGCTGGTGGAACCACATCGCGTGGTCGAGCGACGCCATGTCGAAGCTCCGCTCGCCCCACAGCGGCTCGACCGGGGCCCGGACGGCGTCCAGCAGCGTCATGTCGCTGGCGTAGGTGAGGGCGCAGACGTGGATCAGCGGGTCGTCCGGCAGCGGGCCGTTGGTGCGCAGCCAGACACCGCTGCGCGCCTCGACGCCCTCCAGCTCCTCCTTGGTCCAGCGCAGCCGGTCGACGTAGCGGATGTCGAAGGGCTGGCGGCGGCTGATGAACGGGGGCAGCTCGCCGAGCCGGGAGCCGACCTCCTCCAGGGCACTGGGCAGTTCCTCGGGGGCGGCGACGGCCGGCATCGGGTACTGGTGCTCGATGCCGCCCTCCTCCGGTCCGTGGAAGTCGGCGGTGAGCGCGAAGATCGACCGGCCGCCCTGGATGCCGAGCACCCGGCGGGTGGTGAAGGAGCGGCCGTCGCGGATCCGGTCGACCTGGTAGACGATCGGCACGCCGGGGACCCCGGGGCGCAGGAAGTAGGCGTGCAGCGAGTGGACCGGGCGCTCGTCGTCCACCGTGCGCCCCGCCGCGACCAGCGCCTGCCCGGCGACCTGGCCGCCGAACGTCCGTTGCAGCGCCTCCTCGGGGCTGCGCCCACGGAAGATGTTGAGTTCGATCTGCTCAAGGTCGAGCAGATCGACAAGGTCGTCGACGGGGGTACCCATGCGCACGCTTCCTCTCCGGACTCCGAACGAATTCTCCAGCTCACTCGAATTCTCCGGCGACCCGGGTCATTCCCGCGCAGCGGTCCGGAGCCCCCATTTCACTCGAACGAGTAGGCGAGTCTATGGACAGGTGAACGGACGAGACGGCGCTGTCGCCCAGGAGACCCTCAGGAGAACCCCCGGGAGACTTCCCGGCTACTCCCCCAGCCCCGACTCCCGCACCGTGATGTTGAGCCGCCCGACCAGCCCCAGCTCCGGATCGGCCGTCCCCGGCAGCGTCCGCACCACCCCGTGGTACGCGAACCGGGCCGGACCGCCGAACACCAGCAGGTCGCCGCTGCGCAGTTCCAGGTCGGTCCACGGCCGGGTCCTCGTCTCGGTGTTCCCGAGCCGGAAGACACAGCCGTCGCCCAGCGAGAGCGAGACCACCGGCGCGTCCGCCCGCTCGTCGCGGTCCTGGTGGAGGCCCATCTTCGCGCCGTGCGCGTAGTGGTTGACGATCGCGATGTCCGGCTCGTACGAGGCCGCACCCGAGACCTCCCCCAGCGCGGCGCCGTACGCCTCGGCGACAGCGCTTCGGGCCAGGTCCCCGAGCAGCGGCGGGAACGGCTTGACGGGCGCGCCGTCCTCGGCGACCCGCCGGTACCCGTACGGGTACCAGTGCAGGCCGAGGCTCACCATCCGGACGGACATCATCCCGCCGGTGGGCATCCGCACGGCGTGCAGGCCGGCCGGCGGTCGGGCCCACTCCCGGCAGGCGGCGACCAGGCGGCGCTGCGCGTCGAGGTCCAGCCAGCCGGGGAGCAGGACGGCGCCGGGGGCCGGCTCGGAACGCTCGCGCGCGCCCGGAGACCCGCCCGGGTCGCTGAACAGCTCGCCCTGGATCACCTCACCATCCTCCCGCAGCATGCCTACCCGGGCCCAGCCCCGCACCCGACGCACCCGCCCCCGACGCGGCGGTCGGCAGCACCGTCGCGGCGGCGCCCACGCCCACCACGACCCGCCCCACACCCATGCGTTCCTCACGTGAATGCGGCATGGCAGCCGACCCCGGGCACGCCGTGCGCCCACCGCCCGGGAACTGGGCCGGACACCGCGAAACGCCGACGGCCGCTCCCCCGGCTGGCGGGAGAACCCGCGCGGCGGAGGAGCGGCCGTGGAAGCCGAGCACATCGATACGTCACTACGTCGGTAGGTCGGCACGGCGGTGCCCGATCAGGCACCGGCGCGGTGAGGCCCGGGCAGCCGGGATCAGCTGCGCACGGCGCCTCGGAGGCCCCGGGGACCTCAGATGCTGAGGGTCTGGCCCGGGAAGATCAGGTTCGGGTTGCCGCCGATGACCTTGGCGTTGTTCTGGTACAGGTCGTGCCAGTCCAGGCCCTGCGCGGCGGCGATGGAGCTCAGGGTGTCACCGGCCTTGACGGTGTAGCTGCCCTTGGCAGCCTGCGGGGCGGCAGCCTTCGGCGTGGCCTCGTTCTTCGGAGCGGCCTGAGCCTTGGGCGCGACCTGAGCCTTGGGCGCGGCCTTCGGGGCCTCGGCCGGCTTGGCGGCGGCCTTCGGGGTCTGCGCCGGCTTGGCGGCCGTCGAGCCGGAGGTGGAGCCCGCCGAGGTGTCGACGGCGGCCGGGGCGCCGCCCTTGGTCAGACCGGCCTTGACGGAGCAGACGGGCCAGGCACCCGGGCCCTGCGAGGCGAGGACCTTCTCGGCGACGGCGATCTGCTGCGCCTTGGTGGCCTGGTTCGCCTGCGGGGCGTAGGCGGTGCCACCGAACGCGGCCCAGGTGCTGGAGGTGAACTGGAGACCGCCGTAGAAACCGTTGCCGGTGTTGATGGCCCAGTTGCCGCCGCTCTCGCACTGGGCGACGGCGTCCCAGGTGGAGACGGAGGCGGCAGAGGCCGAGGTGGCCGTGACGAGGCCGGCCACCGGCAGGGCCGCGACAGCGGCGCCCGCCACGACAGCCATCCGCACGCGGTTGCGCTTGGTGACGGTGGAGGTGGTGGCAGCGGCGTTCTCGTTACGGAAGGTCATGGGGTTCCTCTCGACAGCCCCGGGCGGGCATGCGGAACCAGGCCCTGGAAAGGGCCTCGATCGCTTGCCGCGTCCGTCGGGCGGCCGTGCACGTGTCGGACGTGCCGCTGCCGCCCCGGCCACCCAGCCGCTCGCCGACGACCTGTTCGAGCGATCGCGTCGGCGGGCACCTACCGCGCCCGGCGGGCCGGGGGGCTGTGCGTCGGGGGTGAACCCGGGTGGCGCTCGTTGCGCCGACCAAGAAGCTACGAGCCGTTCGGCGGGGAAACCAAAACTCCGACGGTCTGCCCAGCTCAGGCTTGGGTTACCGCCGGTAACAACCTCACAATCCTGACCGAAATGTCCGCTTTAGCCGCCGATTCCTAGATCAAACATCTCGACCACGTGACTCACCTCACCGTTTCATTCCGGCAGTCCCGGCACCGACATCGACAGATTGCGACCACCAGAACACGCCGCGCGGTCGGATCGGAAGCAATTCTCGTCAGCCTCGACGGGCACCCGTGACGCCTGACACAAGAGCCCGTTGGGCATGGCGACCTCCCCGTGTCCGCCCCCGAACCCCATCCGCTTCCATCCGAGGAGACCCTGTGCCGCGCATGCTCGACGTCAGCGACGAGGTCCGGTCCGAGATCGGCGACGACGAGGCCGACCGCCTGCTAGGCGGCGACCGCGCCCCCGACGGCTACGAGTGCACCTCCTGCCGGACCCCCGGCGACACGCATGTGGAGCCCACCAGCACCGTGCTGTTCGTCGGCGAGGAGACCGCCGTCCTCGCCTTCGCGCACGCCCGCTGCATCCCCTCCCAGGTCGTACCGGTCTCCGAGGAGCAGCTGGCCGGTGCCGTCCGCAGCATCAGCCAGTCCCAGCCCGGCGGCCCGGACCTCGCCGTCCCCACCGCCGCGCCGAGCGCCCCCGCGCCGGCCCCGGCCGCGCACGTCG
>NZ_JAHSQD010000890.1 GCF_020103755.1 Streptomyces sp. LS1784
CGCCGCACCCGGTCGTCGGACCGCCGCCGGTCCATGCCGCGCCACCGCCTCCGGCCGCACCCCCGATCGTCGGGACCACCCCCGTGACCGGCCGGCCCGAAGCGCACCCGGGGGAGGCCCGGCGACGGGAGAACGCGGCGGGCCTCGCCGACCCGACCCTCGCCTGGGGCGCGGTCCCGGTCGCGACCGCCCACGCGATGGCCCTCCAACTCGCCCTTCGCGCACGGCGCGGAGCCCAGCCGGACGATCCGGCGGTACGGCTGCGCAGCATCGCCGACAGCCGTCCGTACGGCCTGCCGGGCGGGCTTGGGCCGGTCGACCCGGAACACCAGGCCGAGCTCGAACGCCGCGCACCCCGGGACGAGGAGGGCCGGCCCGTGCGCCACCCCGACCCGGCGGCCGGCGGCTGGGCGGAGGCCGTCAACGACGGCGGCTACCGCGAACCGGGCCGGGCGAACAACAGCCTGGAGATCGCCCTCTCCGCGGTCGAGTGCTACACCGGCCGCCCGACCTGTGCGGCCCCGCGCATCCCCACCGAGGGCGACGCCGGTGAACGCGGAGGCCGGGACCGCGCCGAACGCGAACTCGGCGCCCCGTTCCGGGACCTGGGCGACGGCGACCGCGCCTTCGACCGCCTCGCCGACGACCTCCGCCGCGCCGGCCACGGCTCCCAGGCGGTGCTCCTCACCCTCGACGCCTACGGCCGCCCGCACGCCTGGAACGCCGTCAACCACCAGGACACCGTCACCTACCTCGACCACCAACTCGCCCGCCAGGCCCCCACCCCCCTCCACCCCGCCACCCACGGCCTCTGGGCCATCGCCCTCACCCCCGAAGGCCGCCCCCTCGACCTCACCCCCGCGGCCTGACCGGTGCCCGCATGCACAGGAAGTCGGCCAGGTCGACTTCCTGTGCGGCTCGGCTCACGGGTTCCCGGAGGCCGGGGAGTCTGTAGACCGGTCGTCATATCTCTTGCGTGAGAAGTCGGCCTGTTCGACTTCCTGTGTGTATGTGGGTCGGTCAGGCTTCGATGTGTGCGGGAATATGTGGACCGACCGTCATATTCGGCGGGTGGGTCATGGGGGTGTCGCGTGGGAAGTCGGTGGCGTTGACCTCGCTTCCGCCCCCGTTGCCTGACCTGCACCTGCATGCACAGGAAGTCGGCCAGGTCGACTTCCTGTGCGGCTCGGCTCACGGGTTCCCGGAGGCCGGGGAGTCTGTAGACCGGCCGTCATATTCGGTGGGTGGGTTGTGGGGGGTGTTGCGCAGGAAGTCGGCGGGGCCGACTTCTGGTGCGGGGGAGGGGGTGCGGCGTGATTCCTCGCTCAGTGGTGGGAGAGGTGGTGCGAGAAGTCGGCCCGGCCGACTTCCTGCGGGTGAGGGCGGGAAGGGGCGGGGCGTGCGGGGGTTGCGTGGGAAGTCGGCGGGGGTGACTTCCGGTGCTTGGTGCGGGCCCGGCGTGGGGGCGTAGGGTCGCGGATCGGGCCGGGATGGGCGTCGGGGAGTGGACGGGACGGGGGTGGCCGGGTGGTTTCGCGGGCGCAGGCGGTGGAGGCGGGGCACCGGTGGATCAACGGGGATCTGCCGCAGGGCGCCGGGGCGGTGCGGCGGGTGTGCACCCACGAGTTCGAGCTCGGCTGGGTGGTGTGGGCCGAGCCCGCCCGGGTGGTGGTGGACCCGCGGACGGGGGAGCGGCGGGCGCCCGAGCAGGTGGGGGCGGCCTGCGCCGTGGTGGACCGGGACAGCGGTCGGTTCTCGGTGTGGCCCTCGGTGCCGGTGGACGAAGTGATCGGGCTGTACCGGGACTTCGTCGGCGCCGGCGGATACGACCCGACCCTCCCGCCGGCGACCGGCCGGGGCGCCAGGGCCGAGCTGACCTACCGGGACGGCACGGGCGAGGAGCGGTCCCTGGCCCTGCGCTCCGCGGCGGGCCTGCCGCACCCGGCGCTGCGCGGCTGGTGGTGGCTGCGCGAGCAGGGCGTCGCCGCCGAGGACGTGCTGGCCGTTCGGACCGACCTGCGGCCGAGCGCCCTGCCCGGCGGCTACTGGTCGTACGCGCTGGCCGCCGAACTGCCCCACGCCCGGATCGACTTCGAGCTCCCGTACGGCCCGCGCTTCGACCACCGGGCCGCCGCCGTACGGGCGCTGCCCGCGCCGCCGGACGGTCCGGCCCGCAACCGGGTGCCCTTCCCCCGCGCGGTGCGCAACGCACCCGACGGGACCGACGCGGCACTCGCCGCCCGGCTCGCGGAGCGGTTCGG
>NZ_JAHSQD010000891.1 GCF_020103755.1 Streptomyces sp. LS1784
AGGGCGGCGGCGAGGGCGGGCAGGGCGCGCCCGGGCGACCGGGGGAGCCGGGAAGTCATCGGAGCCACCGCCCACGAATACCATCCGGCCCGCGCCCGGGGCACATCGCACCCGCCCTCTGCCGCCGTGGATTAACGTTTCGTCAGCCGCCGCACTGCTGGAGCATGGCCTTCTTGTCGGCCTCGGTGACGGGCAGCTGGTACTTCAGCGAGACCTGGGCGAAGCGCACCGCGTAGGAGCAGCGGATCTCGGTGTTGGCGGGCAGCCAGGCGGCCGGGCCGGAGTCGCCCTTGGAGGCGTTCTGCGAGCCGTCGGCGGGGATCAGGTTGAGCGGGTCGTTGGCGATCTGGACGCGCTTGGCCTTGTCCCACTTGCCGGCGCCCATCTGCCAGTCGTAGGAGAGCGGCATCACGTGGTCGATCTGGATCTTGGTGGCCTGCTGCTTGGTCCACTGGACGGTCTTGCCGGTGTACGGGTCGTAGATGGTCATCGCGGTGACCGTGCAGTCCGAGCCGTCCTTGCGCTCGACGGCCGTGCCGTCCCGGGCGAGCAGGTCGTTGCGGGTGTCGCACTTGTTGCCGCCGAACGGGACGCCCTCGACGTTGTCCGTCCAGGCCGGGCCGAACTCGTTGCGGTCGTAGCCGTCCTTGGTGCCGACGGCGGCGGTGGTGACCTTGGCGATGATGTCCCGGCCGGCCTTCTGCTCCTCGGGGGTGGTCAGCGGCGCCAGGCCGGGCTTGGTGCCGTCCGGGTTCTGGAGCGGGCTGGTGCCCGCGCCTGCGGCGGGGGCGGCGGTGCCGTCGGCCTTGGGGCCGGTCGACTTGTGGTCGCGGCCGCCGATCAGCCAGCCGACCAGCGCGAGCGCGCATATCAGGAACACGGTGGCGGCGGACAGCGTGGTGCGGCGGGCGGGCACGGAGAACTCCCGAGGTCAGGGGCGGGTTGACGGCGAACCAGCAGATCAGCCGCCCCAAGAGCAGGTCAAGCCGACGCCACGCGATGTCCAGGAGCATGTCGAAGCTCACACCCGTTCATGTCCTGCGCCCCGCCCCGTTCGCGCCGTGCGGTCAGCCGCCGATGGCGGACATCGGACGGTCGGGCCGGACGAACTCCGCGCTGCCGATGGCGTGTCCGGGCCCCTTGCCCGCCAACGCCACCCGCCAGGCCGCCTCGATCGCCGCATCGCCGGCGCCCCCGCGCAGCAGTGCCCGCAGGTCCGACTCCTCGGTGGCGAACAGACAGGTGCGCAGCTGCCCGTCCGCCGTCAGCCGCACCCGGTCGCAGCCGCCGCAGAACGGCCGGGTGACGGAGGCGATCACGCCCACGACGGCGTCCGTGCCGGCGATCCGCCACTCCTCCGCCGGGGCGTTGCCGTGCCGACCGACGGGGACGAGGTCGAACCGCTCCTCCAGTCGCGCCAGGATCTCGGAGGCGCTCACCATCGCGGACCGGTCCCACGCCCCTTGCGCGTCCAGCGGCATGGACTCGATGAACCGCATCCGGTAGCCGTGCGCCACGGCGAACCCGGCCAGCTCCGCGATCTCGTCGTCGTTCACCCCGCGCACCGGCACCGCGTTCACCTTCACCGGCCCCAGCCCGGCCGTCTTCGCCGCCGCCAGCCCCGCGAACACGTCACCGATGCGGTCCCGCCTGGTGATCGCCGCGAAGCGCTCCGGGCGCAGGGTGTCGAGGCTGACGTTCACCCGCCCCAGCCCCGCCTCCCGCAGCCCGACCGCCGTATGCGCCAGGCCGATCCCGTTCGTCGTCAGGGACACCTCGGCCCCCAGCGCCGCGATCCGCCCGACCAGCCCCACCAGCCCCCGCCGCAGCAGCGGCTCCCCGCCCGTCAGCCGCACCGACCGCACGCCCAGCCGCTCCACCGCGATCCGCACCAGCCGGACCACCTCGTCGTCGCCCAGCACCTCGGCACGCCCGAGCCACTCCAGCCCCTGCGCCGGCATGCAGTACGTGCAGCGCAGATTGCAGCGATCGGTCAACGAGACCCGCAGATCGGTGTGGACCCGGCCGAAGCGGTCCACCAGGGGGCGCGGTGCGGTGTTCATCGCCCCAGTACAGGCGGTCCGGGCCCGGCCCGGCCAGCGGCCGAACCGCCGGGGCGCGGCCGCCGCGTGCGGCTCGCGCTTGTGGCTTCCCACAATGCGCGCCCCGGCCCCGACCGGGCAGGCTGGCCCCATGCAGAGTGTGCCGACACCCGCCGGACCGGCCCCGGTCGCCGCCCT
>NZ_JAHSQD010000892.1 GCF_020103755.1 Streptomyces sp. LS1784
CTCGGCGACGGCGGCGAACGGCGCCAGCGCGTCGCCGCCGGGCGCGCGGTGCTCGACCACGTCCTCCCACCAGCGCTCCGCGTCGTCGTGCCCGGCCGCCTCGGCGAGCAGCGCCAGCGGGTCGGCGACCGGCTCGGCGCCGTCCTCCTCGGCAGTGTCCCCCTCGGCGCTCTCCTCGGCGGCCGTCTCCGGGGCGGCGTCCTCCTCCGGGGCCGGCGCGAAGCCGTACCCGGCGGGCAGGTCGATGAAGCGGACCGGCAGGTCGTGCTCCACGGCGTGCCGGATCGCCACCCACTCCGGGGAGAACTCGGCATACGGCCAGAAGGCGGCCTTCGCCGGGTCGTCCACCGCGTGGGCGAGCAGGGCCACCGGCGGGACCAGGTCCTTCTCGGCGGCCAGGTGGACGATCCCGTCGGCCTCCGGCGGGCCCTCGATCAGCACCGCGTCCGGCCGCCACTGCGCCAGCGCGGCGGCCACCGCCCGGGCCGAGCCGGGGCCGTGGTGGCGGATGCCCAGCAGGGCGACCTCGGAGGTCGTCATACCGTCACCTCGCGGGCGGCGCGGTAGAAGTCCTTCCAGCCGTCGCGCTCGCGCACCACCCCTTCGACGTACTCGCGCCAGACCGCCTGGTCCGCCACCGGGTCGCGGACGACGGCGCCGAGGATCCCGGCCGTCACGTCCCCGGCGCGCAGCACGCCGTCGCCGAAGTGGGTGGCCAGAGCGAGTCCGTTGGTCACCACCGAGATCGCCTCGGCGGTGGAGAGGGTGCCGCTCGGGGTCTTGACCTTCGTCCGGCCGTCCACCGTGATCCCGGCCCGCAGCTCGCGGAAGACGGTGACCACGCGCCTGATCTCCTCGGCGCCGCCGGGCAGTTCGGGCAGCTCCAGGGAGCGGCCGAGCTGGTTGACCCGGCGGGTGACGATGTCGACCTCCTCGTCCAGCGAGCCCGGCAGCGGCAGCACCACGGTGTTGAAGCGGCGGCGCAGCGCGCTGGACAGCTCGTTGACGCCACGGTCACGGTCGTTGGCGGTGGCGATCACGTTGAAGCCGCGCACCGCCTGCGTCTCGGAGCCCAGCTCCGGCACCGGAAGGGTCTTCTCGGACAGGATGGTGATCAGGCTGTCCTGCACGTCGGCCGGGATGCGGGTGAGCTCCTCGACCCGGGCGATCCTGCCGTCGGCCATCGCCCGCATCAGCGGCGAGGGCACCAGGGCGTCCCGGCTGGGCCCGTGGGTGAGCAGCTGGGCGTAGTTCCAGCCGTACCGGACGGCCTCCTCGGGGGTGCCGGCGGTGCCCTGCACCAGCATCGTGGAGTCGCCGCTGATCGCCGCGGCCAGGTGCTCGGACACCCAGGTCTTCGCGGTGCCCGGCACGCCGAGCAGCAGCAGCGCGCGGTCCGTCGCCAGGGTCGTCACGGCGACCTCGACGACCCGGCGCGGACCGATGTACTTGGGGGTGATCCGGGTGCCGTCGGGCAGTTCGCCGCCGAGCAGGTACGTCGCCACGGCCCACGGCGAGAGCTTCCAGCGCTCGGGGCGCGGACGGTCGTCCTGCGCGGCCAGCGCGGCCAGTTCACCGGCGAAGGCGTCCTCGGCGTGCTGCCGCAGAACGTCGGTCATGGGGGCTCCTTCGGGTCGGCCGCCGGGCACACGGGTGCCCTGGGCGGCAGGGTGATCGGGGGGAGCCAGGTCGGCGTCCCGGCCTGTGGGAACCACCCTGCACCGGGCCACTGACATCGGCAGCCGACCCGGCGGGGGCTGCGGACGGACCGTCAGCCGCTGTCAGTGCCGCCGCCTACGGTCGGTCGCATGGAGGAACGCTGGAGCACCGAACACGTCCTGTCCCTGGCACCTGACGCCGCCTCGCAGAAGGCGGCGGGCAAGCTCTCCGCGCCCGCGCCGTGGTCCGGCACCGGCACCGACGGCACCGCGCTCTGGGGCGAGTGCAAGGGCAGCGGCCGCACGCCGTACCGCACCGCGATCGAACTCGCCACGCCCGCCTACCAGTGCAGCTGCCCCAGCCGGAAGTTCCCGTGCAAGCACGCGCTCGGGCTCCTCCTGCTGTGGAGCGGATCCCCGGAGGCCGTCCCGGCCGGCGAACCCGCCGACTGGGTGGCCGAGTGGCTCAAGTCCCGCCAGGAGCGCGCGGAGAAGCGCGTGGAGAAGCAGGCCGACCCGGAGGCCGCCCGCCGCCGGGCCGCCCAGCGCGGCGCCCGGGTCGCGGCCGG
>NZ_JAHSQD010000893.1 GCF_020103755.1 Streptomyces sp. LS1784
CGGCACCCCGACGGCAACGCCCCTCCCGGGCTGCCCCACTCCCGCCCCGACCGCGACGGGCACCCCTGGCAGCGCGCCCGGCACCACCCCCAGCGCCGCGTTCTCGCCGTCGGCCGCCCCGACGAAGTGACCCGACGGGCGCGGTTCCTCCCGGGGAACCGCGCCCGCTCGTCGGCTGACTGCCCGCCAGGCCGACCCGCTACTGCGCCCGGGCCGCGCGGTGCTCGCGCCAGCGGCCCAGCATCCCGTGCAGCTCGTCGATCATGAACTCGAAGAAGGCGGCGCTCTCGGCCAGCCGCTCCCCCGCCACGGTGCCGGCGCCGACGGTGACTTCGCCGTCGCGCAGCACCCGGATCCAGCGCAGCATGAGCTCGTCGCGCCGGGTCAGTGACTCGAACCAGGCGTCATCGAGCACCCGGTAGCGGTCGCGCCGGGAGCCGGGCTCGCGCTCCTTGGCGACCAGGCCGATCTGGATCAGGTAGCGCATCGCGCCGGAGACGGCGGCCGGGCTGATCCGCAGGCGTTCGGAGAGCTCGGCGGAGGTGAGCACCCCACTCTCCTCCGCCATCAGGCAGGAGAAGATCCGGGACGGCATCCGGCCCATGCCCGCGACCACCAGCTCCGCCGCGAAGCGCTCGACGAACTCCGACACCGCCGTGTCGTCGCTCCCCTGCTCCGGGTTCCCGGCCTCCTTCGCCCCCTGCACCACGCTGCTCCCCTTTCCGATGACCGCTCATCGCCGATCGCACTTTAACGTCTTCCAAATCTTCACGTTTTTCTGAATCTACGGTAGCTTCGCAAGCATGACCAAGGCCATCACCCTGTCCGGCCTGCGCAAGACCTTCGGCCGGACCACCGCGCTGGACGGCCTCGACCTGACCGTCGAGGCCGGCGAGGTCCACGGCTTCCTCGGGCCCAACGGGGCCGGGAAGTCCACAACCATCCGCGTCCTGCTCGGCCTGCTGCGCGCCGACGGCGGCAGCGCCCGGATGCTCGGCCGGGACCCGTGGCACGATGCCGTCGAGCTGCACCGCCGCCTCGCCTACGTGCCGGGCGACGTCGAACTCTGGCCCAACCTCACCGGCGGCGAGGCCATCGACCTGCTCTCCCGGCTGCGCGGCCGGCTCGACCGCCGCCGCCGGGACGAGCTGATCGAGCGCTTCCACCTCGACCCCACCAAGAAGGGCCGCAGCTACTCCAAGGGCAACCGGCAGAAGGTCGCCATCGTCGCCGCGCTCGCCTCCGACGCCGAGCTGCTGCTGCTCGACGAACCGACCTCCGGCCTGGACCCGCTGATGGAGGTGGTCTTCCAGGACGTCGTGCGCCAGGCCAAGCACGAGGGCCGCACCGTCCTGCTGTCCAGCCACATCCTGGACGAGGTGGAGAAACTGGGCGACCGGGTCAGCATCATCCGGCACGGCAAGGTGGTGCAGAGCGGCACCCTCGGCGAGCTGCGCCACCTCACCCGCACCACCGTCGAGGCGGAGACCCTGCGCCCGGTCGCCGGGCTGGACACCCTGACCGGCGTGCACGGTCTGCGCACCGAGGGCAACCGGGTCCACTTCGCCGTGGACGGTACCCGACTCGACGCCGCCGTACGGGCCCTGAGCGCGGCCGGGCTGCGCAGCCTGGTCAGCCACCCGCCCACCCTGGAGGAGCTCATGCTGCGCCACTACGGCGACGAGCTGGCCGCCAACGGGCACCGCGTCGAGGGCGAGGCCCTGCGATGACCGCCACCGCCGCCGGACCGGCCGCCGGCCGCACAGCCGCACCCCACCGCCCGGCGACCCGCACCACCCTGGCCGGCACCGTCGCGCTGCTGCGCTTCGCCCTGCGCCGCGACCGGTTCCGGCTGTCCGCCTGGGTGCTCGGCCTCTGGCTGGTCACCGTGGCCACCGCCAACAGCGTCCACACCGTCTACCCGACCGCCGCCGACCGCGCCTCCATCGCACACGGCTCGGACAACCCGGCGGTGCTCGCCATGAGCGGTCCGGCCCACTACCTGGCCGACTACACCTGGGGCGCCATGCTCGGCCACCGGATGCTCGGCCTGCTGGCCGTGCTGGCCGGCCTCATGAGCATCCTGACCGTCACCCGGCACTCCCGGGCCGAGGAGGAGAGCGGCCGCGCCGAACTGGTCCGCTCCGCAGCCGTCGGCCGGCACGCCCCGCTCGCCGCCGCCCTGGCCGCCGCCGCCGTCGCCGACCTCGCACTCGGCCTGCTGCTC
>NZ_JAHSQD010000894.1 GCF_020103755.1 Streptomyces sp. LS1784
GCCCCGGCTGCCGGGGGTCGGCGACGCCGATCCGCCACGGCCCGCCGGCGGTCTGCACGTCCCCGCCGCCGCTGACGCAGTACTGCCGGGCTCCGGAGGAACGCAGCAGGGCGGCCGCCTGCTCGACCGCCCAGCCCTTGACCCAGCCGCTGGGGTCGAGGCGGCCGCCTGGCCGCTCGGTGAAGTACCCGTCGGTCTCGGCGGCCACCTCGCGGCAGGCGGCCAGGACGGCGAGGACCTCCGGATCGCAGTCGTCCGGGGCGAGTTCGCCCCGGTCGAGGCGGCTGATGTCGCTGTCCGGCCGGTAGGTCGAGAACACCGCGTCGATCCGGTGCAGCCGCTCGGTGATCCGCTCCAGCACGGCCGGGGTGCCGGGGCCGGGGTCGCGCACGGCGATGGAGAAGACGGTGCCCATCACGGGCTCGGCGTGGCGCAGCACGGGCACCTCAGCCCTTGGCCCGGTCGAGGGCGCTCTGCAGGGAGCGGACGTAGCCGTCGCTGGTGTACGTCGCGCCGCTGACCATGTCGATCCGGGCGCTCTGCGAGGCTATTGCCTCCTGGTTGAGGACCGGCAGCGCGGAGCTGTTGATCTCGCGGTCGCGCCGTTCGGAGTTCGGGTACTTGACCACGTCGACGGCGGTGATCCGGTTGCCCGCGAGGGTGACCTGCACCTGCACCGGACCGTAGCGGGTGTTGACGGTGTTGCCGCTGACCTTCCGGGTGGCGCCCGGGGCGGGGGCGGAGGCGGAGGGCGCGGGGGTGTTCGACGTTCCGGAGACGTCGGTTCCGGAACCGGAACCGGAACCGGAACCGGGACCGGCGGCGGGGCCGGATCCGGTGTCCGACCCCGAGCCGATCACCGGAGCCGGTCCGGTCGCCTGGTGCGGTTTGAGGGACAGCAGCAGCACCACCCCGGCCGCGGTGGCGGCGCTGGTGACGACGGCTCGGCGCATGGGATCGACGCTCCTCGGGGACGTGGAATCGGAAGGGCTCAGAAGGAAAAGCTCTCGTGGTGGATGTGCCCCGGCCGCACCCCTGCCGCCCGCAGCGCGCGGACGGCCTCCTCGGCCATCGCCTCCGGGCCGCACAGGTAGACCTCGTGCCGGGCGAGGTCCGGGACCAGCCGGGCCAGCGCGGCCCCGAGGTCGCCGACCTCTTCGCGCGAGCCGAGCAGCTCGTGCACTGCCGCGCCGCGCCGCCGGGCGATCGCGGTCAGCTCCGCCCGGAACAGCACGTCCTGCGGTCGGCGGGCCCGCTGGACCAGCGTCAGCTCGCCCGGCAGGGTCTCGAACAGGGCGCGCAGCGGGGTGATCCCCACCCCGGCGCCGAGCAGCAGCACCCGGCGCTGCCGCAGCCGCCGCCCGGTGAACGCCCCGTACGGGCCCTCGGCGCGCACCCGGGTCCCCGGGCGCAGGGCGGCCACCGCGGCGCTGTGCCCGCCGAGGTCCTTGACCGTGAAGCGCAGGAAGTGCGGGTGCGGCGGCGCGGACAGCGAGTACGGGTTGGCGGCCCAGCGCAGCCCGGGCGCCTGGAACTGGAGCCGGAAGAACTGGCCCGGCTCGGCGCCGAGTTCGTCCAGCCGCCGCCCGCTGAGGAAGAGCGACACCACGCCGGGGCCCTCCGGCCGCACCTCGGCGACCTCCAGACGGTGCCGCCGGTCGAGCAGCCACGGCCGCAGCAGCCGGAACCAGCCCAGCAGCGCCGCCGTGCCGAAGTAGAGGGCGTACCAGGCGGCCTGGCCGGGGCCGCCGCCCAGGTCGGCGCCGGTGGCCGGCTGGTGGGAGAAGGCCAGCGCCACCGCGAGGTAGGTCGCCAGGTGCAGGTAGTACCAGGTCTCGTAGGCGAGGCGGCGGCGCGCGATCCGGGCGGAGACCGCGCCGGTGCCGAGCAGCAGCAGGGTGCCCAGGGTGGCCTTGATCATCTCGGGGTAGTGGAACACGACCTCCACGCCCTCGCCGACCAGACCGCGGTCGTCGGTCAGCGCGTAGCCCCAGACGATCGTCAGCACGTGCACCGAGACCATGGCCACCATCCAGCGCCCGCCGAAGGCGTGCCAGCGGGCCAGCCGGTCCGCGCCCACCCCACGCTCCACCGGCGGCAGCCGGGCCATCAGCAGGAGCAGCACCGGAGCGGCGTAGCCGGCCAGCAGTCCGGTGATCCGGCCGGCGCCGCTCAGCCAGCCGGCCGCGCCGACCACCGCCGGCGTGCCCTTCCACC
>NZ_JAHSQD010000895.1 GCF_020103755.1 Streptomyces sp. LS1784
CGCCGCCGTACGAACCTCCACGCGCACCCGAGCCGCTGCGGCCGCTGCCGCCGCCGTAGGAGCCGCCGCCCCGGCCCCCGCCCTGTCCGCCGCGACCGCTCCCGCCGCCGCTGCTGTTCCTGCCGTTGCCACTGCTACGCATCAAAGTGTCCGTACGTCGTTCCGTCTGGGATGTGCGGTCGTTTCGGCCGACCTCACCGCCCCCTACCGATCGGGCCCGGCCCGACCGGCCTCGCCACTGCCGTCCGCGGCCTGCGCGGCAGCGGCGGCGACCGCCTCCGCGATCATCGTGCCCTCCAGGGACTCCGCTTCCACGTCGTCGACCTCGGGCAGGAAGGGAGCGAGCTCCGGCAGCTCGTCCAGGCCGCGGAGCCCCATCCGTTCCAGGAAGTAGTTCGTCGTCCGATACAGGATCGCACCTGTTTCGGGCTCGGATCCGGCCTCTTCCACCAGTCCTCGCTGTACCAGGGTACGCATCACGCCGTCACAGTTCACACCGCGGACGGCGGAAACCCGCGATCTGGACACCGGCTGCCGGTAGGCGACCACTGCCAGGGTCTCCAGCGCGGCCTGGGTGAGCCGGGCCTGCTGGCCGTCCAGGAGGAAGCGGTCGACCATCGCGGAGCAGGTGTCCCGGCTGTAGAACCGCCAGCCGCCCGCGACCAGCCGCAGGTCGAATCCGCGGCCCTGGGCCGTGTACTCGGCGGACAGCTCGCGCAGCACGGCCGCCACCTCGGCCCGGGGTCGCTCCAGCACCCCGGCCAGCCGCTCCTCCGCCACCGGCTCGTCGACGACCATCAGGACGGCCTCCAGCTCGGCCCGCAGCCCGGCGTCGGCGGGCCCCTCGGCACCGGAAGTCGACGAGGCCGACTTCCGGTGCACGACGCGCGCTTCCGCCGCCTCGAAGCCGCCCCCCGCCTCGGACCCGGCCGGTTCCCCCGAATCCACCGGCTCTGCCGGCTCCACCGGCTCCGGCAGCAGCTCGAAGGCCGGCTCCAGCCACTCCTCGGCCCGCGGCCGCCCCGGCAGCCCCAGCGGACGCCGCACCGGCCGCCCGCCCTCGTTCCCACCGCTCATCACCGCTCGTCCTCCTTGACCTCGCCGGCCGGCCGGTCGAACTCGTCCGTCACCTCGACCGCCACCCGGCCCTCCTCGGCCACCCAGCGCACCAGCAGCTCTCCGAGCGCCTCCGGCTGTTCGAAGGCGAGCACCCGCTCCCGGTACAGCTCCAGCAGCGCCAGGAAGCGGGCGACCACCACCAGGTCGTCCGGCGCATCCTCGACCAGCTGCTGGAACGTGGCCTCACCCAGCTCGGTGAGCAGCCCCACCACCAGCCCTGCCTGCTCGCGCACGCTCACCGGCGGGGTGTGGATGTGGTCCACGGAGACGACCGGCGCGGGTCTGGGCTCCATCGCCTTGGCCGCCAGCTCGGCGAACCGCTGCGGCCCGGTGCCGATGACCACCTCGGGCAGCAGCTCCGCGTGCCGGGGCTCCAGGGCGGCGGTCCGCGGCCGGCGCAGCAGCTCGGCCGCCCAGCGCTCGCCGAACAGCGCCGCCGCCCGCTTGTACGCCCGGTACTGGAGCAGCCGCGCGAACAGCAGGTCGCGGGCCTCCAGCAGGGCCAGGTCGGCCTCGTCCTCGACCTCCGCCACGGGCAGCAGCCGGGCAGCCTTGAGGTCGAGCAGGGTCGCGGCCACCACCAGGAACTCGGTCGCCGCGTCCAGGTCCCAGTCCGGGCCCATCGCCCGGATGTGCGTCATGAACTCGTCCGTCACGGTGGCCAGCGCCACCTCGGTGACGTCCAGCTTGTGCTTGGCGATCAGGCTGAGCAGCAGGTCGAAGGGGCCCTCGAAGTTGTCCAGCCGTACCCGGAAGCCGCCCCGCGACCGGTCCTCGGTCGCGCTCGCGGCGGTGGCGGCTGGTTCGGCGGTACTGGGCATGGCGGTCCATCTTCACCCGTCCCCGCCTGCTGCCCCGCCCCGGGGTCTCCCGACACGCCGTTCCACCCGGGCCCCGGACCGATGTCCACCCGGCGCCCACTGGCCCGTACGAGGCCCTCGGCGCCCGCCCCGGCCCTGGCTGCCGGCCGACCGGTCCGATGCCCCGCCCGCGCCTCGCCCGTGCCCGCGGAATACCGGCCGACGGCCCCTCCCGTCCCAGCGAACCGACCACGGTGTCCCGCCAGGGGGTCGCGCGGCCCCGGGAGCGGCCCTCC
>NZ_JAHSQD010000896.1 GCF_020103755.1 Streptomyces sp. LS1784
CCGGCATCACCGGAAGCACCGCCGGAACCACCGGCGCCACCGGTGCCCCCGGGCTCGCCGCCCCTCCGGCGGCCGATCCAGTCCCGAAGCCCCACCCCGCTCACCCGCCTTCGCTGATGCGGGTGTTGAGCCGAGCGATCTCCCTGACCCACTGCCCGCGTTCGCGGTGGGTCAGGTCGAGGATGTCCTCCCGCTGCCAATGGAAGTGGTAGGCGATGTACGCGATCTCCTCGTACAGCCGAGCAGGCGCGTACGTCACGATTCCCCCAGGCGCCCACCGGCGAGGTCGACCTCGAAGGCGCCGTCGCAGTGCGGGCAGGTCACCGCGGCGCGCGTGTGGCCTTCGCTGTTGATCCGCTGGTAGAGGTCCTGGAGGAAGGCCACGTCGGTGGCGTACATCCGCTCGACGACCCCGGCGTGCACGTCGGTGATGTCGCCCAGCCTGGTGATCACGTGGCTGAGCAGCACCACGCTGAGGTAGGCCGGGTTCTCCTTGACCCGCAGGTCGATCTGCGGCATCAGCTCGTCCCGGGCGGTGGCGAGGCGCATGGCGCCGTGCCGGTGCACGGTGCCCTCGTCGTCGACGTAGCCGAGCGGCAGCTCGAACTCGAACTCGGTGTGCGGCGCCCGCCCCCGGGGCTGCGCCGCTGCCGCTGCCGCCGGGGCCTGCTGCTGCGGCGCGGTGTTCTGCGGGGCCGGAGCCCGTTCCAGCAGCTCCTCCAGGCCGATCTTCCGCCTCACTCGACCGAGATCTCCTCGAACACGATGGTCACGGTCTCGGTCGCGGCGCTGGACTCGCCGGCGCTGAGGGTGGGGCCCTCCCAGCGGCTCGCCCAGGCGTTGATCAGCTGGATGCGCCGCAGGGTGGCACCGGTGGTGTCCTTGACCTCGATGGTGAGGTTCTGCCGCGCGGTGTTGATCGCCCCGTTGTTCAGGGTCTCCTTGATCCAGTCCGTGAACGCGCCGCTCTTGTCCAGGCCGCGGGTGATGGTCACCTCGCCGGGCAGCCGGGCGCCGGGCTGCTTGCGGACGATCAGTTTGCCCTCTTGGGTCACCTGCTTGTACTCGACGACGTCCTGTTCGACCGTCAGGTTGCTGATCTCCTTGACGGACTCGACGTTGTAGCCGCCGAGTTGGACGCCGAAGATATGTGTGGAGAGCGGATCGCCTTCAGCCATGGGTTTGTGTCACCTTCCGATGCGAGGGGTGCCGAGGGGTGGTGCCGACCGGGCCGGTCACTCGTTGACGAGGCTCGTGCTGTCGGAGAACTGGGACAGCCGGAACACCACGAACTCCGCGGGCTTCACCGGGGCGACGCCGATCTCGCAGACCACCTGGCCGAGGTCTATGGACTCCGGCGGGTTGTTGTCGCGGTCGCACTTGACGTAGAAGGCCTCGGCCGCGGTCTGGCCGAACAGCGCCCCGCGCCGCCACTCCTCGGTGAGGAACGCGGTGATGTTCCGGCGGATGCTGGACCACAGCCGGTCGTCGTTGGGTTCGAAGACCACCCACTGGGTCCCCAGGAGGATGGACTCCTCCAGGTAGTTGAAGAGCCGGCGCACGTTCAGGTAGCGCCACGCGGGGTCGGAGGACAGGGTGCGCGCGCCCCAGATCCGGATGCCGCGCCCGGGGAAGGCCCGTACGCAGTTGACGCCGATCGGGTTCAGCAGGTCCTGCTCGCCCTTGCTGAGGCGTATCTCCAGGTCCACCGCGCCGCGGATGACCTCGTTGGCGGGCGCCTTGTGCACGCCGCGCTCGGCGTCGCTGCGCGCCCACACCCCGGCGACGTGCCCGCTCGGCGGGACCAGCACGTTGCGGCCGCTCGCCGGGTCGAACACCTTGATCCACGGGTAGTAGAGCGCGGCGTAGCGGGAGTCGAAGCCCGCCTCGTCGTTTCGCCAGGTGCGCATCCGCTGGGCGTTGAGACCGGGCGGCGGATCCAGGACGGCGATCCGGTCGCCCATCTGCTCGCAGTGCGACATCACCGCCAGCTGGACGGTGCGCAGGCCCTCGTCGTCGAGGTCACCGCGCTGGTAGGCGCTCATCAGGTCGGGCACCGCGACCATGGTGATCTCGTCGATCGCCTCCAGGCCGCCGAAGCCGGTCCTGGCGGCGGCGTCGCCGACGTACTCGGCGGGGTCGAGCCGACCGGCCGGGGCCGCGGCCGGCGCGGGCG
>NZ_JAHSQD010000897.1 GCF_020103755.1 Streptomyces sp. LS1784
CGGTCTCGCGTGAGTTGCGGCGCAACGCGGCCACCCGGGGCGGGCGCCTGGACTATCGGGCCTCGGTCGCGCAGTGGCACTGCGACCGGCAGGCCCGCCGTCCCAAACCGTGCAAGCTCGTCGAGCACGACGAGTTGCGGCAGTATGTGCAGGATCGGCTGTCCGGCAAGGTCACCGGCCCGGACGGCATGCCGGTGCCCGGTCCGCAGACGAGCTGGAAGGGGCGGAACAAGCCCCGGCGCCAGGACCGACGCTGGGCGACGGCGTGGAGCCCGGAGCAGATCGCCCGACGCCTCCCGCTCGACTTCCCCGAGGACGAGACCATGCGTATCTCCCGCCGGCACCCCCGGTGCTGGTGGAGGTGCTGCCTCCGCCCCCGCCCTGCCCCGGCGAAGCCCCGGGGCCGGTGGCGGTTCCCGCGGTACCGCCGGTGGCATCCGGCGTTGTCCCGCCGTTGCCTCCGTTGCCTCCCGTGGAGCCCGCTCCGGTGCCGCCGGAGGCACCGCCGCCCCCGGCGACCACCAGCAGGGAGCCGCCCGTGCTGACGCTGGAGGCCCCGCCCCCGCCCGGACCTTCGAAATGGAGGCCGCTGAGCGGAAAACTCCCGCCCGGGGCGCCGCCGTTGAACCCGCCGGCACCCGCCGTGCCGGTGCCGTTGCAGCCCTTGCCGCCGGTACCGCCGACGTTGACGGTGAAGGTCGTCGGTGCGGTGGTCTGCGGCAGGGTGGTCACCACCCGCGCACCCGTCCCACCGGTCCCCGTGACGGAACAGGGGGTACCGGTGTTGTCGGCGCCCCCCGCGCCGTCCGCGGTGATCGTCACCACCGCCGCCGCCGGAACCGTCAAGGTCTGCGAAGCGCCGGTGAAGGTGAAGGTCTGCGACGGATCAGCCCGCTGCGCCCGCACTGGCACGGCCTCCACCGGCGCGGCGGCCACCGGTGGAGCCGCAGTCGCCAGCAGCGCCATACCGGACAGCAGTGCGCCCCCCACCGACACCACCCCCACACCGCGCTCCCCACGCAGTCCACCCGAGCCAACCAGGTCGGACGCACCGACGGCACCAACCGGGGTCATCCCACCGACCAGGGCCCTGTTGAACACGGCCACGGGCCACTGACGGCTGACCCGACACCACGGCAGATCGCCCTGTCCACGCGTACGAGCACTCATCCGCAGGTTCACCTCTCCTCACAGCAAGGCGCCCCGCACCCTCACGCGACAACGCAGAAGTGCGGCAGGGCACCTGGCGGTAAATCATGACAAACCACAGTAGATACCCCGATCCGATCACTTCGAGGTAGCGAGGTGATGAGAAGCCTTGTATGTCGCAAACACCGCGCGCGAGCCGGCGAGGAACCGGCATCGCCCGTACGCCCTGCTGCGCCAAGCGCTGCTCGACGCCGACGAGGTCGCCGTCGTACGCACCATGCTGCGCACCCGCGAGACCCTCGCGGTGCTACGGGTACGCGAGGACACTGGTGCTCCACACCTTGCTGTGGCCCGACGAGATCCGCTCCCCCGAGGGGATCGCCCCGGCCGGGGTCGAGTTGCAGGAGAAGGAGCTCGCGCTGGCCCGCGCGGCTGCACGCCCTGGCGGGTGGGGACGCGAGCGGGGATTTCTGGCGGTGGCGGGCGGTGGCGCGGGATGCGGCGGTGTTCCCGGAAGTGGTGGAGGTCGCGCGGGCGTTGCTGGATCCGGTGATGGCCGAGTTGGTCTGGCGGGACAGCGGGGCCGGGCGGCCTCGGGCGCTGCCGGCGGACGGGGCGTTCTGCCGGCGGCTGGGCGAGCGGGTGGGGCGCCGGTGGTTGGGGCCGCTGGCTGCGGTCGACTTCGACGGGCCGCTGATTGTTCGACGACGGCACCCTGGGCCGCCCAAGCGGGAGCAGCATCGGACCGGACAGCGCACTGCCCGGACGGCCGCGCGAAAGCACCTCACGGCAGCTCGCTTCGCCGACACCGCCACCTTCGCGGAGGCCGTGTGCCCGGGCGTCCCCGTGCCGGACGAGCAGAAGCCCGCGGTGCGGCACGGGCGCGGGCACCTGCTCGACGTCGGGCGGATCCACGCTGCCTTCGTCACCGGCGCCCGCGCCCGCGGCGAGGCCTGCGGCCCGCTCGACCTGGTCCCCGCCCCGCAGCTGCCCGCCAGCGGCGCCGAGGTGGGCGGGCCCGC
>NZ_JAHSQD010000898.1 GCF_020103755.1 Streptomyces sp. LS1784
GCTCCCGGGGTGGCCCTCGGCCTGATCGCCTTCGACCTGCTGGCGCTGCCCGGCCGCGACGTCCGCCGGCTGCCGCTCACCGACCGCCGCCGCCTGCTGCTCGCCGCCCTCGCCGACGTCCCGCCGCCGATCCAGCCGGTCATGGCCACCACGGACCGGGCGGAGGCGCTGGAGTGGATGGAGCGGCTCGCCGACACCGGGGTGGAGGGCCTGGTCTGCAAGGCCGCCGCCGCCCCGTACCGCCCGCGCGGCGCGGGCCGCGTCTGGGTCAAGTACCGCCGCAGCGACACCCTCGACGCCACCGTCCGCGCCGTCACCGGCCCGGCCGCCCACCCGCGGGCGCTGATCCTCCGGCTCGACGACGGGCGGGTGTTCCTGACCACCCCGCGGCTCACCCCGGTCCAGTCCCGCGAGGTCGCCGAGGTCGCCCGCCCCCTGCTCGGCCCGCCCACCACCGACCCCGACCACGGTCCGGTCCACCCGCTGACCTCACCCCTCCGCGCCGAACTCACCCTCACCGGCCGCCCGCCCACCGCAACCTTCGTCCGCCTCCGGGGCGACTGACGGCCGGCTGCGGTCGCGCGGTGCCGCCGGCGTTCACGTCCGCCGCTTCGCCGCGGCGTGGGCGAACTCCGTCACGAAGGCGTCGTCGAACAGCGGCAGGTCGTGCGGTTTGCGACTGGTGACGAGCGGGCCGGGCCCGTCGCGGCAGACGTGGACCGGCTCGTCCACCCAGTGCGCGCCGGCGTTGACCAGGTCGGTGCGCAGGCTGGGCCAGGAGGTCAGGGTGCGGCCGCGCACGGCGTCGGCCTCGATGAGCGTCCAGGCCGCGTGACAGATCGCCGCGACCGGGCGGCCGGCGGCGCAGCAGGCGTGCACGAAGGCGACCGCCGGGCGGTCCAGGCGCAGCCGGTCGGGGCTGGCGACGCCGCCGGGAAGGATCAGCCCGTCGTAGTCGGCCGGGTCGGCCTCGGCGACCAGGGCGTCCACGGCGAAGGTGTCGCCCGGGGCCCGGTGCCGGACGGCCTGGACCCGCCCCTCGGCGGTGGACAGCAGCCGCGGGGTGCCGCCGGACTCGGCGACCGCCTGCCAGGGGTCGGTCAGTTCGACCTGCTCGGCCCCGTACGGAGCGACCAGGAAGGCGATCGTCCGGCCGGTGAGCGTGGTGGACGGCCAGCCCATGGCACGGTCGCTCAGCGCGGGTGCGGGGCGGTCAGGTCGACGGCCGTGGGCGGGGCCGAACTGAGCCTGGCACGTGGGCAGTCGAGGTGGACGGCTCGGTCGAGGTGGTCGAGCCGGGCGACCAGTCCGGCCGGAACGAGCACCCGGGCGCCCGGCACCCAGGGCTCGGCGTCGACCAGCAGGTGGTCCCCGGCGTCCTGTTCGACTCGGCCGACCGGGCCGTCGGTGGCGTGCACCTCGTACCCGACCAGCGTGAGGTCGGCGGCGGGATGGGAGCCCGGGCGGTACTCCCACAGGTCGGTGGTCATCGCGTCATGCCTCCGGACGGTCCCAGGGGCGCCGCTCCCGGCGTTCCCGCGTCTGCGCCGGATCCGCCGCGTCGGTGGGGCTGCGGGCCGCGCGCCGGCGGCGCAGCAGCTCCGAGGTGGCGATCGCGGCCGCCACCGTGGCCACCCAGACCACGCCGAGCGCGACCAGCACGGCGGTGACCGGGGTTCGTACGCCCACGCCGAGGCAGATCGCCGTCATCACCAGGGCGGTCAGCACCACCCCGGCCGAGATCCTGCGCCCGATGCCGCGAAGCACACCCCGGACCCGGCTGGGCGGCCTGGCGCCCATCGTGCTCAGCTTCCGGTCGAGCCGTGTGTCCTGGCGCAGATCGGACTCGATCTCCTCGAGGAGCCGCCGCTCCCATCCGCTCAACGCGGGTCCGTCCATCTCGGTCACCTCCGACACTTCGGGTGACGTGCTCACACTCGGCCGTTGCCCGGTACGGGCTGGTGCTAACCGTTCGGGGCGCCGCCTGTTGCGGCGCCGGCGGGCCCGAAGGCCCGGGGGCGGGCGAGCAGGCTGTCGTCCAGGACGCTCAGCAGTGCGGCGGCGTCGCGGTGCACCTCGACCGCGCCCTCCGCCCGCAGCTCCTGGCCGGTGTCCGGGCCGACCGCCAGGGCCACGCACGGCACCCCGGCCCGCCGCGCCGCCCGTA
>NZ_JAHSQD010000899.1 GCF_020103755.1 Streptomyces sp. LS1784
GTCGTCCTCGTGCAGGAAGACCGCGCTCACGCGCCGGCCCTGCCGGGCGGCCTCGGCGCCGGCGCGGGCGGCGGCGGCCGGGGTGAGGTAGTCGCCCTCCACGATCGCGGGCACGTCCACGGTGAGCCGGTTGCGCACGACGCCGAGCAGCGCGTCGTCCAGGGCGCGGGCGGTGGCGATCTGGAGCTCCAGGACGTGGTCGGCGGGCAGCGCGTCGGGGTCGGGCAGGGCGCGGAAGTGGTGCAGGCCGGGGTGGTCGGCGGGGGTGGTGGCGGCCTGGAGGGCGGCCACGACGTCGTCGAACTCGACCACGAACGCGCCGTGCCGGGCGGAGAGGTGGGCGGCGGCGCGGCTCTTGCCGATGCCGGAGGCGCCGCCGATCAGCAGGACGTCCCAGGGGCTGTCGTCGGTGTACATACCGGCACGGTAGACGGTTCGGGGTGCGGTGGGCTCTGGGGGGTGGGGGAGACGGCCCGGGGCGCGCCTTCCGGACCGGCCCCCGCGGCCCCGGCAGCGGTCGGGGCGGCGCGGTCAGGCCTCGTCGCGGTTGGCGGAGCGGCGCACCGCCCAGGGCAGGACGAACCACAGCACGGTGAAGATCAGCGCGACGGTGCAGGTGATCGGCACCGCCGCCGCCGTGCCGAGGACGACGTCGAGGACCAGCAGTACGGCGCCGGTCAGCGCGGAGGCGAGCAGCAGCAGGCCGGCCTGGGCGATGCGGGCGGAGACGGTGACGATCCGTGCCTTGCCGGGGTGGCGGTACAGCCCGCGGTGCAGGGCGACGGGGGTGGCCAGGACGGCAGCGGCGACGACCGTCAGCAGCA
The DNA here is from genome assembly GCF_020103755.1 of Streptomyces sp. LS1784. Lineage (GTDB taxonomy): Bacteria > Actinomycetota > Actinomycetes > Streptomycetales > Streptomycetaceae > Kitasatospora. Next base: position 825 of record NZ_JAHSQD010000899.1, read on the forward strand.
GGGTGGCGACGTAGATGTCCTGCTGGGCGTCGCTGAGCTGGGTGAAGCGCGGGGTGAACGCGACGCCGAGCAGGAACGCGAAGACGATCTGCACGCCGGTCTGGAGCACCCGCAGCTCCTGCAGCATCTCCACCAGGCGCCGGTCGGCGCGCACAGCCGGGTTCTCCCAGCCGGGCGGGGGAGCGGAGTCGGGCCGGTGGTCGGGCGGAGGGGAGTCCGGGGGCGGCGCGCTGGTCATGCGTCAGCTTCTCACGGCCCGTCGCCGGCGTCCGGCTCCGTACCGTCCGGCTCCGTACGGCTCCCGGGCCCCGCGTGGGCGTCGCCGCGGCCCGCGCCGGCGGCGCCGTCCAGGCGGTGCTGCCAGGCGGTGAGCAGGCCCTGCAGGGCGCCGGCCTCCTCGGGGCTCAGATGGGCCAGCAGGCGGTGCTCGTTGCGCAGGTGAGCGGTGAACGCCTCGTCGATCAGGCGCCGGCCGGCGTCGGTGAGGGCGACCACGCGCCCGCGCCGGTCGTCCACGGCGAGGCGGCGGGTGACCAGCCCGGCGCGTTCCAGGCGGTCGATCCGCTTGGTCATCGCGCCGGTGGTCACCATCGTGTGCGCGGCCAGCTCGCCCGGCGCCCGCTCGTACGGGGCGCCGGCACGGCGCAGCGCGGCGAGCACGTCGAACTCGCCCTCGCCCAGGCCGTAACGCTGGTAGACGAGGGTCAGCTCGGCGGTCAGGCGGGTGGCGAGGCGGTGCAGGCGCCCGATGACGGCCAGCGGGGAGACGTCGAGGTCGGGGCGCTCGCGCCGCCACGCGGCCTGGACCCGGGCGACATGGTCCTCGTGCTGGTCGGGCTCCATGGGCCCCACCCTACTCCAGTAGCTTCCTGGGAAGCTATATTGCCTTCCATGGAAGCCACCAAGCGGTGGGTGCTGCTCACCGCCCTCGCCCCCGTCGCCTGGGGCGCCAACTACTGGGTCACCCACGCCCACCTGCCCGCCGACCGCCCCCTGTGGGGCGCCGCCCTGCGCGCCCTGCCCGCCGGCCTGCTGCTGCTCGCCCTCGCCCGCCGCCGCCCGCACGGCGCCTGGTGGTGGCGCAGCGCCCTGCTCGGCCTGCTCAACACCGCCGCCTTCTTCGTCCTGCTCTACCTCGCCTCCCAACTGCTGCCCACCAGCGCCGCCGCCACCCTCATGGCCGCCTCCCCGCTGGCCATGCTGCTCACCTCCTGGGCGCTGGCCGGGCAGCGGCCGCGCCCCGCGCACCTGGCCGGGTCGGTGGTGGGCCTGGCCGGGGTCGCCCTCGCGCTGGCCGGAACGGGGGAGGGGATCGGCTGGGCCGGGCTGGCGGCCTCCGCG
>NZ_JAHSQD010000009.1 GCF_020103755.1 Streptomyces sp. LS1784
TCCGCCCCGCCGCCGCAGCCGGGAACCTCGCCCTGCTGGCCGTACGGGCCCGTACCACCACCAGCCCCTGACCCACCCCGGCCCCGCGCCGTGGCATGCCGGCCCGGCGGGCCTGTGGTCACCGTCGTCCGCAGAACAGGCGCGGTGCTTGGGCGGCCTCGGCGCAGCAGCCCGCCCCGCAGACCCCGGCCGAGTCGGCTGCCTCGGTCGCTTCGGTCGCTGCGTCCCGTCAGGCCGCCCGCGCGGAAGCCGCACCGGCTGTGGCCCGGCGTCCCGCCCTGTCGCTGGCGCGGTGTCGCGGGCGCGGAACACGGCGGCTTCCGAGGTGGTCCGGCGGACTGGGAGCCCGCTGTGGCGGCGAGGTTCCCGGTCGGTCCGCTTGCGGTGCTCGATGTCGCCCCGTCTGGGAAGGCCTTGGTGACCTTCCTCGCCGACGGCGAGTTGGCGCCGTCCGGTCGGACGCTCGCGGACGCGGTGGAGTGGGCGCTGGAGGGGTTGTCCAGCCAGCCCGACTTCCCGTGCACCGCACCCGTGGTGAGGCGACGCAGGGGTGCCCGTCAATCCGGCGTGGTGCGGTAGCGGCCCGGGGAGAGGCCGTGGTGGCGCTTGAAGGCGTGGGAGAAGGCGAACTCCGAGGCGTAGCCGACCCGGGCGGCGAGGGCGCTCAGGGGGAGGTCGGAGCCGCGGAGCAGGCGCGCGGCCAGCGCCATGCGCCACCAGGTGACGTATGCCAGCGGTGCCTGGCCGACCGTGGCGGTGAAGCGGCGGGCGAAGGCGGAGCGGGAGAGGCCGGCCCGGGCGGCCAGCGCCTCGACCGTCCAACTCCGGCCCGGTTCCTCGTGGACGGCCTGGAGGGCCTGGCTCAGCGAGGGGTCGGCGAGGGCGGCCGCCCAGCCGCGCTCGGGCCCTGCCGAAGGATGCTCGGACGACGCCCGCAGGATGAACAGCAGCAGCATGTCCAGCAGCGCCGGGACCACGGCCGCAGCGCCCGGGCGGGGCTTCTCCAGCTCCCCGGCCAGGAGTTCGACTGCCGAGCGGATCTCCGGGTGGTGGCCGGGGCCGGCAGGCAGGTGGAGGACGTCCGGGACGTCCCGCAGCAGCGGGTGGGCGCGGACCGGGTCGAGTTGGTAGGCGCCGCAGAGGGTCACGACGTCCGGCTCCGCTGCCCCGGTGGCCTCCGCCCCGTACGCCCCGACGCGCTGGTCGCAGACCGGCTCGGCGAGCGGGGTGCCGGGGTGGTCGGCCAGAGCGTGCCCGTGGCCTCTTGGGAGGAACAGCACGTCCCCGGCCGCGAGCCGCACCGGCTCGCCCTCGTCCGGGACCAGCCAGCAGGAGCCGTGCAGGACCACCTGGAAACCCGCCCCCGGCGCCCCCGGGAACCGCTGACCCCACGGCGCCCGCCACCCGACCCGAGCCGAGCGGGGCTCCCCCGTCCGCAGGGTCGCGACCACATCGCTCAGCACGTCCATCCGGACGACGATAGACGATCGCGCATCAACGGAGGACTTGCGAGCATTGGGCACCTCGGAGCCACCGCATACGTTCGACACATGACGGACAAGCGAACTGACGATGGGTCAACCGTGTTGGTGATCGGCGCCTCCGGAACGGTCGGACGCCATGTCACCCGGCAGCTCACGGAGGCCGGAACGCACGTACGGGCACTGACCCGGCAGGCGGACCGCGCGCGGCAGGAGGGGTTCCGCCAGGGGGACCTGCTCGATCCGGCATCCCTGCGCGCGGCCGCCCGCGGAGCCGGTGCGGCCTTCCTGACCTGGCCGTTCCCGACCACCGAGGGCGCGGCGGAGGCGGTGGCGGCACTGGCCGGGGAGGTCGGACGGGTGGTGTTCCTCTCCTCGGCCGCCGTCCGGGACGTACCGGGGGCGGGCCCGCAGTCGCCGGGGCGGCCGGACGGCGGGATCGAGGCACTGCTCGCCGACAGCGGGGTGCGGCACACCGTGCTGCGGCCGCACGGCTTCGCGGCCAACGCGCTGCGCTGGGCGGAGGAGATCCGCACCGGGGGCGTCGTCCGCGGCTACGGTGGTGCGGCCGGGCTCAGCCCGGTGGACGAGCGGGACATCGCCGCGGTCGCCGTCCGAGCCCTGGTCGAGGACGGCCACGACGGCGCCCGGTACGTCCTGACCGGCCCGGAGTCACCCACCCAGGCGGAACAGGTGCGGATCATCGGCGAGGCCGCCGGCCGCCTGCTGCGCTGGGAGGAAATCCCCCGCGAGGCCGCCCGGCAGCGCATGCTCACCACCGGCTGGCCCCCGGCGATCGCCGACGGCGCACTCGACTTCATCCACGCCCGCATCGCCGAGCCGGAGCCCGCCACCACGACGGTCCGGGACGTCACCGACCGCCCCGCCCGCAGCTTCCGCACCTGGGCCACCGACCACGCCGCCCTCTTCCGCTGACCACCCGCGCGGGAAGCCGGCCCCGGCCGGCACTTCCGGTCGCCGGCGCAATGGACCTTGCTGGTCAACCCGCCCCTGGAGCGCCCGAGCAAGGCTTCCTTCAGCCAAAGCCTGCGCCGACGCCGGGTACGTCGCCGTTCTTCCCTTTCCGGGCCGCCTGAGGCGTCCCGCCCGTCTTGTTCCTCTGGGCCAAGTCCACCTCGCCGCGCTTCGCGGCTTCCGCGATCAGGCCCTCCATCAGGCGGGCGGAGCCGGGCGTCGTATCTGGGGCGGGAGAGCGCGTGCTGCTCGACGCCCTTGCCTCGCTACCTGCCGATGACCGCGACCGGTTGCTCCGGAAGGAGGCTGCACTGGTCGACTGTCTCGACAGCCGAGACCTCGGCCGGCACTGACCCGAGTCCCCGCCCTTCGGCCGTCGTGCTCGGCGCCATCACCGTCCCCCGATGTGTGACCCTCCACGCCACCACGACCAGCGGTCAGGCGGCGTGGAGGACGCGCTTGCGCAGGGCGACCTCGTCGACGCCCAGAACGCGCGGCACCGCGTGCGCCCGATCCGGCAGGGCGCGAAACCAGTTTCCACTTGTCGCCGACAGTGGGCGCCCAGGAGGGCGCCGCGTCCTTCGCGGAGGACCGAGTCGGGAGGGGCGCCCCGTCAGGCGGGAACGTTCTTGATGACAGCGTCGGTCAGCGGCGAGAGCTGATCGGACAGCTTGTCGAGGTCTGCGGTCCGGCCGTCGGACCACTGGGCCGAACCGACGACCACGCCGTGCCCGTAGGCCGCGAAGCCCTGCACGCGGCCGCTGTCGGCCGGCAACCGGCGCAGACCCGAATCCGTGGGCGGGACATGGACGGCGACCTGGAAGGAGTCGGCGTGGGAGCCGAGAAAGCTCACCAGGTGCACGCCGTCGCCCTGGTCCGCCATGGTGAACAGCGCCACGTTGTACTGGTTGCCCTCGGCGTCCTTGTACAGCGCCAGGTCGACTCCGAGACAGCCGTGGCCCTGTGTGATCAACCCGGCGAGGGTCGGCGCCACGGTGTCCGGGCCGGTGCAGTTCGAGCGCGCCACGCCCGCCACCAGCGTGTACCCCTGGACCTGCGCCGGAAAGACGGACAGCGGCATCGCCGAGACCGGAGCGCCGGATGCCGCCGACGAAGCACCGATCGACGGCGTCGCCACCTGCGGCGAGCGATCGGACGATGCCGGCGCAGCCAGCGCGGGCGGTGCGGCCGGTGCAGGGCTCGACGGCCGGAGCAGGTACGCCCCCGCGCCCGCTGCCACCAGCAGCGCAGCGGCCACCGAAAGCAGCAGCCGACGTCGCGCGCTTCGTCGTACGGGCCGGCGCGCCTGTTCGGCGACACTCGGCTCCCGTACCGCGTTGTTCTTCTCAAACTCCTTGACGAACTCTTCCCACAGGTCGTCACCGGATCCACGCATGCTCACAGCTTCCACACCTTAATGATCACCGCCACCGCTGGGAAGCCGCGCCCCGTGCCGTCGCTGGTGCTGGTCCTGCCGAACCGGATGGTGCGTGGCTGCGCCAGGCGCAGGGCGCCAGTCTCGTTCCCACCACCGTCCAGGTCCCGGCCGGGCCGGCCCCCGCTCCGGCCGAGGCCGCGCCCGTGCGCGCGGCCGCCGTTGTGGAACCCGCTCAGACTCCGGTTCACGCTGCTCCGGTCGTTCCGGTGCCAGCGGCGCCGGCGGCGTTCGGCGGCTGGTGGTCTCTGACCGGATGGACCGTCAACCCTGACGTCTACCTCGTCCTCGGCGAGGGCCACCAGGTCGGCTGGGTCGAGCGCGGCCTGACCGGCATTGGCGATCAGTGGGTGGCGGTGTACGAGGGGTACGTCATCGGTGACCCGACCACCCAGGAGGCGGCCCTGCATGACACCCCGGAGCAGGCCCCCCGGACAGTCCGGCTCGCCTATCTGCAGAACCTGTGACCGGCGGGACCCGGCTACGACGGCAGGCCGTCGGCGTCGGCCCGGAGTTCGGCGTAGGCGTTCAGGCGTTCGTCGTCCTCCGGCCGCGATAGCCGTTGTCGCTCGGTCAGCCGGCCGCTTCGACGTACGACGCCAGATTGGCCAGCGAGGAGGCGATCCCAGCCTCGTGGATCGCTTGGTCGACAAAGATCAAGCGTACGTCCAGCAGCTCGGGCATCGTCCCAGTTCAGAGGAGGTGGAGAGGATGTAACCGGGCGTCAAGCTCAGGGCAGCCAGCCGGTGTGAGTCCGGTCCGGGGAGACGCCAGGGTCCTCGGTAGCTGACTCCCGGCGTTCGTCGAGAGGCGGGCGTCGAAGTGGAGTGACAAGCGTCCTTCGGGGGCGTGCGACCGGCCAGTCCGCAACATGAAGTGAAGCCTGCAGCGTCGTGATTTAAGCCCGTCGAGAGGCGGGGCCAAGGAGGAGCCGAGCCTGTGCTTGAAGGGCGAAGGCCATGGAAGGCGTCCCAGATCCTGGAGCGGGCGCTCAAGAACCTCCCGGCGTAAGGGGCGTGGAATGGTCGGAGGGTTGTCCTGGGAACTGGAGAGGGCCTCCTCCGCCCCGGGTATTGCGGACCGGGAGTGTGGCTCGCCTATAACCGGCGGAACCGGGAAGTGGCGGGCTGCCGAGAGGCGGCCGGAGGGGGTCGTAGTAGTGCCGATCGGCGGGACAACACAACCCGTCAGGAGCGAAGGGCCCCTGCTTCATCGATGCGTGACACGAACAAGGAGGGGCCCGGGTGAGTGCCGGAATGGCTGTGTCCGCCCGCCGGGAGGACACATGCCGCGGTGAGCGGCGTCCTCTGGACAAGGTCCGAGCCTTGCACAGTTATCTGCACCATCTCTGCTCGTTGATCTCAGTGACGGTCCCCGAGATCAACGAGGAGAGTGAAAAGTGGATCTTCGACACGAACTCATGGAGGGGCGGGCGGATATCCCCCGTGTCGGGGCGGTGTTCCCGGCTCGGGGCGTCCATCCTCCGTACGTCGTCGTCAACGGGTACGACGACGAGATCGAGCCGATCACCGCGTACCTGCGTGACTTGGCGTTGAACGACAGCAGTCCGCTGACGGTCCGCAGTTACGGGTATGGGCTGCTGCGCTGGTTCCGGCTGCTGTGGCTTCTCGGGGTGGTCTGGGAAAGGCGACCGAGGCGGAGACGGCGGTGTTGGCCGGGTGGCTGCGGACGGCGTCGAACCCGCAGCGCCAGCGCAAGACGGTCACCAACCCGGTGCCGGGCTCGGTGAACCTGCGGACGGGCAAGCCGGTGCTGAGGGCTGGGTACGCGCCGCGGACGATCAACCATGCGCTGTCGGTGGTGAGCGGGTTCTACGAGTTCCACGCCCACCAGGGCAACGGGCCGGTCACCAACCCGGTGCCGGTCTCTCCGCAGCGACGCCGGGCGCTGGCCCACCGCAGCCCGCTGGAGCCCAAGCCGGTGCTGGGCCGGGCCCGGCTGAGGCAGAAGGTCCCCGACCGTCCGCCGCGGTCGATCCCGGACCGTCTGTGGGATGAGCTGTTCGAGCGGATGGGGTGCCAGCGTGACCGCGCCCTGCTGGAGTTCTACGTCTCCAGCGGCGCCCGCGCCGAGGAACTCCTGGGTATCGGCATCGGGGACGTCGACTGGTCGGGCCAGGGGATCTATGTGATCTCCAAAGGGACGCGAGAGAGGCAGGCAGTTCCGGCCTCGCCGCAGGCGTTCCTGCGCCTGGCCTGCTACCTCGACGAGATCGGCACCGCGGCGGCGGACGAGCCGCTGTGGCGGACCCGTCGCGGCGCGGACCGGCCCATGTCCTACTGGGCGATGCGGCGGGTCATCCAGCGGGCCAACGAGGCACCGGGCACCAACTGGACCCTGCACGACCTGCGGCACACCGCGGCGAGCCGGATGGCGAACGGCGGCAAGCTGACCCTGCCGGAGGTGCAGGCGGTCTTGCGTCACGCCAACATCCAGACCACCAGCCGCTATCTCGCGGTACGGGTCGAGGAGATCTTCGACAAGCTCACCGAGCACTACAACTCCCCGCGTGTTGAACGTAGTTACCCGTCCGGCTACAACGCCGACGACATCGCGGCGGTGTTCGGTGCCTGAGACGCAGCTTCGCACCACCGGTCAAAGCCGCCGCCACGGTCCAGTCGTGGAGGGGCTCCAGTTCGCCAGCCGTTTCGTCGGGGGCCGATCACGCCGGAGCCTGCCGTTGCGGCCAGCCTGCCCCGGCCCCACGGCGAGTTCGCCACCGCTTCGGTCTCGCTGTTGTCGCAGGTGGCCGGCTCCTCCTCGATCTGGCCCGGCACACAGCGCGCAACCCGCCTGAACTGGAAGAATTCAACCCGCGCGCTGCTCGAATACCTCCTCACCTTCCCAGGGGAGACATGGCAGGTGAGATGGGACGCCAGTCCGCTCGGCCAGGGCCAGATCGCCGCCGATGAGGTGGGGTCCCGTCGGACAACGGGCACCAGCGTCATCCCCGGAGTCCGAGCTCTGTACTGCCTGCGCGTCATCCAGCCGACGCCACTCGCCTTCCGGCGTAACCCTCTGCCCAACTACGGGGTGATGTTCATCGCCGCTCAGGAGGACCCGCTCCTGGACAAGTACGTGGCGGAGGTACGCGCCCACCAGTTCCGCCAAGTGCACCGCCGCGACGCGATCAACGAGTTGTGCATGCTGCTGACCGTCCAGGGCGTCACCCTGAGCGATGTCACTCCCGCCGCGTTGCTGCACTTCACCCACGAGAATCGGCAGGCACGTTGCATCCTGCAACCGGGCAGCCAGGTGTCCAACCGGCTGATCGGCCGAGGCGTCTGGAACGTTCTGCATTCCATGGGGCACTTCCCGCCGTCCACACCGGAGAGCATGCGGGCCGCCCTGCTGCGTGGACAGCTCAGCGTCGAGGAACTCGTCGACCAGTACGAGATCACCAACCAGGCCGTTCGCGGACTGCTCATCGACTACCTCACCCGACGCAAGGCCGACACCGACTACTCCACCCTGAAGGACCTCGCCTGCAAGCTCACCCGCCACTTCTGGAAGAACATCGAGAGGATCAACCCCGACCAGGAGGAACTGCGCATCTCACCGGAGACCTACGCGACCTGGCGCCAGGCGATCACCGTCAAGGACGACGGCAAACCCCGCGTCGGCCAGGACAGCATCGTCATCGCGCTCCGCTCCTTCTACTACGACCTACACACCTGGGCCGCCGACGAACCTGAGCGCTGGGCGGCATGGGTCGCACCCTGTCCGGTCCCGCCCAGCGAACTACGCGGGCTCGGGGTTCGTCGCCGGCGCATCAACGAACGCTCCGCCGACCGCACCCGCCAGCGTCAGCCCCTCCTTCCCCTGCTGGTGAACCACGTCGAAACCCGCTACGACCGCGCCCGCCTGCTCCTGGAGCAGGCCGACAAGTCGGCCGAAGGGGAGGTGTTCACTCACGAGGGGAGCGAGTACCGGCGGATCCGCACCGAAGCCGACCGCAAGTTCCTTCGCCATGGAGATGCCGTCCCCACCCGCGTCCAGGAAGTCGACAGCGGTCGGATCGTCCACATCGGCACCGAGGAAGAAGGCGCCTTCTGGGAATGGGCGGCCGTCGAGACCCTGCGCCATTCCGGCGTGCGCATCGAGGAGCTCTGTGAACTGACCCACCTGAGCATTCGCCAGTACCAGCGGGCGAACGGCGAGGTCATCGCGCTGCTGGTGATCGCGCCATCGAAGACTGACCGCGAGCGTGTCATCCCGATGTCCGCCGAGCTCTTCCACGTCATCGCCTCGATCATCCGCCGTCACACCCGCACCGGCCGTCCGATCCCTCTCGTCAGCCGGTTCGACTATCACGACAAGGTGTGGAGTCCCCCGATGCCGTTCCTCTTCCAGCGGCAGAACGGCACTACCCCCATGGTGTTCAGCACCGCGACCATCCAGGTCATGCTCGGCCGGATCTGCGAGCAACTGGCCAAGAATCACCGGGAGTTCCGCGGGCTGAAGTTCACCCCGCACGACTTCCGAAGGATCTTCGCCACCGAGCTGGTCAACAGCGGCCTGCCCATCCACATCGGCGCGGCTTTGCTCGGCCATCTTGACGTCCAGACCACCCGTGGCTACGTCGCGGTCTTCGACGAGGACATCGTCCGCCACTACCAGGAGTTTCTCCACCACCGCCGTGAGGTCCGGCCGGAGGGTGAGTACCGCGACACGACGGAGCGGGAATGGGAGGAGTTCGAGGAGCATTTCGACCGCCGCAAGGTCGAGCTTGGCTCCTGCGGACGCCCCTACGGCACCCCCTGCCAGCACGAACACGCCTGCATCCGCTGCCCGATGCTCCACATCAACCCGAAGATGCTTGGCCGCCTCGAAGAACTCGAAACCGACCTCCTCGCCCGCCTACGGCGGGCCCAGGACGAGAACTGGCTCGGCGAGGTCGAAGGCATCAACCTCACGCTCACCTTCCTGCGCGCCAAGCGCGAGGAAACGCAACGCCGAACCCGACGCCCCGCCGTCGACCTCGGCATCCCGACAGCCCGAAGGAAGGAGGACCACTGACGGACAGCAGCTATCCACGCCGGGCGATCGTGATGATCTCCCGGCTGGAAGCAGTGATCGGCTCCCGGTTCCAGTCGCCGTACTGCGCCTCGACCTCAAACCCCGCATCAGCCAGGAACCTGCCGAGCGCCGGCTCTCCCCGCTCAAGGACCGGCACATCAACTTCCTGGGCCGCTACCTGTTCAACATCACCGCCAGCGGCCCCGGCCAGGGCCTGCGGCCCTTCCGCGACCCCGACGCCGCCGAGGACGACGAGGAAGAGGACTGACCGCCGGCGCACCCGGGACGTTAGGCCGTTCGTTGTACCTCGTGCCGGCCGGGCGGCACCGCCTGTGTATCCAGCGCAGGAAGAGAACGCTGATCTCCGAAAACCTTGGACTCGCCGACCGATTGTGGCCCACCAGCCGGTGAGTCGAGAGCATGGGACTCAGCGGACCAGCAGGTCCTGGATGGCCGCCGCGATCTCGTCGGGTGCCTCCTCGGCCATGAAGTGGCCTGCTCGGGTCAGCCGGTGGTCCAGGTCCGGCGCCCACGCCTTCCACACCGCGGCAGCGTCGTAGCCCAGCTGTGCGCCCCAGTCCTGCTGGATGACCGTCACGGGCATGGCCAGCTGCGACCCGGCGTCCAGGTCCGCCTGGTCGTGCGTGACGTCGATGCCCGCCGAGGCCCGGTAGTCCGCAACGATGGACGTCACTGCCGCGGCGCTCGCGCTCAGGTATTCGGCACGCACGTCTTCGGGCATGGTTGTCGGGTCGTTGGCCCAGGCGTTGAGGAACGAGCCGAAGAACGCGTCCGCACTGCCTGCGATCATCGCCTCCGGCAGGCCCGGCGGCTGCGCCATCAGGAAGAGGTGGTAGCCGACCGCCGCCGAGGCGCCGCGCAGGACGTTCCACATGTCGAGCGTCGGCACGATGTCGAGGATGCCCAGGTGCGTGATGGTCTCGGGGTGGTCCAACCCCGCCCGGAAGGCGACCAGGGCGCCCCGGTCGTGGCCGACGAGGGCGAAGCGCTCGTGGCCGAGGGCCGCCGCCAGGGTCACGACGTCGGCGGCCATGGTGCGCTTGGCGTACACATCGGGGCCGGTGGCCGCCGGCTTGTCGCTGGCGCCGTAGCCCCGCAGGTCAGGACAGATCACCGTGTGCTCGTCGGCGAGCCGCTCGGCGACGTGCCGCCACATCAGGTGGGTCTGCGGGAAGCCGTGCAACAGCACGACCGGACTGCCGCTGCCGCTACCGCCGACAGCGGCGGCCAGCTCCACACCGTCCGCGCCGGGCAGGCGGACGTGGTCGAAGCCGGGAATCGTGGGGGTCATGGAAGGCCGTCCTTTCGGGTCGGGGACCGATCGGATCAGCCTGAGCGACGGCGATCAGCAGCCGATCAGTACGGCTGGGCGCAGCCCGCCCCCGTCACAGACACTGGGCGCATGCGAATCGACGTGCTCGGTGCTGTGCGGGCCCTCCGCGACGACGGCAGCCCGGTCGACCTGGGCGGACCCCGTCATCGCGAGGTACTCGCCCGGCTCGTCGCCGCCGAGGGGCGGATGGTCACCACCGACACCCTGGTCGACGACCTGTGGACCGATCCGCCGGTCCGCGCCGTGGGCGCTCTGCGTACGTTCGTCGCCGCGCTGCGCCGCGCCCTCGAACCCGAACGGCCGCCCCGCGATCCGCCGCGTGTCATCGTCACCGAAGGTCCCGGCTACGCACTGCGCCTGCCGCGTGATGAGGTGGACGTCCACCGGTTCCAGGACACCCTGGCCCGTGCCCGGCGCCACCCCGACGCGGTGACCGACCTCGGCGCGGCACTCGCGGCCTGGCGCGGACCCGCGTACGCCGATGTGCCCGGCTCCGCATGGGCGCAGCGCGAGCGGATCCGGCTGGAGGAACTGCGGTTGGAGGGCGTGGAGTTGCGTGCCCGCCTCCTCCTCGGCTCCGGGGAAGGGGCCGATCTCGTCGCCGGGCTGGGTGCTCATGTCGCCGACCATCCGTGGCGCGAGCCGGCCTGGGGGCTGCTCGCCCGCGCGCAGTACCATGCGGGCCGCCGGGCCGACGCGCTGGCCACCCTCCGCCGCGCCCGCGCGATGCTCGTCGACCAACTCGGACTGGACCCCGGTGCCGACCTGCAACGCCTGGAGATGGAGATCCTCGGCGGGTCCGTGCCGCTCGAAGGCGCACGTACTGCGTGGGCCGGCCCTGGTGTCCGGCTCGGTCCGCGCACCACCGTGGATCTGGCCCGCACCCTCGCCCTGGCGGGTGGCGACGCCCTCGTCCACTCGCGGCGCGACCGTCTCGCCGCCGTCCAGGCCGCGGAACGCACAGGAGACCTCTCCCTGACCGCGCGGATCATCGGTGCCTACGACGTGCCCGCCCTCTGGAGCCGGGCCGACGACCCCGAACAGTCCCGCGCCGTCGTCGCGGCCGCCGAGCGCACCATCACCGCGCTCGGCCCCGACGGCCCCGCCGACCTCTCCGCCCGCCTGCTGGCCACGATCGCCGTCGAGAGCCGCAGCGCCGATCTGTCCGGGACCGAGCCGGGGCGCGCGCGGCAGGCGGCGCGGCGGGCCGAGGCGCTGGCACGGGACCTGGCCGATCCCGCCCTGCTCGCCTTCGCCCTCAACGGGGTGTTCCTGCAGTCCTTCACCCGCCCCGGGCTCGCGGCGGTACGGGACAGGACCGGCGCCGAGATCCTCGACCTGGCCACCCGGCACGCGTTGCCGAACTTCGCCGTACTCGGCCGGCTCATCCGCCTGCAGTCCGCCTCCGCCCTCGGCGACCTCGACACCGCAACCTCCCACGCCGAGGCCGCCGAACAGCTCGCCGCCACCATCGAGGCGCCCCTCGTCCCCGTCCTCACCGGGTGGTTCCGGGCCCGGGTCACAGCCGCCCGCAGCACCGAACCCGGCGGACCGACCGCCGCCACGGCCGCGGCGCACTACCGCGCTGCCGAGAACGCCCTCCGGACTGCCGGAATGCCCGGGCTGCACCGCGGCCTCTTCCCGCTCGCCCTGCTGGGGCTGCGCCTGCTGCACGACCGGCCCGCGCCCACCGACCCGCACCTCGACTGGGGTCCGTACCGGCCTTGGGCACGACCCCTCGTACTGCTCGCCCAGGACCGGACCGAGGAGGCCCGTGCCGCCCTCGCCACGGTGCCCGAACCACCGCGTGACCACATGCAGGAGGCCATGTGGTGCCTGACCGTCCGCGCCGCCGTACGCCTCGGCGCGCCCGGAATCGCCGCACGCGCCCAGGCTGCCCTGCGCGATGCCTGTGCCGAACACGCCGGCGCCACCAGCGGAATGGTGACCCTGGGCCCGGTGGCACGGTATCTGGCAGAGGCGGAGGCATGCGCCGGAGCGGGGTAAGCGACCCCGGAACGGAGACGACCAGTGATCCCCATGCCGCCCCACCGTTGGAAGGACCCCGGTGTCCTCGGCGCCACCGGACCCGGAGAACACGGACCCTTCGGCCGCTGGCCCAAACCCGAAGCAGGCGAGACTGCACCCGAGCCCAGCACGCCCGAGCCCCGGCAGGAGTAGGGGAATCACAGCAAGATCAATCTCACCGGGATTTCCTGTACCTCAACTATTCACACCCGTAATCACGCAGTGCGGCGTGAGTTCGGTGCCACCTGGCACACTCCCCAGCCCCCTCATCAACGGAGCATCCCCTGCCCAACCACATACCCTTCCTCACCCTTTCGAGTGAAGTGCAGAGAAGCAGTGGACGCTCTACCGCTGTGCCAAGCAAGAACCCGAGCGCCGGTTCCATGCCCTGTATGGCCACGTCCTCCGCATGGACGTCTTGTGGCGGGCATGGTCCAGCGTGAGCACGAACCGGGGCGCCCCCGGGGTGGACGGCGTGAGCGTCGACCAGGTGGCGGCCTCGGGGGTGGATGAGTTCCTCCAGGACCTGTCGGATCGACTGCGGACGCATACGTATCGTCCGTCGGTGCTGCGGCGGGTCCAGATCCCGAAACCGGGGCGGCCGGGGGAGTTGCGGCCGCTGTCGATCCCCACTGCGGCCGACCGGGTGGTGATGACGGCCGCGAAACTGGTCCTCGAACCGGTCTTCGAGGCCCGGTTCACCGAGGCGAGCTACGGTTTCCGGCCCAAGCGGTCCGCGATCGACGCGTGTGAGGCTGTGCGCGTCGCGGCGAACCAGGGACGGGAGTGGGTGTTCGAGGCCGATATCCGGGACTGCTTCGGGACGATCGGACATGATGCCCTTGTCGCTCAGGTGGAGCGGCGCGTGGCGGACCGGTCGATGCTGAAACTGATCCGGGCATGGCTGCGGATGGGAGTACTGGAGGGCGGGGTGACCTCCCCGACTGGGGCGGGAACCCCGCAGGGCTCACCGATCTCCCCGCTGCTGGCCAACATCGCCTTGCACGTCCTCGACGAGGCGTGGCAGGACGAGGGACGCCGGCTGGGGGTGCTGGTGCGCCACTGCGATGACTTCGTGGTCCTGTCGCCGACCAGACAGCGCGCCGAACAGGCGCGCGAGCTGGCCGCGCGGGTGCTGGGCAGACTCGGGATGCGGCTGCATCCGGAGAAGTCCGGCATCGTCTGCCTCACGCGGGGCGGGCAGGGTTTCGAGTTCCTCGGATTCCACCACCGGAAGGTGGAGTCGTGGAGATGGCGGGGCAGGTTCTACCTGCAACGCTGGCCCCCGCCACGGGCGTTGGGGGTTCTGCGGGACAAGATTCGCGCGGCCACCTCAAGGTCCCGGAGCGAGCGGCCGGTGGCCGCTGTGGTCGCCGATCTCAACCCGGTCCTGCGGGGCTGGGCAGCGTACTTCCGAAACGGCAACAGCGGGCGGAAGTTCAATGAGGTCGACGGCTATGTCCACGAGCGGCTGGCGATCTTCGCCAGCCGGAAACACGGCCTGCGGGGCCGGAACTGGACCAGCCGTTTCACCTACGGGTGGATCAGTCGGCTCGGGGTCTACCGCCTGACCGGGAACGTGCGCTGGGCGACGGCGCATGCCAGCTGGTGAACGATGTCGGAAAGCCGTGTGCGGGAGAACCGCATGCACGGTTCGAAGCGGCGGGGACTGGAAACGGAGCATCAGCCACCGCGCCAGTCCCCGACCCTACTCAGTGGCTCAGCGCTCCTGACCCAGCTCGGATTCGGTCAACGCGCCGAGTTTTACCGGGACGTGACACGATGCCTGCTTGGGCCGGTCGTTCCGGCGTCCGCCGGTAGGGTCGCCGATTATGAGGATTCTGGTCACCGGCGGTGCCGGGTTCATTGGGTCGGCGGTCGTACTGGCCCTAGCGACGGCGGGCCACGAGGTCCGCGTTCTGGACGCACTGCTGCCCGCCGTCCACCCCTCCGGAGTGATGCCCAGCCTGCCGGACGACGTGGAGCTGCGGCACGGCGACGTGCGGGATGCGGTGGTGGTTGAGCAGGCACTGGCCGGTGTGGACGCGGTCTGCCACCAGGCGGCGATGGTGGGCCTGGGGCTGGACCTCGACGACGCGCCCGCCTATGCCGGCTGCAACGACCTCGGCACAGCGGTCCTGCTCTCCGCGATGGCGCGTTCGCACGTGCGGGACCTGGTGCTCGCCGGGTCCATGGTGGTCTACGGGGAGGGCCGGTACCGGTGTCCGGTGCACGGGGACGTCTCGCCCGGTCCGCGGCATCCGGACAACCTGGACGCCGGCCTGTTCGAGCCGCCGTGCCCGCGGTGCGGCGCTGAACTGAGCCCCGGGCTGGTGGCAGAAGACGCCCCGGTCGACCCGCGCAACGTGTACGCGGCCACCAAGCTGGCCCAGGAGCACCTGGCCTCCGCCTGGGCCCGCGCCTGCGGGGGACGCGTACTGACGCTCCGTTACCACAACGTCTACGGGCCGGGCATGCCACGCGACACGCCGTACGCTGGGGTCGCTTCCCTGTTCCGCTCGGCCCTGGCCCGAGGCAAGGCACCGCGGGTGTTCGAGGACGGCGGTCAGCGCCGGGACTTCGTCCACGTCCAGGACGTGGCCGATGCCAACGTCGCCGCGCTCGCTGCCGTTGGCGGCCGGCCCCCAGGCAGCGCCCGGGCGTACAACGTGGGCAGCGGCGAGGTCCGGACGATCGGCGAGATGGCCTCGGCGCTCGCCGCTGCCCACGGGGGGCCGATGCCGGTAGTGACGGGCGAGTACCGGCTCGGCGACGTCCGGCACATCACCGCGGACTCCTCGCGGCTGCTTGCGGAACTCGCTTGGCGGGCCCGGGTGGCCTTCACGGACGGCATGAGGGAGTTCGCGGCGGCACCGCAACGTGCCTGACGTCAGCTTCGGGCAGCGGGAAGGACGATCTCGAAGCAGCAGCCCCCGGCGGTGTTGTGCACCCGGGCCCGACCGGCATGGGCCTCGACGATGCCGCGGACGATGGAGAGCCCAAGTCCGGCACCGCCCCCGCCCGGTTCCTGGGGGCTTCCGGGGTCGGCCGGGCGAGGAGTGCGGGCGGTGCTGCCACGCCACCCCGTCTCGAACGCCCGAGGCAGGTCCTGTTCCGGGATGCCGCCGCAGCCGTCGGTGACCGAGAGCACCAGCTCGTCCCCCCTTGGCGGTGAGCATGACGACCGGCAGGTCGGCACCGCCCTCGGCGGGCCGCAGCCTGCGCAGGATCTCCAGGCCGTCGATCCCGGGGAGCATGAGGTCCGGAACCAGCAGGTCCGGGCGGTGGGCGGGGGCCAGGGCGAACCCCTGCGGGCCGTCGGCGGCCCGGTCGACGCGGTGACCCGCCCGAGTGAGGTAGCCGGCCACGACCTCGGCCACGGTCGGGTCGTCACCGATCACCAGGACGCGGCAGGACGACGGTGATCCCCCTGTGGTGGGGCGGTCGTTCACCTTGCCGAGGATACGACCCCCCGGCCACGGCGGGGTCGCCCACCGGGACCGGCGTCCGCGTTCCGTGAGATCCCCGAGATCCCCCGAACGGGCCCCGCCGGACAGACGTGGCACTTCCACAAGGGCGCGGTTCGGTCCCGACGGGACCGCCCGCGGTTAGCGTGACCGGCGTGACTTCTCCCCTCCCTCCCCCACCGGTCGCCGATGTGGTCCTGCCCTGCCTGGACGAATCCGGGGCCCTGCCGTGGGTGCTCGGACGCATCCCTCCCGGCTGGCGGGCGATCGTCGTGGACAACGGCTCCCGGGACGGCTCCGCCGAGCTCGCCCGCTCCCTCGGCGCGACCGTGGTCGAGGAACCGAGGCGCGGCTTTGGCGCCGCCTGCCACACCGGGCTGCGCGCCGCCACCGCCGACCTGGTCTGCTTCCTCGACTGCGACGGCTCGCTCGATCCCGCCCAACTCCCCCGGGTCGTCGCACCGGTGCTGGACGGTGCGGCCGACCTGGTGCTCGGCCGCCGCCGGCCGGCCACCGCCGGTGCCTGGCCGGTGCACGCCCGCCTCGCCAACGCCGTCCTCGCCCGACGGCTGCGGGCCCGCACCGGCGCCCCGCTGCACGACCTCGGTCCGATGCGGGCCGCCCGCCGGGAGCAGCTGCTGGCCCTGGGCCTCGGCGACCGACGCTCCGGCTACCCGCTGGAGATGGTCCTCGCAGCCTCGGCCGCCGGGCTGCGGATCGCCGAGACCCCCGTCGACTACCTGCCACGCGCGGGCCGGTCCAAGGTCACCGGCACCGTGCGCGGCACCCGCCAGGCCGTTCGCGACATGCGGGTGGTGCTGGCGGCACCGCCTCCCACGCTGCTGGTGATCGCCAAGGCGCCCGTCCCCGGCCGGGTGAAGACCCGCCTCACTCCGCCCTGCACCCCACCCCAAGCAGCAGCCCTCGCTGAGGCCGCGCTCGCCGACACCCTGCACACCCTGGCCACGATGCCCGCCGGACGTCGCCTGCTGGTCCTGGACGGCGAACCCGGCGGCTGGCTACCAGCGGGCTGGGAGGTCGTCCCGCAGCGCGGCGGCGGCCTGGACCGACGGCTGGCCGGCGCCTTCGCGCACGCGGCCCGGCTGGCCCCGGAGGCGCCCGCGCTGCTGGTCGGCATGGACACCCCGCAGCTGGACGCCGCCACACTGGCCGAGCCGCTGTCCGCCACCCGGCGACCGGGCGTGGACGCCTGGTACGGCCCGGCGACTGACGGCGGGTTCTGGGCGCTGGGCCTGGCCCGGCCGACCGCGCAGCTGGCCGCCGAGCTCCTGCACGACGTGCCGATGTCCACCCCGGGCACGGGCGCGACGCTCCTGCGCCGCATGGCGCAAGCCCGCCTGACCGTCCATCATCTGCCCGTACTGACGGACGTGGACACCGTCGACGACGCCTGGCAGGTGGCCGCCGAGGCACCGGGAACCCGCTTCGCCGCCCGGCTGCGAACTGTCAAGGCGGCTCCGGAGGTGGCGAGTTGACGGTCGCCTCACCCTGGGTGGACGACCCCTTCGCCGAAGCCGTCCGCACCGGTCGCGGCCCGCTGTGGCTGCGCCGCGAGGACGGCCGGCGGCTGCACCTGGACATCGAGCGCTGGTGCGCACCGGCGGCCGGCGCCGACCACAGCCTGCTGCTGCGCTGCGCCGACCTGGCCGCACCCGTCCTCGACCTCGGCTGCGGGCCCGGCCGACTGGTGGCCGCGCTGCTCGCCCTCGGCGTGCCGGTGCTCGGGGTGGATGTGACCAGGGCCGCGGTGGCCCGCACGGTCGGCCTCGGCGGCCCGGCGCTCTGCCGCTCCGTCTTCGACCGCCTGCCCGCCGAGGGCCGTTGGGGTGCCGCGTTGCTCGCGGACGGCAACCTCGGCATTGGCGGCGACCCGGACGTCTTGCTCCGTCGGGGCGCCGAACTCGTCACCCCGGAAGGGCTGCTGCTGGTCGAGGTGGAGCCGGAGGAGGTGGACGAGCGCGCCGTCGTCCGGGTGGAGGGGCCGGACGGACGGCTCGGCCCGGCCTTCCCGTGGGCCCGCCTCGGTGCAGTCGCCACCTTGCGGCGGGCCCGCGCCGCGGGCCTCGCCGAGGCCGAGCGCTGGACCTCGCACGGCCGCCGCTTCCTCGCGCTGCGCAAGGGATGAGCCGTCGGCCGCCCCAGGGCGTCCCCACGCCCCGGGGCGCCCCGTCAGGGTTTCGTCATCTCCGGCACCGCACCGCGCATCGACCGGCCCGACGCACCACTCGCCCGACCGCGCACCGCCGACACCATGAGCACGCACGCCAGGGCGGCCCCGTACGCGGCACGCTGGGCGTCCTCCCCGCCCACCAGGTAGAGCACCTGCCCGGCCGCCGGTACCGCCAGCCACTCCCACCGTCCGTCCAGCGCGACCAGGGCGACCACCAACAGTCCGTACCAGGGGTAGCTCGGCGCGACGAGCATCAGTGCGGTCCCGGTCACCAGGAGCGCGCCGCGCCAGGGCCGGGCGGGGTCACCGTACCGCAGCACCCACAGCACGACCGCCGCCAGCACCAGGGCGGCCGCCCACGGGACCCACCGGTCGGGCAGCAGCACCCGCAGCAGGCCGAACCGTTCGAGGTGTCCCTGCTCGTACCCCTCCTCCCGCAGGTAGCCGGGCAGGTATCCCAGGACGCCCACGCCGGAGACCGCGACGTACGGGAGGTAGGCCGCCACGAAGGTCCCGAGGACCGTCGCGGCGAGCACCAGGTCGCTCCTCGTCGGCCGCCGGGCCAGCAGCCCGGACACTGCCCCGGGCAGGGCGAGTGCCGGCAGCAGCTTGGTCGCGACCGCCGCGCCGAGCAGGGCGCCACCGGCACCGGCCCGTCGGCGGGCCGCACAGGCCAGTCCGGCCACCAGGAGGAGCGCACCGAGGGTGTCGACGTGAGCGTCGTTGACCGCCCAGATCGTCACGCCCGGGCACCAGCCCCACAGCGCCGCCCGCCGCCGCCCGCCGGTGGCGAGCAGCACCCCGGTGGTGGCGACCGCCAGCAGGGCACCACCGACCTGCACGCCGCGCACCCCGTCGCCGAAGAGGTGCGCGACGAGGAACCACGCCTCCGCGACCGGCGGGTAGACGGTGTGCACGGCGGGCCGGTTGATCCGGGTGCAGTCCCCGGCCGCGGTCCTCCGCTCGTCCCAGGCCGTGCACCCGTCCCCGGCCGGGAACAGGCCCGTGTCGCGCAGCCGGAGCAGCGCCAGGTCGTCCGGTGCGTGCGCGTACGGGGAGACTCCGGCCGCCTGGACCCGCCCGTCCCACACGTACCGGTAGGCGTCGTCGCTGGTGCGCGGCGGTGCCAGCAGTCCGGCCCCGGCGACCAGGATGCTCCCGATCAGCACCAGCGGCGCCACCTGACGGTCGGCCACCTTCCGCAGCAGGAACAGCCCGAGCGCGAACAGTGCGGCGTCGAGGACGTACCAGGCGTGGAGCGGCGACCGGTCGGCGAGCGTCCCGCCGCCGGTCACGGTCAGCGCGAGGCCCGCCACCAGGGCGGCGAGAGCGAGCGCGCAGGGCAGGACGGTACGGGTCCGGTCAGTCACCCGGGACGCCGGGAAGGCCGGTCGTCAGGCCGTCCAGGGCGTGCGGGCAAGGGCACTCCCGGTCGACGGGCAGGGCCTCCAGCGCCTTGAACAGCACGGTGCGCAGCCGGTCGACATTGCGGGCGAAGACCTCCAGCACCTCCGCGTGGGTAACGCCCTCACCGCTCTCCACACCGGCGTCGTGGTCGGTGACGAGGGCCAACGACGTGTAGCAGAGACCGAGTTCACGCGCCAGCACGGCCTCCGGGTGCCCGGTCATACCGACCACCGACCAGCCGTTGGCGCCGAACCAGCGGGACTCGGCCCGGGTGGAGAAGCGCGGCCCCTCGATCACCACCAGGGTGCCGCCGTCCACCGGCTCCCAGGCCGCCGCGCGCGCCGCGTCCAGGGCCGCCCGTCGCCCGGCCGGGCAGTACGGGTCGGCCATCGACACGTGCACCACCTGCGGCACCGACCCGTCCGGCAGCGGCCGCCCGTCGTAGAAGGTCTGCACCCTCCCCGAGGTCCGGTCCACGAACTGGTCCGGCACCAGCAGCGCCCCCGGCCCGTACTCCGGCCACAGCCCGCCCACCGCGCACGGCCCGAGCACCTGCCGCACGCCCAGCGAGTGCAGCGCCCAGAGGTTGGCCCGGTAGTTGATCCGGTGCGGCGGCAGACCGTGGCCACGCCCGTGCCGGGGCAGGAAGGCGACCCGGCGGCCGGCCACCTCGCCCAGGAACAGCGCGTCGCTGGGCGGTCCGTACGGCGTGTCCACGCGCACCTCGACCACCTCGTCCAGCAGCGCGTACAGCCCCGAGCCGCCGATCACGCCGAGCTCGGCCCGCAAGGAGTTCTGACGCTTCATCACCTGCACCTACCTCTCGTCCGAAGAACGTCGCGACCACTGTAGGAGCCGGTCGGGACGGAACCCACGAAGCACGGTCCTACGATTCGCGGACGCCGCGCGCACGGCGGCCGGATCGCCCGGCTCGACGGGCGCGGCGGAGTCTGAACGCGAGGCCGGCGGCGGCGCCGCCGAAGAGGACCCCGGCGATGGCGAGCCACCGGCCGAGGTAGACGTCCGCCGACATCCCGGTCGCCCCCGGGTAGGGCTCGGGCAGGTTGAGGATCAACGGGAACCAGACGAGCAGCAGGAGGCCCGACAGGAATACCGGTACCCGCAGGTAGTTGATCCAGGGCACGGTCGGCATCGGCTCGGGAAGGCGGCGCAGCACGGACCGGGCCGAGAGATCGGCGATCGAGTAGAGCGGGAGCAGGATCAGGTCGTGGGCGACGGCCGCGCCGACGAACCAGACCGCCACCGCGAGGGGCCGTGCAGTCACCAGGCGCTCGACCGCGAAGCCGGTGAGGGCGAAGGAGGCGAGGAGCGCGAGCAGGTGCAACGGCCGCGCGCCGTACCAGCGGGCGAAGGATGTGCGTCGGTCCATCGTCACGTCCTGAAGGTCAGCCGGCGGACCCACTTCGTGTTGTTCACGCCCGGGTTGGCGGGGACGATGATGCGGGCGGGATAGCCGTGATCGAGCGAGAGGTCGACTCCGTTGACGTGCAGGGCGAGCAGGGAACGCGGGTCCCGGATCTGATTGCCGCGCAACACCACGGAGGAGTACGGGCCGGGCGGCTGCACCGACTCCACGAGCACGTCCGTCGCGTCGGGGAGCCCGGCCACGGCGGCGAGGTCGGCGAGCCGCAGTCCGCTCCAGTGCTGGTCCGTGGTGGACCAGCCCTCCACACAGGCGATCGGCAACTGGGCGGACCGCTGCCGCATCGCGAGCAACTGCTCCCGGGTGAACACCTGCACCGGCCCGGCGCCGTGCACTTCCAGCCGCCAGTCCGGGCCGACCATCGCCGCCGAGATGCCGACGGCGGCGGCCGTCTTGTTGATCTGGAAGCCGTTCGGTCCGTCCCCGGGCTCACGGCCGTGCGGCGCCAGCAGTGCGGTGGCACGGGTCCAACCGCCGATGCTCTGCCCGGCGGTGACGACGAACAGGGCCAGGGAGCCCGCGCCCACCAGTGCGAGTGCGCCGCGCCGGGCGATCGTCGGCGGGGCGGGATCCACCGCCACGAGGCCGTCGGTGTCCGGCGGTTCGGGCCGGGTGCCGGCGACGCCGGTGCGCAGCTCGCCCCACAGCGAGCGCGACCCCAGGGCGCGGACCAGCCTGCCGAGCTTGAGCGCGACGTGGATGACGAACGCGGCGATGAACACCCACGCCCCGTAGAAGTGCAGGGTGTAGAAGGACCCCGGGAAGACGTAGTAGAGCTGGATGTTGAGGATCCCGGTCACGAATTCGAAGACCGCCCCGCCGACCAGCATCAGCAGCGACAGCCGCTCCAGGGCGTGGGCGGCGCTGCGTACGGGCGGCCACTCGAACAGCTTCGGGATCACCGACCACAGCTTGGCCAGTACGACCGGTACCAGGACGACGCCGAGCGTCACGTGCACCCCCTGGGTGAGCCGGTAGAGCCAGGCCGGGTGGGTGGGCCAGTCGAAGAGGTAGAAGCCCAGCAGGCCCTTGTCCGGTGTCTGATCGTTCAGCGGGCCGAGGTCGGGGTTGTAGGCGGCGTAGGACAGCGCCCCGGTCACGAACAGGATCGGGATCCCGACGAGCAGTACCAGCCCGAAGACCGAGGTCAGCCACGGCCCGCGGATCGGACTGCGCCAGAACCCTGGCCGAAACGGCCCGGGCGGCGCGGGCATCCGCCCGGGTCCGTGTGCGACCGTCGACAGCACGGCACCGACCGCAGCCCGGGCTCGCTCCCAGAGCCGTCCACCATCGCACCGAGCCATCACCTTCGACCGCCTCCAACCACTCGGGAACCCCTGGACCGCGGCACGCCGGCCTGCGACCCGGGAAAGAACGGCGGCTACCGGCTCTCCGCGCCACCGTGGAACGTCTGCTGGCAGCGGCTCGCCGGACAGCCAATCACCCACAACGGAGCGGCCCCGGCAAAGCCACACAGGACCGGTGGAGACGTCACCCGTACGGCCGCTTCCGAACCGGGACACGGGCCTCTGCCGTGACCGGCAGCCCCAGCCGTCACGAACGCTCGGCATCGGGTCTTCCGGCATCCCAGGAGCCGCCCCAGAACCCAGGGCCGTTTCAGAGTCCGGTGATCTTGTGAGTGTGCTGGTCAGGCGATGCCGAGGAGGTCGAGCGGGCGGCTGAAGGGCTCGTAGGAGGCGTGCCGGAGGCCGGCGGCGATGTTACGGTGCCCGTGCTGCCGCAGCGTATTGATCGCCAGGTTGCGCAGGGTCGCCATGTTCTCGGGTCCACGGCCGGTACGGATCTTCGAGGCGTCCTCGGCGAAGGTGGTGTCGCGGACCCGGCGGAGGATCTCGGTGCCGTGGCGGTGGGCGTCGGGGATCTGGGCGAGCGCGGTGTCGAGCACAAGCTGCGCCTCCTGGAGCAGTACGAGACCGCCGCTTCCCCCGCCGAGCGCGGGGCCCTGTTGCGTCGCGAGCGGCTGTACCACTCGCACATCCAGGAGTGGCGGGCCGCCCGGCAGGCCGGGGCCTTGGAGAAGCTGGCCGACCACCGCCGCAGCCCGGCTCGCCCGAAGACAACGAGAAGCTGCGCCGGGAGAACGAGCGGCTCAAGCGGGAGCTGGCGAAGAACAAGGCCGCGGTGGAGGTCCTGGGAAAAGCTGTCGCGCTCTTGGAATCGGTCTCCGAGAGCGCGGACTGAAGCACGTCCTTGACACCGAAATCCCGTCGATTGTCGATGAGTTGGCCGCACATGTGGGCATCGTGGCCGCGTGCCGGCTGGCGGGCCGGTCCCGGGCCACCCACCACCGGCATCTGAACCCCCAGGAGCCGGCGGCCAAGCCGAAGCGCCCCGGATCAGCCCCGCCGCAAGCACTCTCGGCCGCCGAGCGCGCCACGGTGCTGGAGCTGATGGACAGCCCCGAGTACGCCGAACTGCCGCCGGCGCAGATCTGGGCGCGGGAACTGGACGCCGGGCGCTACCACTGCTCGATCCGTACCATGTACCGCATCCTCGCCGCCGCCGGGCAGAACGGCGAGCGCCGCCGCCAGGCCACCCACCCGACCCACACCATCCCGGAACTGGCGGCCACGGCCCCCTCTCAGCTTGTTGTTTAACCTTGGCTGGCGTCGTGGGCCTTGATCGTCTTTGCGCGTTTGACGGTCTTGCCAACGTCGTGGCGCTTGGCCCGATGCTTGTTCTTCGAGCCGGGGGGCCGTCCCGGTCCCGGCCGTGACGGTTTCGGTGCGGCCGCCGGACGGGCTGTCGTCGTGCGGATGCTGCGAAACCCCCGGCGGACTCGGGCGGGGGTGAGGCGGCGTGGCTCGGCAGGCCGCTCCCAGGGGCGGCGCAGGTCCTCGGCGAAGGGCCGGGCGAGGCGGAGCTGGGTATGGGCGGCGATGATGAGCCAGGTCCACAGGTCGGCGGTATCCGCGTGGCGGACCTTCGGGGCGGTCCAGCCGAGCGTCTGTTTCATCAGTCTGAACGTGTGCTCCAGGTCGAATCTGCGCAGGAACGACTGCCACCAGCGGTCAACGTCCGCCGGTGTGGCGGCGGAGGCCGAGCACCACAGCCAGACCGGTTTCGGATCGCGGTCGCCCGGCAGACGCTCGACCGTGAGGCGGATCAACGTGCCGTGCAGGATTGGCAGTTCCTCTTCCGCGTGTTCCAGCCAGGGGCCGCGGTGGGTGAGTCTGGGGTGCATACGGTCCCAGGCGATCGCCTCGGCCTTGCCGTAGCGGGTGGTGTCCGTGGCCGTGGTGACGTCGGGCTGGTGCCAGGTGTCGGGCTTGGCGAAGGCCAGGACACCGCCGTGCTTGCGGGGCCGGCCGCCCTTCGGGCCGCAGCGCGTGGGGCCGGCGTCGCGAAGCATCACGCGGTCCGAGCGCAGACGCCCGGCCAGCACCACCGGGAGGTCGGCCAGGGCGTGGGTGAGGTAGGCGACGTCGTAGCCGGAGTCCATGACGACCAGGATCTCAGCGTCGCCTTCGTGCCACTGCCCGGCGTCTTTCAACCGATGGACCACGTCGCGCAATTGGGCGGCGGTGACGGCGGTCGCATCGTCCGCGGGGCCCAGGCGCACAGCATCCAGCAGCCCGACCCATGAGGTGCGGCCTGACTCCAGGGCGGCGACGAAGGAGTACGGCCAGCCGGGAACAAACTGGTCCCTGCTGCGGTCCCCGCGCCCGTAGACATGGCAGAACAGCCGGTCCTCACTGGTGGGGGCATCGGGACGCAGCCAGTTGGACACGTCCACCGCCAGCACGATCCGCCCGTCGGCCGCTTTCGGCAGCGGCAGGCCGGCCAGAGCGCGGCGCAGGCGGGCCGGCTCGGCCCAGCCCCGGTCCAGGGCCTGGTACAGCGCGCCGTGCCCGCGCCGATGCTCGACCGCCAGCGACAGCTCGACCAGGGTCTTCACCGGTCCGTCCGCGCACAGCACCGCGTCCGTGAGCTCGAAGAGCGCGTCAGCGCGGGAGTACAAGCACTCGTAGAACTCGACCCGAAAGCGGGACAGGACGCCCAATGCCTCGACGGCGGGGCTTTCAACCGGAACACTCATCACTGCGACCGTTCCCTGACGCTCCGTTACTAGACATCTCGAAGCGTGAGGGACGGCCGCGCTTGCTGTCTCGGAAACCGTGAATCTCAGCAGGCCAGAGCCTCGGCGAGGTTAAACGACAAGCTCAGTGGGTGTTTTGGTAGTTGTATTCCTATACGCGGCTTTCACCCCTGTCCACTTTCGTGACACTGCAGCCGATAGGAGAAGATTGCTTCGCCTTCAATTGCCGGCTGGGCTGTCCATCTCATCCGCTTCTGTGCTCTGAAATCCGTCTGGCTTGAAGAAGTCATAGAACCGCCCAACGAGCTGCGGAACGGGATCCTCCGCCGCATCCGTGCCGACGCTGGTGCCGTGAGCCAGCGGAAGCCGTACCCCAGCGACCTGTCCGACGCCCGATGGGCCCTGATCGAACCGAAACTGACGGCCTGGAGAAAGGCCCGGCTCGACCGCCGGCCCACTGGGAAATCGGCCCAGGTCGAACTGCGCGACGTCTTCAAGGCGATCCTCTACGTCAACCGCACGGGAATCCCCTGGAAGTACCTCCCGCACGACTTCCCGAACCACTCCACGGTCTACGCCTACTACGCGGTCTGGCGCGACGAGGGAATCTTCGTGGAACTCAACTATGACCTGACCGGCCTGGCCCGCGTGAAGGAGGGGCGCAAGCCTGAGTCAGTGCAGGAGGACGGCCAGGAGTTCGGCGAGGCTGGGGCCGGCGTCGGCTGGGTGGCGTAGTTGTTTGGCGGCTTGGACGTGGTAGTGGTTGCTGCGGCCGGTGCGTTCGTGGGTCAGGTAGCCGGCGTCTTCGAGGTCGACGATGATCCGTTGGACGGCCCGCTCGGTCAGTAGGCAGCGTGCCGCGATGTCGCGCACCCTGATGCCGGGATCGCGGGCGATCTGTACCAGAACGCGGGCGTGGTTGGTCAAGAAGGTCCACTGCCGCGTCGTCGAGGGGCCTTCGTTCATGGCACCAGCTTACGACCGTCGATTCACGCAGTCGTAAGCACGAAAAACAATCCGTGTAACCGTTGACATGGGTCGCTCGTGGGCGAATGGTTGAAGGGCAAGCCAGGCCGCCTATCGGCCGGGATCCTCGCGTACCGCGTGAAGGTCACCATGGACAGCCTCACCCGCGACCACCTGGAAGCCCTCGCCGGCTTCCCCTACGACCGCATCGGCCGCCACCACGAGAACGGCGACCAGACCTGTCAGGTCGAGCCACTGCGCCGCATGGTCCGCCACGCGGTCACCGGCCACGAGGCCTGCCTCGCTGCCGGCGAATCCCGCCAAGGCACCTTGGACCACCAGCAGGACACCGCCACCGAGCCATGGGAGAGCCTGGAGCGGATCGCTTCTTGCCGGCGCGGCCGGCCAGCCCCTACCCCTGGCACCACCCATCGCAGCACAGAGTGACCAAGGCCATGGCCACTGCCCGTCGCCCGCCGCCCGAGCCGACGCCCCCAGCGAGTGACCTGTGCGGCCGGCCCCAGGTACGGCTGCCCGGTGAAGTGACCGAGACGGGCCCCTGCGCGGGACAGGACAGCCGCATACGAGCCCCGCGACCGCCGGCACCGCCCCGGCAAGCCCCACTCCCGAAGCACGTGGGCTCGCTCCCCGCCACACCCGCGATCTCCCCGCTCTCGTACCAAGGCTCCTCCAGCCCCGGTATCGGCTGAAGGAAGAGCCGACGACGGCACCGGCAACGCACTGCGGCCCCGCGCGGGCACCCGGCGAAGAGGACGTCTCAAAACACCGGCCAAGGCGGCAGGCCACCGAAGAACCAAGGAGGACCTGATGTCGACAGGGACCCTCATCGCGATCATCGTGCCCGTCGTGGTCGTGCTGCTCCTGATCGCCGGGGCGTTGTGGCTCGTGGCCCGCCGTCGCCGGTTGCGGGAACAGTTCGGCCCCGAGTACGAGCGCACCGTCCGCAGCTCGGGCAGCCGACTGGCCGCCGAGCAGGAACTACGCCGCCGCGAACAGCGCCACCAGCAGCTGGAGATCAAGCCGCTGGCCCCCGACACCAGACAGCGCTACGCGCAGGACTGGACGCAGGTGCAGCAGGAGTTCGTCGACCGTCCCGGCGAGGCCGTCCAGCGGGCCGACGGCCTGGTCACCGCGCTCATGCATGAACGCGGCTACCCCACCGAGGACTACGAACAGCGACTACGTGACCTGTCCGTCGAGCACGCGAACACCCTGAAGCACTACCGCGCCGCGCATGCGGTCAACGCCCAGGCCGGTCACGGTGACGCGACCACCGAAGAACTCCGCGGGGCGATGGTGCACTACCGCGCGCTGTTCACAGCGCTCCTCGACGGCGGGCAGGCGGCGCGGGACGACGAATCGCCACGGAGATGACAGAGATGACGCCACAGCGCTACGACGACAAGGGACCGATGACGACCGAGGACATCGCCGTCACCGGATCACAGAACGAGGAAACAGAGACCGCCGGGACACAACGGCACTCAGGCGCCATGGATCAGCCCTGGATGACGTCTGACGCGACAGCAGAGACCACGCCCGATGCGCGGCAGGAGCGGGCCGTCTTCCCGGGCGAGGCCACCGGCGAGAGGACGGATGTGGACAGCGGGCAGGCGGCAACGCCTCCTGAGGATACGACCGCGCAAGGGGAGGCTGCCGACCGCGGCGCGGCCGGCCAGGAGGGCGAGGAACCGTTGCTGCCGTCGGCCCAGGCACAGGAGCTGCGCACCCGTTGGCAGCAGGTGCAGACCTGCTTCGTCGACGACCCGCGCGAGGCTGTTCGGACCGCCGACGAACTGGTCGCCGACCTCATGCGGCGACTGGCCGAATCCTTCGCCGACCGCAAGCAGCGGCTCGAGAGTCAGTGGAACCGGGGGGACAGCGCTGACACCGAGGAGCTGCGGCTTGCTCTGCAGAAGTACCGCAGTTTCTTCGACCGCTTGCTGAGCAGCTGAGCACTGCGCGGCCATTCGCGAAACAGCTCTGAACCTTCGGAGGCCACCGTGATCGTCCTTGGAGTGATCCTCCTCATCATCGGCTTCGTCACCAGCATCTCGGTGCTGTGGACCATCGGTATCATTCTGGTAGTTCTCGGCCTGATTCTCTGGCTCCTCGGCGCGGTGGGCCACGGCATCGCCGGACGCCGGCACTACTGGTAGCCCGACTCGACAGACGCCATGCACGACCAAAGCCCGGCACCTGCCGTAGTGACGGCGCGCGGCGACATCGACCTCGCCACCGCCCCGTCACTGCGCCGCCAACTGGCCGATGCGCTGCGGGCACACCGCGAAGTCGTGCTCGACCTGTCGGAGGTGACGTTCATGGACTGCGCCGGTCTGGGCGCCCTCGTCCAAGCCCGCAACCAGGCCGACCGCAGCGGCGGACGGCTCATCCTGCGCGGCATCGGACACCCCGTGACCAGGCTCCTCAAACTCACCAGCCTGACCCGGTACCTGACCGGCGAAGTCTGACCGGCCGCCACGCGGCTACGCCGAAGCTGCACTTCACCGACGCCGCTGCCCGCATCCTGACCTGCCTGGAGCGGGGCCGCCGCCCCCTGAGCGCCTGGCCGCCGACCCGCGCCGCCCCGGCCTGTGCAGCCACCGCTACCCCGGCCTGCCCGGCCACAGCGCGGGCGCCGGGCGTGGACGTCGTACGTCGACCCGGGCGCCGGCGCCTGACGTCTGTTCTGGACCTGGGGACCGGCCGACGGCGACGACCAGGACGGCGGCGTGGTCACCGTGCTGCTGATCGGCCCGCACCTGTAGACGGTCCGCGGTCACGGGCAGCCGGCGTGCCGAAGCCCCCGACGTAGCGGTTGGCCGATCCCCGGTCGAGCGTGATGCCGTAGGTGAGCAGTTCCGCGAGCAGCGGTTCGGTGACGGCGTTGCGACGGCGAACGTCACCGGGCCGCACCCGCACGCGGTACAGCAACTCCAGCGCGTCCTTCTTCGTCGCACATTCGGCCAGCCGCTCGCCCAGGCGCTCCTCATCGTCCGGCGTTCGAGCGAGCGGCACGGTGGCGGCCGGTGCGTCACACGGGCCGGCCGCCGGACGGCTGAGCTGAGCCTCAATCACCGCGAAGGCGACACCGGCCGGGGCAGCTTTGCCCAGCCGCACGCGCAGCTGCTCCTCCGCTTCGGCCACGGCCGCGCGGGCTTCGAGCACTCGGTCCACGCTGCGGACCAGCTACTCCCAGGCGTCTTCGATCGAGGTGTCGGCTGTCACGGCGGGCGAACGAGAACGGTCCCGGCGAGGTCACCATGTTCAGCCCGTCCCGGCTGACACGAGCCGTCCTGGGCCCGGCGACGGCGTGGTCGCCACGCTCTCAAGCCGCCGTCGGATGGCATGTTCGCGGCCGGCCGGCCCGCAGCGCAGCCCGCAGCGGGCGAAGTGTTGGAGGCGCTGCGCGCCGAACTCGAACACCGGCCGCGGCTCGGCCGCCTGATCCGCACCGTTACCTAACACTGTTCTCCCCTGACGCGAGATTGTGACCATTTGTCAATCGGTCTTGACGAGCGATGGGTTCTGCCACTTGATCTTGACCGGGGGCGGAGGCGTTGCCGTGCCGGCGTGCGACGGTGCCGTACGGCCCGGGTTTGGACCTCGTCGAGGAATGGTGGTGACTGGTCAGACCGGCGTATCGGCGAGGAGGCCGGTGGCGCGGTCCGCGGTGAGGACGCCGAGGATGTAGCCGTCCTCGTCGACGACGGGCCAGACTGCCAGGTGCTTGATCCGCATCGCGAGTGCGGCCAGCGCCAGGCCCATGGTCGGCCAGGCGAACGGGCCGCGCTGGTGCGAGGTGGCGCTGATCGCGGTCCGCTCGGTGTCCCAGGAGCGGGTCAGGAACGGGCGGAGTCCGGCGCGGGTGACCAGCCCTTCGCACCGGCCGTCGTGGCCGCGGACGAGCAGGTACTCGATGTCGCCGCCGCGCAGGACGTCGTTGGCCTGGTCGACGGTGCTGTCGTCGGCTATCTGGTAGTCACAGGGTTCCATGGCGTCGGCGACTGTCAGGCCATGGCCGAGCCGTGCCGACTGCGGGGAGTGGGTGGTCACGGTGT
This sequence comes from Streptomyces sp. LS1784, assembly GCF_020103755.1. Lineage (GTDB taxonomy): Bacteria > Actinomycetota > Actinomycetes > Streptomycetales > Streptomycetaceae > Kitasatospora. The sequence continues at coordinate 29,931 of NZ_JAHSQD010000009.1, forward strand.
TCACCGTTCCCGTCTCCGGCTGCCCGCCGGGGCGGGGCTGCCGGGCTGTCCTTCACCCAGAACGAAGCCGGAACGGGTACCGGAATGCGGGATGCCCTGGATGTCTTCGAGGCTACTCCTGCGGTGGGCGGCCCGGGGAGGCCGTGGGGGAGTAGCGTGGGAGACAACCGAGGACATTCCGCACACCGGCATCAGCGTCGACGTCGCCCTGGGGCATGATGGGTCCCTCGTGGACCGGACGGGCGGCTTCGCATGATGCCGATCCCCTTCCCCGCTTCTTCCTCTTCCGGGCCGTGGACGGTGCCCGCTGCCACGCTGCTGCCGCGTTTGGAGCTGGAGCCGACGATGGCGCGGGAGGGCGTCTTCGACGGGGCCTGGTGGCCCCGCTCGAACCACGTCCTCGCTGAACTGCCGGACCTGATCACCGCGCTCGGCGCCCACTTCGGGCGCATCCTGCGGGTCGGCCTCGACACCTCGGCCTGGGACAGTGTGCCCCGGTCCGTCGCGGCGAACGGCCTGATGGTCAGGATCAACTGGTTCGCCGGCAGCGATGCGACGATCAGCGTCACCCGGGGCTTCCAGGACCACTTCCTGCTGCTGGTGGTGCCGCCCGGTACCGACCCGACGACGGCCGCCTCGGCGATGGCCGGCGCCTCGGTGACCGGTAACCACACACCAGCTGCCGAACTTCTGTACGGCTGACCGCGTGGCTGCGTGATCGACTCCGAGACTGGTGATGGCTTGACCCGTGGATTTGCGTGCGGTTCGGTGGTTGCGGTCGATCAAGATCTCTTGGCAAATAGCCGAGATCGCCTTCCGGTGCAGTACGGCGCCAGCCGACGTTGCCGCCGTACTGCTGCACGCGCTGCACCTGTTGCCTCCAGACCAGACCGGGCATCAAGGTGTCGGCGGGAAGCCTTGGTGGCCCCTCCTCATACCTTGATGCCGCAGGTCACAGCCACCAAACCGTCCGGAGGAAGTCGAGCAGGGCCTGGACCTCGGCTGGGGCGCGCGGATCGCCGCCTATCGGCCGGCCGCAATCCAGGGCGGCGCGACGTCGGGGGCTTCGCCGCGCCGGGCAGGGGTGGTCAGTCGGGTTCGACAGCCGCGGCCACGGCCTCGACCGTGACGAAGGTCCTGGTGGACTTTTGTACGGGGGCGTCCGCGTCGTCCGGGGTGATCGTGTACCAGACCGGGATGTCGCCCTTGCCCGCACCCTTGATGTAGGACCACGGCACCCGGAACCCGATCTCGTGCCGGCCGAGGTCGCCTGCGGCCAACTCGTACTCGACGTCCGGGACGACGGTGCTCTCCCCCCAGTACAGGCTGATCTTGTCGCCGACCTCGTGCTCCTCGTACAGGGGGATGACCGCCTTGGGTTCGATCCCGTAGTCGTCCTGGACGAGTTTGTTCTTGTTCTCCGAGATCGGCGCCCAGATCTCGGCGAGGCTCAGGTCCGGGTCCGGCCCGACCGTTGCGGCGTCCCGCGTCTGCGACATTCCAACTCCCCTGAGTGATTGAGAATTGACGGCAGGTGACCACTGTCTCGGCGGCCGGGCCCCTGCACCTGCGCATCGTTGCGCTGCTGACGGCGGCCCTGCCTCTGCCCGATCTAGCGGCGGGTCTATCAGGATGCTCAGGGCGCCGGTTGCCGCGTCGTTGGCGAGGGCGGGGCCGTGGCTGATGCGCCAGCCCGGGACCGCACCCTTGTTCACCCAGACGCCGTTGCCGTCGGCGCCCCCGTTGGCGCTGGTGTGGACCGTCTCGTCCGTGGCGGTTTCGACTCGCCACATGCGGGCGTGGCCGCCATCCTCGCAGCCGATGCCGACCGGCCGGGCGCCGAGCTGCCGGGCCGGTGACCCACCGACTGTTGACCCGCTCGGGCCGATCCCCTGGGGACGGGCTTTCTTGTGCGGGTTCCCGCCGGGGCGTTCTGTTCTTCCCGCGAACCCGGTCCGTTGAATGCGGGGGGCTTCGGGGTTGGCTATGAAGAGCGGGCGGCATCGCCCCGCCTTGGACAGTCGTCGGTCGGCGGAGGGGATTCGCTACCGTCGTCCGCTTCCCCTGGCTCCCAAGGCGGGGACCTGCCTGGTCCCCAGCCAGGTCCCCGAGCCTTGGTGGTGCAGTTCGTGGCCGGTCGGTTCGGCGTCGAGTCGTCAGCTGGCGTTGACGGCGGTCGCGATGCGGTCGCCGGTGCTCTTGTCGATGTTGCGCCAGTACTGCAGGGCTTGCTCCAGCACCGGGGCGCTCACCCCGTCGCGGAGGTGTCCCGCGACATTGGAGACCAGGCGCTCGCGGGCCGCGTCGTCCAGCACTCGCCGCACCAGCGTTCCGGCCTGACCGAAGTCGTCGTCCTCGCGGTGCAGCTTGTACGCCTCACGGACCATCTCCCCGGACGTCTCCCAGCCGGCGATCTCGCCGTACTGCTTGGTGTCGGCCGCCGGGCCGCCGTAGGAGTTCGGCGCGTACGGGCGGGCCGTGTTGGCCGGCTCGTAGCGCATCGCACGGTCCTTGGCGTACGAGTTCGTCGCGCTGTGCGGACGGTTCGGCGGGAGCTGCGCGTGGTTGGCGCCGATACGGTAGCGGTGGGCGTCCGGGTAGGAGAGGAGCCGGCCGAGGAGCATCTTGTCCGGTGAGGGACCCACGCCGGGCACCATGCTGGAGGGCGAGAATGCCGCCTGCTCGATGTGGGTGAAGTAGTCCTCGGGGTTGCGGTCCAGCGTCAGCCGGCCGACCTCGATGAGCGGGTAGTCGCCGTGCGGCCACACCTTGGTCAGGTCGAACGGGTTGAAGCGGTAGTCCGGGGCATCGGCGAACGGCATCGCCTGCACATACAGCGTCCAGGAGGGCGCGTTGCCGCCCGCGATGGCGTCGAACAGGTCGCGCCGGTGGTAGTCCGGGGCTTCCCCGGCCAGGCGATCGGCATCAGCCTGGGAGAGGAAGTCGATGCCCTGGTCGGTCTTGACGTGGTACTTCACCCAGAACTTCTCGCCGCCGGCGTTGATCCACATGTAGGTGTGCGATCCATAGCCGTTCATGTGGCGGTACGTCTTGGGGATACCGCGATCACCCATCAGCCAGGTGACCATGTGCGCCGACTCCGGCGACAGCGTCCAGAAGTCCCACTGCATGTCGTGGTCGCGCAGCCCGTTGTCCGGACGACGCTTCTGCGACCGGATGAAGTCCTGGAATTTCATCGGGTCACGCACGAAGAAGACCGGCGTGTTGTTGCCGACCAGGTCGTAGTTGCCCTGCTGGGTGTAGAACTTCAGGGCGAAGCCGCGGGGGGTCGCGCCAGGTGTCGGGCGAGCCCTGCTCGCCGGCGACCGTGGAGAAGCGGGCCAGCACCTCGGTGTTCCTGCCGGGCTGGAACAGGTCGGCCTTGGTGAACTGGCTGACATCGTTGGTGACCTGGAAGGACCCGTACGCGCCGGCGCCCTTGGCGTGCACCACCCGCTCGGGCACCCGCTCCCGGTTGAACTGGGCCATCTTCTCGATGAGGTAGTGGTCCTGGAGTAGGACCGGCCCGTTCGAGCCGATGGTCAGCAAGTGTTCGTCACTCGCGATCGGAATACCTGCGTTGTCGGTGGTGTATGGCGTGTCCATCGATACCCTCTCCGGTTACGTCTCTGTGGTGAAGGCCAGACAGCTGGCCAACAGACGCAACGCCCTGGACTGCGAAAGGACACACTCACCGGCCGTCGGGGCCGGCCGCCGCCGGTCAGCTCTTACGTGCAGCGTGTGAGTGTGTGGGGTGGTGTCAGCGGGTTGGGTGTCAGCGGGTCTGTCCGGAGTGTAGATGGTTGAGCTGGGTTTCTTCCTGGTGGTGTCGTGGATCTTGGCTGTCACGAAGTGACCAATCCGCTGTCATGGCACGCGGATTGTGCCTGGCACACCAGGATGACGGCTGACACGAGGATGCTCATTCCTGTACAGACCGCTTGGGCGGGGCAGTGGGCTGGTGCGCATGACCGCCGATCTCTCTGCGGAGACGTCTCTGGTATCCGTGGCCGATGTGGAACCGCTTGTGTCCCGTTCGCGGGAGCGGGCGCTCACGCGGCAGGTGGTGGTACAGCGTCTGCTCGCTGTGGACGAGACGGGGAAGTTGTCGTCGGTGCATGCGCGGATCGCTGCCGAGTCGGCTGGGGTGTCGGTGCGGACGGTGTGGCGCGGGCTGGCCATCACCCGGAAGTCGGGCCGTGTGGAAGAGGCCCTGCGTCGTGGGGGCGCTGTCACTGACGAGTTGTGGGCCCGGCTTTCCGAGTTGAGTGGGAACGTGGCGGCGCTGCGCCCCGAGCGGGACGGCCCGAGCACGGCGTTCTCCGAGCACGCCTGGGCGTCGTCGCCTGGAATCGGGAGTTGGCCACAAGGGTTTCTGACGGGCCGTCATGGAATGATTCGGGTGCGTCGGCGGCAAGCCGGCCGGTGAGGAGGCGGCCATGTCCGAGACCACGCCCAACTCGAAGGGTCCCGCCAAGAGGCAGATGTCACCCGAGGAGATGGCAAGCCTCGGGCTGACTTCCACCCCCGAGGCGACGGCACCCGTGCAGCCGACGCCGGTCCCGGCGTCCGAGGTCAAGCCCGAGGACGTCGGCACGTTGACGCTGGAGTACAAGGACGGGCAGCCTGTGCTGACCGTCCGTCGCGGGCCGTTCGTCCCCAGCTCGATTCCCGTGCTGGACGAGTCCGGGACTCACGTCGCCAACTACGACGTCCAGGTTTATGACCAGCATCTGGGCATTATGGACGTCTCCTACGCAGCCGCATGGCAATTGGGCAGGTGATGCCCGCGCACTGACGGCTCCCGCCACTGTCGCGGGCGGTTGTCGCCCGACGGGGAGTTTGCCCGCCCTGACCCGGCCGCCGCCGGTACGTTTCGGATGTCTGCACAGGTCAGCGGCCGGTGAGAACGGCCGCGGCTGGGCCGTCCGGGTGGCGTCCAGGTTCGGCGGGACGGCGGGGCGGGCAGAGCCTCCGCATGACGACACCCTCCACCAGGCGCCCCCGCCGCCGACGCCGTCCGGCCGCGCCCGCCGTCCCCGCATCCGTTGGTCCGGTCCGCGCCACCACGCCGCCAGCCCCGGTCCGGCCGGTCGGCGGGTGCTGCCGGACCTGGTCCAGCGAACACCTCACCCCCGGAGGGGGCGTCGTCCGTACGACCTGGCACGAGCCCGCGTGCCCGACCTGGACCCGGCGGTGACCGCCAGCACGCTGACCGAGCCGGTCCGGGTGCGGGTCGATGCGGTCCCGGTCCGGGGCGGCCGTATCCGCCCGATCCGCCGCCAGCGCGCCCCAGGCCCGGCTCGCCCTGTCCGGCGTCCTGGCGCCGGGCAGGTAGGGTCGCCGCAATGCACCACCAGCACCACCGCGGGCTGCTGAGATCGACCGGTACGGCGCTGGTGGCCGCGCCCACTACGGGCCCCGGCCCTCCGACCCGGCACGTTGGGACTGGGCCAGCGACAGCCCTGACACCGCGAGCTGCCGCCCGGTGCTGGCGTCACCACAGCGCCGCCCGCCCGGGTGCCAGGCGGGCAAGGTCGCCGAGACGAGGCAACGCGGCTCCTGGCCTCGCCTCACCCCCGGACGGAACAGGGGCGAGAACCGCGGGCGCGACGCTGCCGGCACCCGATCGAGCGATTGCGTGCCATCGCCCGGGCGCCGTAGCGTCGAGAGGCCCTTGATTCGTACTCATACAGGAGCATGCGATGGCGACTGCCCTCTTCAGCCTCGTCCCGTCACCGAACGAGGACGAGTTCATCTTCCGGCTCGACGACGAGGCGAAGATCCGACAGGCCCGGGACATCCTCGCCGGAAGCGAGACATCCAGGGTGCACGTCCAGGGGCGGGTCGTCTCGGAGACGGCGGACCACAACCCGGAGTGGAACTTCCACCTGGACCCCGGCAGCATCACGTTCTTCGACGAGGCCGACGAGGACTGCGACGCCACGGGGCACTACGTCTCGACGCAACTGGACCGCATCGGCGAGGAGGGCTTCCTGCCCGAGAACATCTGGGCCCCCGCCCGCTCGAAGATCACCCGCGAACTCGACAGCTGAGCACTCCGCAGCCGCAGTGCAACGCCCTGGACCCGCCGCCACGGCGGCCGCTGCCGGCCCTGCCACCAGGAACGCACGGAACGCCTGGAACGGGAGGCCGAAGAGCAACTGGAAACCGCCCGCACGGCGAACGCCTCGCTGCGCCCGTGCTGGACGTGCCGGGGCTCGATTGGGAGCCAGGATGGCTCGGTGCTGGAGCTGCGGGAGCGCTGAGCGGGGCCCGGCGGCTACAGCGGTGGCCTGGTGGCAGTTGTGTTTCCCGGACTGCGGTGCCCAGCGCTGATGGTGAGTCTGTCAGGGCGTTTCGCAGGCGTGGGGGAGTGCTGCTTGCTTGCGTGGGAGTGCGCACCCGTTCCAGTCCGGGGCTGTGGTTGCTTATGACCCCGGCGGCGGGTACGGCTCGGTCGAATAGCGGGCCATCACCTCAAGGATGGCGTTCTCCTCCACCTGGTCCAGGCTGCCGTGCTGCGCGATCAGGGTGGACAGGTCGCGGAAGTAGCCGATGTAGAGGTCCGGAGCCACCGTGCAGATGAAGGCTGCCCACTCGGCGGGGTCCGGGTTCGAGAAGGTGTGGGGAACACCGATCGGTGCGGTCACCATTCCTCCGGCAGCCACGTCAGCGTGCTCGCCGGCGGACGTGAAGCGCATCGTCCCGGACAGGACGTAGAACGTCTCGGAGTGCTGACGGTGGATGTGCTGAGGCGGCCCGCCGCTGTTCGGCGGCAGACGGCCGACCATGACCCCCACCCGGTGCCCGGTGTGCGAGCCGTCCTCCAGAATGCGCATCCCGGTCGAGCCGGCAAGCACCTCGCCACCACCCGCCGGGACGAGAACGACATCCATGGCACGCACCTTTCCCTGTGACGAGAGCACCAGGACCACCAGGACACTCCCACCGTACCCATCTCTTCCCTGTCAGGCAGGCCCGCCGTCGATCGGCGTCGGCCTCCACCAGAGCCAGCACCCCGGCCTGGAAATCTGCCGGATGACGGGCGGCCTGCCACGACACAGGCCCAAGGGACCCTGTCTGCATCACCCCCCGTCGGCCCCTGGCCCCAGGACGGCACGCCGAGGGATGCGGTGGCCGCACGCCCGGATGCCGGATGCCGATCGGGCCGGTTGCGCCGGTGGAAGGCTCGTGGTCTCCGCGCCGGCGTGACCGCGGGTTGCGGTGCTACTTCCAGGTGACCTGGTCGCCGTCCACGAGCAGGTTGCCCCATTGGGGGATGCGGTAGAAGTACTTGCTCTGACCGCCGTACGGGACTTTGCGCCATACGCCGCCGTTCTCGTCCCTGTCGGAGTCGGTGAGGATGTAGTGGCCCTCGTAGACCTTGTCGTATCCGGGGATGCGGGTGCCCTGGGGGCAGAAGGCGCCGGCCGTGAACAGGTTGCCGTCCTGCTCCTTGCGGAGCGCCCCGTCGCGCTTGTATTCGCCGACGTACTCGGGTTCGGGCTGGGGGGCGACTTCGGTCGCGATGGCGGCGGCCACCGCCAGTGGGACGCCGTTCAGGCGGGCGGGGGCCGAGGAGGTGTCGGCATCGGGAGGTACGACGGTGCAGATGCGGTTGGAGTAGCCGATGCACAGGGTGCCGTCCGGCGCGGCGGCGAGGACGGGGGCCGCATCGGGAAGGCCGGGGAAGGTGCCGGCCTCGGAGAGGGTGGCCGGGTCGAGCACGAGGCCGCGCCCGTCGGCGTACAGGGCGTAGAGGCGGGTGCCGTCCGGGGTGATGGCCGTGGCGGCCGGGGCGGGGCCCTCGGCGCGGGCGGTGACGGCCATGGTGGCGGTGTCGATGGCGACCAGCGGATCCGTGTGCCCGGGGACCCAGGCGTACAGGGTGGCGCCGTCGGGGCTGAGCAGGATCCGGACGGTGAAGTTCTCCTTGGGTGCGGCGACGACGACGGCCGCGCCCGCTTCGTCGCTCTGCTCGCCGGCCTGTGGCGTGACCGGGACGCCGCCTTCCAGGGCGATGACGTAGGGGGTGTGCTTCCTGTTGCCGGCGTTGTTCACGTTGCCCAGGTACAGCCGCTTTCCCGTGTCGGAGGCCTGGGTCATCCAGGTGGTGAAGGGCTTGCCCGGCGCCTCGTGGAAGGTGCTCGCGCCGGTGGTGGTGTCCACCTCGATCACCCCGTCCCGCAGCTGCAGGAGGAACAGCCGGGTCGCGGCCGGGTCCACGGCGCTCAGAACGGCCGTCCCCCGGTAGGTGGAGGTCTCGGCCTCCAGGGTCCGGGTGTCCACCATGGCGAATTGACCGGTGCGGCTGATCGCGTCGCTCTCCAGCGGCAGGTACAGACGAGTGCCCGTGCCGTCGTGCCGGGCCAGCACCCCCCGCAACGGACCGGACCCCGCGGTCGCCCTGATCCGTCCGGTGCCGGGATCGAGGACCGCCAGCCCGTTCGCGAACGAGTCGCCGCCCGAGTACGCGATGTAGAAGTGGTAGCCGTCGGACTGTGTCATGCCCTGCTCTCCCTGCCGGTGAGCGGCACCGGCCGCCCCACGCGCCCGGTCCCCACCGCTCTCCACCGCCCCTTCGTACCCTGACGAACCGTCACGCATGTCTCGGTCACGGAACCTCAACACGCACAACTTGACAGGGAACCTCTTCGACGCCGCCCGCATCCGTCCCCTGGCCGAACCCGCGCGTGCCGCCTCCGCCCTTCGCGATACCGTCCGGGTGCTGCCCGAGCTGGCGGGCCCGTCCGGCGTGGAGCCGGGCGAGGGCTGCTGGCGGCTCGCCTGGCTCCGCGCCGCCGGCACCTGGCGCTCGGCCCTGATCACCATCCGCCGACGACCCACCCCGCACGCGCCCTGGATCGCCTACGCCCGCTGGGGCGAGGACCAGCAGGCCGGATGGGTCATCGTGGACGACAGCCTGCGGCTGATCGACCCCGCCGCGGACACCGCACCCCACCACGGCGAGCGGTCCCGATGACGCTCACCGCCGTCCCCGAACCCGCCCCCGCCGACCCTGCCCGGCGCCTGGCCGACCTCATGGACGCGACCTCGCCGGCCACCCGCGCCCGGCAGACCCCCAGCGGCACCCTCCCCGTCCTGGACCCGCTGCGCCCGCTGGTACCGGGCGGAGGGCTGGCCCGGGGCACGGTCACCGAGGTGGCCGATGTGGGTCTTCTGCTTGCGGTGGCCGTAGGCCCTGCGACCGCCGACCCGCACGCCTGGTCTGCCGCCGTGGGGCTCGGGGACCTCGGCTGGGCGGCTGCTGCGGGCTACGGAATGGTGCTGATGACCGCGGGCATGACGTTCCTGTTCCTGCTCGCCGGGGCGTCGGCCGCCGAGGCCGCCGACGGCGGGGAGCGCGGCGGCGTGCTGGCCCCCCTGAATGTGCTGTCGTCGGAGGGGGTGCCGCTGGACAACTACGACCTCAAGAGTGAGCCCGGCGGCGCAACCGACATCCGGTCGCGCGCGTGCAATCTGCTGCTGGGCGCGGGGTTCGCGTTGGTGCGGATCCGGCGCGTGGCCTCCTGCGTCGCCTCCGGCGGCGCGAGCTACGGCCGGTCCAGTGCACCCCTGCTAGGGCCCGCTCGGCGGCGCCCACGACTCCGACCACGAGCTCTACGGCCAGTCCGCCGCCTTCCGTCATGCCCTGCGCTCGCGGGATCTGGACTACATCGTGGCGGTGCGCGGGGACGAGACCGCACACCGCCACGACGCGCAGCCCGAGGCGCCCGCCTACGGCGGCGCAGGACGCAGAACACTGCCCCGCTACCGCACGGACTCCGTAGCCCTGCACGAGCTCGCCACCGCGGGCGGCCGCCGGATGTTCCGGCAGGTCACCTGGCGTCAGGGCAGCCGCGGAGCGATGCGCTCGCACTTCCGCGTCCTGCAAGTGCGGCCCGCGGGGAAGATCCCCCGCACGCTCGCCGCCGCAGACGCGGGCGGAAGCGCTGCCTGGGACGGCGTCCTGCCGACCGAGACCCTGCTCGTCGAATGGCCATTGGGCGCCGACGCGCCCACCGAGTACTGGCTCACCAGCCTGCCGCCCGACACCGCGATCCGCCAACTCGTGCGCCTGGCCAAGATCCGCTGGCGCATCGAACACGACTACCGCGAGATGAAGCACGGCCTGGGCCTGGACCACTTCGAGGGCCGCACCTGGCGAGGCTGGCACCATCACGTCACCCTGGTCACTGCCGCCCACGCCTTCCTCACCCTCCGGCGCCTCGACCCAAAAGTCGAGGCGCCGGCCTGATGGCCCGCCCTGCTACCGGAAACCGAACTCGAAGGCGCGAGCCCTGTGTCGACCAGGCGCGCCTCGGCTGCGGAAACCGTACGGCTCGCCCTCGCGATCGCGGCCGCAACAGCCTCGGCGGTGGCCGCCACCGTGCTGCTCCCCTCGACAGGGCTTCCCGTAGCCGTGCACTCCGTGGTGGTAGTCGGTTGCGCCGTGGTGAGCGGGATGCTGGTGGCCGGCCCGTCGCGGTTCGCGCGGATCGCGGAGTTCCTGCCCGGCAAGTAGGAGCCGCTGAGCGGAGTCGCCAGCATTGTTGCCGAGCCGTCGGGGCGTATGCGGTGTCGGGTTGACGGGCGTCCCGTCCTGGGCCAGCTCGGAGTCGGCACGACCGTAAGGCTTCTCCATCCTCCGACGGGGAGTCGCCACGCCGTTATCGCACTACACGTTCGCGGCACCCCGCTGCTACGCACCCGGGAGCCTGCTCGGGCGGCTCCGCCAGGTCGCCGGCCGGGCGCGCAGAGGGGCGAGCAGGTGCCAGACCAGCCAGGCGATCGAGTTGGCCGAGTCCCGCACCCGGAACGCCAACTGCTCGGGGGTCAGGCCGTCGACCGCGTCGGCGACCGCTTCACGAATCCTGTCGAACGCGCCCACGAGAAGATCGGTGCTGGTCACACCGGCCACAGTCGCCTCCCGGTCGATACCCCGTCCCACCGGCGGGGCGGCGGATGTCGCGCCACCCCGACGATTGTGTCCCGCCCGTGGAGCCCCGGCCACCCGGGACCGGTGCGCCGTCGCCCGGGCAGCCTGTGGGGCGGGGCCGATCTCGCGCTCAAGCGCCGACGCCGCGCGGGCACGGCTGCGGCCGGATCAAACACCCCGGAACGACACACCCACACCCAACGGTCACTCCCGGCGGCAACGGGGCGGGCGGCCCGGGCGGAAGCCGGCCAGGAGCAGCGTGACCTGTTGGCGGCGCTCGGTGGTGGACGACCTTCAGAGCCCATGTGTCCACCACTCCTCGCGGCCGTTGTGGGCGGGGTCCGGTCGGACGCGGGCGAGGAAGACCTCGTCCAGCGGCTTGACCACAGCCCTCAGTTCACGGGCGGCGCGAGTGGGCAGGGCCCGCAGGGCCGCCTCCAGGAGATCGCGCCCGTAGTCGTCCGCGCAACACGGGCAGTCGTCGACGAACGGTGGACCGGGCGGGTGGACACGCCGGGAATGCACCGTTCTCGACCATGCGGTGACGGCCAGGGCAACCGCACCAGGGTGTGCTCTGGCGCGCTCGAACTCGGCGATCAGGCGCTGCGTCGCAGCAGAGACCCCGGGCACGACGCGACGTGGACTGCGGTCAGACGGACGGGGCATGCGGCCCAGGCCCGCGCGCACGCGGGCGGGCGACCTACGCGACATAGGCCTTTCGACAGATCGTCATGGCGACCAGCCTGCCGGAAGTCGCACCGCCCGGCAACGGATTTGGTCGGCCGCGGCAGCCAGGACCACGGCCAGGACGTGGCCGCGGCCCGACCGATCCGCGACCGGATCGAGCAGCTCGTCAGCCGCCCGCTCACCGAACTCGGCGTCAAGTCACCACGACTCCACCGCGAACCCACCACCCCGGGCTTCCGGGCGATCGCCGCCCGCGCACCCGTCGTGCCGGCACGGAGTCGTCGTCTCACGGACCGGCCCCGCGGCCGGAGTCAGCAGACCGGCTCCCGGTCATGGTTCCGGTTGCGGGCCGGATTGCGGCCATCGATAGTGGACACGGTGGCCGTATGGCGCGCCGGAGTGCGGGCAGCCACCAGCCGGCCTCGTGCCGTTGGTCGTCCAGGTCTGGCGACAACGGCAGGGCTCCTGGCGAGGAGCCACTTCGCCCCGCCACCGGGCGGCGAACACGGCTGGCGGATCCGCTCCGATAGCGGCACGCCCCGTTCCCTTGCGCCGGCAACCCTTCGTGGTCGACACCGGCAGTGCAGGCTGCACGTGAGACCGTCTCCACCCCTCCCGTAATCACGCGAGGAGCACTCTGATGACCAAGAACACTCTGGCACGTCTCCTGACGGCATCGGCGCTTGTGGCCGGGGGCATGATGCTGCTCCCCGGCCCTGCGGGCGCACAGACAGGCTTCCACGTCGTCAATATGGCAACGGGCAAGTGCGCGACCCTCGCTGGAGGAGTCTCCACTGACAACAACGTCACCCTCGTCCAGTACAACTGCGACAACGACTCCTCGCGGCACTGGTATCTCAGCAACTGGAGCAACAACACCTTCCAGCTCGTCAACGTGAAGACGGGCAAGTGCGCGACCGTCGCCGGAGGGGTCTCCACTGACAACAACGTCACCCTCGTCCAGTACACCTGCGACAACGACTCCTCGCGCCGCTGGCGCCTCAGCAACAGCAACGGCAGCTCCTACCAGTTCGTCAACGTGAAGACGGGCAAGTGCGCGACCGTCGCCGGAGGGGTCTCCGCGGACAACAACGTCACCCTCGTCCAGTACACCTGCGACAACGACCTCTCGCGCCGCTGGCAGCTGGGGGGGTAAGAAGCCGTAAGACAGGGCCTCTGGTGGAACTCGGGTCGGACCTGGAGCTACCAGTAGGCCCTGTTTTCGCTGTTCCACGCACCGCGGCCGACGCGGACCGCATGCGGGTGGTGCGTCACAGGGTCAGCGGGCGGGGCCCGAGGACCTCGGCTGCCACATCCCCGGAAGCCGCTCCGGAATCCGCTGCATGAAGCCCGTTCGCCAGACCAACTTGTTCACGGTCAAGGCGAGTTCGAGATCCGGCAGTCGGTCCAGCAGCGCCTCCGGGGCGATCCGGGCGTGGACGCGTCCGAGTGAGGTGGCGGGGCAGTAGTGGGAGCCGCCGCCGAGGGGCAAGTGGTCGGCGGCGTTGGCGCGGTCCAGGTCGAAGCGGTGGGGGTCGGGGAAGGCCTCCGGGTCGAAGCGCGCCCTCGACCAGCACCAGGACCAACTCCCCCTGCTTGAGGTCGACATCTCCGAGCCGAACGTCGGCGAGTGCGAGCCGGGGCAGGGCGTCACCGATGGACAGGTTCACCCGCAGCTGTTCCTCACGCCCGCGTCGACCAGCTCGCGGTGGTCCCGCAGCAGGTCCCAGGTGATGCGGTGGGTTTATGGCTGGCGAGGGTGATCGAGGGGCGGGCGGGGTGAGCTGCCGGCGGATCAGGAGCTGCTGGCGGCTGCCACCACCGTCGCCACCACGGTCCCGGCGGCCGCCACGGCCAGCGCCAGCCAGAAGGCGATCCAAGCCCGCTTGGCTCGGCGGGCCCAGCGGGGGCCGGTGATCACGAACGCTTCCGGCCCGAACCACAGGCGGACCGCACGCCGCAGGCCACGCAGGCTGCCCGCCGCGAGCGCAAAGGCCACGCAGTCGAGCAGCAGGAAGACGAAGGCCGCCACCCCCGCCCACGGACACCTGCCTGGCCGGTGCGGCTCTACCAGGCCACCCCCAGGGCCTCCAACTGCCCGCGCTGCTCCTCGCTCAGCTTGCCCCGCCGGGCCTTCTGGTTGTTCAGCCAGGCCCCAAAGACAGCCCCTCCTCGGTCTTGTACGCCCACGGCACCTTCACGTGGCCCACCCGCTCGACGAAGGCCGCCAGCGCCGCCAGGCCGGCGCCGAACCGGTCCGCCCGCGACACCTTCGGCTTCGCCGCGGCCGCAGCCCGCGCGGCGGCGAGCTCCTGGTCCTCCTCGATGCCGATCGCCGCGAGCAGGTCCCGCTGCTCCTGGTCGAGATCGGCCCACCCGGCCCGCTGCGCCTTCACCCACCGTCCGAGTTGCTCGCCCTCGAAGACGGTGCCCGCAGGCAGCGCGGCCCAGTCGACCCGGCCGTCGGCCTCCAACCACCACTGCCGCGCGGTCGCGTACACACGCTGCCAGGCGATCGGCCAGGCCTGGCACCACCACGGGTCGATCTCCTCCAGCGCCCGGCGCCGCTCCGGCACGAGCGCCCCCGGCTGGCCGGCCGGCACCTGGGCCGCAGCCCGCAGCTCCGAGAGCCATGTCCCGATCGCGTACCCGCCGACCGAGGCCCGGTGTTAGGCGACAGGCTGTTTTCAGTGCTGGTACGTCAGATTCCCTTCAGCGGCCAGCTCGCCGGGGTGGTGCGGTCACGCCGCTGAAGACGTGTGTCGTTGGGACTGAAGGCTTCTGTCGCTTTCCGCTGAAGGTTTCGTGTCGTCTGGGATGGCCCGCGAGGCTCGGTGGCCGGTGGCGGCCCGGCCGGGTGGAGCCGAGGCCGGATGCGATGCACCCCCGCTGATTTCTACGCTGGCCTGCGGCCGAACCAACTGCGCCGCGAATGCTTCGAGTTCACCGTCATCGCCGTCGACCTGGCGTCGGCGGCACGGCTCAAGACCGCTGCCGGCAAGCACACACGCCGCCTTACAGGCATGAGCTCGCCCTACTCGCCGTCCATGTCCAACACCCTCGCCGCTTCTTCCTCAGCGCCCGCCCGCCGGTACGCCTCAGCAGAGTCCTGGCGCACCGCTCGGACGACATCCGATGGCCATCCAGCCGCAGACGGAGTGGCGGCGAACTCCTCCAAAGCCTCACCCCGCCGATGCTCATCCCCCAGGACTTCGAACATGGCCACCGCACCGCGATCACCACCTACCGCCGGCTCGAACTCACCACGACCACGCAACGCCGCACCGAGGTTGTTCCAGGCCCTGGCTTCGGCGAGTTTGTCGTCGAGCTGCCGGTAGGTGGTGGTCGCGGTGCGGTGGGCTTGTTCGGCTTCCTCGAAGCGGCGCAGCCCCTTGAGAGTGGCGCCGAGGTTGTTCCAGGCGCTGGCTTCACCGTGTTTGTCGCCGAGCTGCCGGTAGGCGGTGGTCGCGGTCCTGGTCGGCCGCCAGGCCGTCCGCTGCGCTCGGTCCGGTGTCCGCGCTGGCCCCTCGGGCTCGTCCGGCCGGCCCCGTTCTGTCGCCCACCGTTCACGGGTGGAGCAGCCCGCCCGATGCGGGCGGGCGGTGCTTCGAGAGGCGGACGAGCAAATTCATTTGGTGGTCCGACCTGGGTAAACAACTATGATCACCGTGAATTTCGAAACAACTGAGAAGGAATCAGAGCTGTGCGGGTGATGGGGAGGGGCATCGTGGCGGCGGCCGCGGGGGCAGCGCTCACGGTGGTTCTGGCAGGCTGTGGCGGGGAGTCCCACAGCAGCGGTGCGAGCCGGGTCGAGGACGAGACGGCGAAGAAGCGGACCGATGCTCGGACCGTGCTGGTGGTCGCGGCTAGGAAGACCGCGGAACAGGCCTCGTACAAGACGGTCCAGACGGGAGAGGGCGGATCCGACAGGTCCGAGATGCTCTTCCAGCAGAAGCCGTACGCCTCGGTCATCAAGTCGTGGGGGAAGAAGACCGAGGACAACCCCAGCGGCTTCAACCACATGATCTCCATGGGCGACGCGATCTATGTGAAGTCGGATCATGTCCCGGGCAAGAGCTGGTACCGCATGGACCAGAACGGGGGTGGTGACCCCGGCAACTCGCGGGCGGCGGGGTTCATCAACGAGATCGCGGGCGCGCTCGCCGCGACCGGGTCCACCTCGTGGGTCGGTGAGGAGCAGGTGGGTGGCCGACCGGCCGATCACTACCGCGGCACGGTGGTCTTCGACGAGCTGGCCCACTACACCGGGCCCGCCATCAAGGACGATGTACGCGACTACTACGTCCAGTTGGCCAAGCGGCGGGGCGAGACCTCGGCGGTCCTCGACATGTGGGTCGGCAAGGACGACCTCATCCTGAAGTCGCAGGAGGTCACCACCGGCAGCAAGGGCCAGGACCAGGTCTTCGAGGAGTACTCCGACTTCGGTGCCGTCCCGGCCATCACGGCGCCCCCGGCGGACACCGTCGCCACCTGGGACGAGTTCATCGCCGGCAAGACGAAGCCGTAGCCGAGAGCGCGAGGGCACGGCCTCGTAGGCCGCGCCCTCGCCCCGGCCGCCTCGGGGTTGTAGCGCTGTGCCTGCCGCGCCGTCATTGTGACTGTCGGGCGAGACGGTGCTCGTCGTCCTTGGCGTGCCGTGCCCGCTCGCTGTTGTGCCACTGGTTCGGCATGGCGGTGTTGTCAGGCAGAGTGTTGATCATGTTTGAGGAGTGGTGGCGTGTCCGGCCGGACGGGGAACGCGTGCAATGGGTGCTGGAGCCGTTCACGGAGGTGGGGCCGTTGCGGTTCGGGATGAGCGCCGGGGAGGTGACGGCCACCATGAGCGCTGTCACCCGAGTAGCCCGACGCGCACACTCCGCCCCGGTACGGACCTCTCAGGGCCCGCACCGGGGCGGAGTGATCTCCCGCCCCTGACCGCCCGTCCGCGGGATGCGAGAGCCCGGGCGAACGTGAATCCGAACGGCGCAAGGCCTGACCGCCCCATCGTGCACTGATTCCGGCCCCGCGACATGCCACGAACGCGCGCGCTCCGGCCACTCAAACCGCCGGAGACGCGCGGGTTCGTCGTTTCAGAGGGCGTTAAGTCCGTTTCTGGTAGCGGCCTCGTTCGGGTTGGGTGAGGAAGCCTTGGCGAGTGAGTCGTCCGAGGCGGCTGCGGGTGATGTTTACGGACGCCTCGTCTGTGGGCATGCCGAGGAGTTCGTGCAGCTCGCGGGCTCGGAACACCTGATGGGGGTGCTGGTTGAAGGCGTTCACGATTGCCTGGTAGGCCGTGTTCGT
>NZ_JAHSQD010000090.1 GCF_020103755.1 Streptomyces sp. LS1784
GGACCGCGGCCGCCGCCGAGGAGGCCCAGCTCTCGGGCCGGGGCATCCCCACCACCGGCGGCATGGGCGGTCCGATGATGCCGCCGATGGGAGCAGGCGCCGGCGCCGGGGCCGGCGCGCCCGGCCAGGGCGAGAAGGAGCGGCAGCGCACCACCTGGCTGTCCGAGGACGAGGAGGTCTGGGGCACCGACTCGGGCGCGGTGACGGGCGTCATCGGCCGCTGACGGACCGACCGCCGAGCCGGGACCGGCCGATCCGGCCCGGCGTCGAACCGCGGGCCGCGCCCCGGCCGTAGAGAGAACCGTACGACCCCACGAGCGGGTGCGTCCCGGGCCGGACCCCGGGCCCGGGACGCACCGCGGGGACACCGGGAAGAGACGGGAGACGCGGGCGGATGACGTTCTCGTACGCCGAGCAGATCGACCAGGCCATGGCGGCCCTGGCGGAACAGCAGGTCAGGATGGCCGAGGCGGCCAAGGAGCTGCAGGCGGCCACCGCCTCGGCGACCAGCAAGGACCGGATGGTCACCGCCACGGTGGGCGCGCAGGGCCAGGTGGTGTCCCTGGTCTTCCACACCACCGGGTACCGGACGATGGCTCCGGCGCAGCTCGGGACGGTGATCGCCGACGTGCTGAACACCGCCCGGGCCGACCTCGGCGAGCGGCTGGTCGAGACGATGGGATCGTTCAGCGGCCTGGGCGAGACCCTCCGGGCCTCGATGACCGGCGGCTCCGAACTGGACGAACTCTTCGCGCCGCTGCGGGAGATGCGCCCCGGCTACGCCGAGGCGGAAGCCGCGGAGGAGCGGCGCAAGCGCGACCGGCAGGAGGAGTTCCGTGGCTGAGCAGCTGAACGTGGGCGCGGACTTGGACGCCAAGTTCAAGAAGTTCGCGCCGCTCTCGGACATCCTCGACGACATCGGCCGCCGGTGCGACGAGATCAACACCTTCAACAAGGAGTCGGCCGGGAACGACGAGATCGGCAAGACGTACCACGAGAACGTGGACAGCGCGACCGTCGACCTGGTCAAGCTGTTCGCGACGGTGAGCACCGAGGTGGAGAAGCTCGGCCTCAAGGGCCGGCGGACCTCCCTGATCCTGCACAACGCGGACGAGGACGCCAGGCGCCACGCCTGACGGGCCCGCCCGGCCTCCCCGCTCCCGTCCCCGGCTTCCCGTCCCCACCGGCTCCCGCCCGCGGCCGTGCGCCGCCCGAGCTCCCCGAACGCCAGGAGTGCGCCCCAGTGTCGATCATGCTGCCGCCGGGCTTGGCGAAGTTCTTCAGCATCGTGACCGGCATGAAGTGGCCGGAGGCCGACGAGGACCGGCTGCGCACGGCCGGGGACGACTACCTGGCCATCGCCGCGGAGATCCCCGAACTCCGCGACTGGCTACGGCGGTTGCTGACCACCGTCCACGACAACGACGAGTTCGCGGGCGAGGCGGCCGACCGGTTCTACCAGCGGGTGCTGCCGCTCATCGGCGGCACCGGCGGCACCGACTACGTGACCTCGGCCGGCGTGATGGCGAAGCAGCTCGGGGACTTCGCCCACAAGGTGGCCAACCAGGTCGAGTACGCCAAGTGGATGATCATCGCCCAGCTCATCCAGCTGGTGGCCCAGATCGCCTGGGCGATCGCCATGCTGCCGATCACCTTCGGCGGCTCGGTCGCGGCGATCTTCGCGGCGTACGAGACCGCGGGCGCGATCATCAAGCAGATCTTCATCTGGCTGTTCAAGCAGCTCCTGCTGCACGAGTTCCTTTCCATCACCACCGCCGCGGTGATGGACGGGATCATCCAGGGCATCCAGATCGGCAAGGGCCACAAGGACAGCTGGGAGAAGGAGTCCTTCATCCAGGCCATCGAGATGGGCGCGATCAACGGCCTGCTCACCGGTCCGCTGGAGCTGCTCACCTTCGGCATCGGCAAGCTGTTCGGGCGGATCCTCGGCAAGGGACTCAGCAAGGAACTCCAGGCCGACCTCAAGGCGCTGGCCGGCTCCGAGTTCAAGAAGCTGTCGGAGAACGAGCTCAAGTCGCTGAGCGGCGCCGAGCTGAAGGAGGTCGTCGCCCTCCTGCGGAAGAACGAGACCAACCTCACCGTCCGGGAGGCCATCGCCCAGGTCCGGGAGAACCTCGCCAAGGACCTGGGCAAGACCGTCACGAAGGATGTCGGGAAGACGGTCCGGAACAACGCCCTCAAGGAGCTCGCCGACGGTGTCAGGAACAACGTCGCCAAGGAGGGCGCGGAGAGCGCCTTCAAGGGCGCCGGCAAGGAGGCCGTCGAGAACGTCGCGCAGAAGCTCAGCAAGGTCGAGAAGCTCACCCAGCAGATGGGGGAGGCGTTCGAGCAGCACCTCGTCCACCTGGGCGTCGACAAGGAGCTCTCGAACGCCGCCGGACGGCTGGTGGCCGCGCGGCTCGCCAGCGAGGGCGCCCGGCACGCCATCGATCTCGGAACCTTCAACAAGCTCGTGAAGACGCTGGCCGAGAGCGCCGGAGGGGTCGAGATCGGCGCGCTCAAGGCCGACCTGAAGGGCGTCCTCAAGAACATCGGCCAGATGCAGAACGAGCTGAAGCACCTCAGCGGCGACGCGCTGGAGAGCGGAACGAGGGACCTGGGCTTCCTCCGGGCGGAGCAGCAGCACCTCTCGGAGACCATCCGGGCCACCCAGGACCTCGCGGAGCGCGCGGTGGGCCTGATGGACGGCCTCCACCCGCAGACCGCCGGGCAGTTCCTGTACCGGCTCGGCGAGGGGGTCGGCAACTACCTGAAGGGGGGCGTCCAGAACGTCCTCAGCGAGGGGGCCTACAACCTGACCTTCGGCGAGGACCACACCTTCACCGTCAGCGTCGAGAGCTTCTACGGCGGCGTCGCGATGGGGGCGCTCGGCCACCTCGGGCACATCGCCGGCGGCCCGCTGCGGCTGAAGCTCGCGGACATCAACCTCCCCAACTACGCGCGCTTCCCGCTGGCCGTGGTGTCCACCCTGATGGGCCACCCGACCTCGCTGTGGGTCTCGCGCCCGGAAGGGGCCGGGGCCGGGGGCACCGTGCACGGGGCGGGACTGCCGGAGGGCACCCGGCCGGAACACCTGAAGCTGGACTCCGACGGCTCGGCCGCGCCGTCCGGGGACAAGTCCGCGAAGCCGTCGCCGAGCACCCCGGTGAAGGTGACCGGCGGGGACGAGGCGAAGGCGCCGTCCGCGTCGTCGAAGTCCTCCTCGGACACGTCCACGCCGGAGCCGCCGAAGCGGAGCACGACGGTCGGCGGCCCGAAGGAGGAGCCCGGGCACACGCCCGAGCACACGGCGCAGCAGACGTCGGAGTCGACCGCCGCGACGGCGCCGGCGCCCTCGCACACCACGCCTCCAGGGACGGAGACGCCGGTCCACGTGCCGACGACCGGCGGGCACCCGGAGCCGTCGCAGCAGCAGGGTGTTCACCAGGAGCAGCCGGGGGGCCACCAGCGGACCACCCACCACGTCGAGCAGGAAGCCCCCATCCAGCACCCGCTGTCCGCCGAGGACTTCGGCGACGCCACGACGTACGGCCGGCGCCTGACCGGCGCCGACGACCGAAGCGGCTGGGTGGTCGGCGACCCGCCCTCCGCCGAGGCCCTGAAGGCCCTGGACCTGCGCCCCCTGGACTCCTCGCGCTACGCCCTGGTGATGCACACCGATGCCGAGGGCCTGCCCGTCCACCAGGGCGAGGTGCTGAGCGCGGACAAGCTCGCCGGCGCCATCGGCGCGCTGGCCCGCAACGGGCAGCTGGACGGGCGGACGACGATCGACTTCGTCGCGTGCGGCCTGGCCGGGACGAGCCACACCGACTACGTCGCGGAGGTGATGGAGCAGGTCTGGAAGGACCCGAACCTGAGGCACCTGAAGGCGGTCGCGGCGGACGGACCGGTCTGGGTGGTGCCCGGGTTCGACGGCTCGACGACGGCGCGGACGGGCCCCGGAACCGGCCACCTGGTCGTCGCCGAGAACGTCGGCTTCGACGCGGCCGGCCGGCCGGTGCTGCAGGGCCGCGGCAACTGGGTCGAGTTCGTCCACTCGCCCTCCGTGGACGGCGGGCTGATCATGACCGTGCGCGGCTCGAAGCCGCCGGAGCACTACACCTCCGGCCGGGTCGCGGAGCCGATCCCGGGCACCGCGCGCTTCGGCGAGGCGGAGCCGAAGTCCGATGTCCTCCGGATGACCCGGTGGACGGAGGACGGCGGCACCTTCGTCAACCGCCCGGTTCCGTACGACCGGATCACCGTGGACGGCGAACGGCACGGTGCCAAGGCGATCGAGGACTGGCTCAAGGAGGGCGGTCGCCCGCTGGTCAAGGGGGACCTGGCGACGCTGGTGCAGCGCTTCCTGGAGGACGCCCCGCGCACCGACTACCGGCACGGCCAGCAGGACGAGTTCCTGGCCGACGTGTACCGCTTCGCCTCGTACGAGCGGCGCAGGGAGCACGTGGAGGCGATGGAGGCGGTCGAGCGGACCGCCAGGCGGGTGGTCGAGGAGTACCCGCCGACGGAGTACTACTACCTGGGCCTGGGGCGCAGCCCGGCCGGTGTGGTGGCGTACCTGCACGAGTCGGACCACGGCGCGATGTCGATGCCGCTGTCGAGCTTCCGGCCCAGGCCGCAGGATCCGATGGCGGTGGCCGGATGGGGCCTGGTCAGCGATCTGGGGCGGCCCAACCCGGTCCCGAGCGAGCGGCAGCTCGACCACCTCAAGATGGCGTTCGACACGGAGCTCGGCTCGCTGACGGCGGACGTGCTGCGGGGCCGCAAGGTACTGATGATCGACTACGTGCAGGGCGCGCAGTCGCTGGTGGCGGCCCAGCACTACGTGCAGGAGTACCTGCGCAGCCGGTCCGACCTGGACTCCCCGGTGGTGGAGGCCCTGGCCATGCACCAGCAGATCAACACCTCGTCCGTCAGCCGGATCGTGAACGCCATCGCCAACCCGAAGGAGCGCACGCTCTGGAGGCAGCTCGTGGGGGCGCCCACGGAGATGGTGAACCGCCGGCGGGAATGGCTGGACAAGTTCCACCTGCTGCCGCTCTCCGAGGACGGCCCCGTGGGGCAGTCCGGGGTCAAGCTGGGCGAGCTCCTGAAGAACGAGGCCTTCGACGGCTTCGCGCAGTTCAAGTCGCTCAAGATCCTGGAGGCGGACGCCCAGTGGGTCGAGGGCGCGGTGCGCCTGGTCGAGCTGCCGGACGGCCACTTCACCATCACCGAGCGCCAGCTCCGGGACATCCTCACCGGAACCCTCGCCGACCACTACAACCGGACCGGTGACCGGACGGTGCCGCAGGCGCTGCGCACCGAGCTGGAAATGGCCTTCCGCGACGCCCTCCGGGCCGAGAAGAGGGGCCAGGAAGGATCCCTGACCGACGCACTCGTGGCGGCGTACGAGCACCGGGCCGCGGCCGAGACGCCCGAGGCCTCCTCACAGCGCGCCAGGACCATGATCGACCACGCCATGACGGAACAGCCGTCGTACGAGGTCCTTCGGGAGGAGCTGCGCGACTACCTGGACCGGAGGGAGCACGGCGAGCCGTTCGGGGACTTCGGCAGCACCGTGTCGGGCCGCTGGATGGGCGACGTGAAGCTGGACGCCTCCCAGCGCTGGCACCTGGCCGAGGCGTTCTCGCGGTTCCCGGTGCGGGAGAACACCTTCACCGTGGCCGTCCACGGCGGGGCGGACGGGCAGCCCACCCGGGCCGGATCTCCGATCACCCCGGAGGAGATGGCCCGCACCCTGACCGAGCTGGCCGACCGCGGGATCTGGAACGGCACGGACGCGCTGAACTTCGTCGTCTGCGACCTCGCCGGCGGCGTGCAGGGCCACTACGTGACCGAGGTGATGCGCCTGCTCGGCGAGAAGGGCCTGGGCACCACGGCGATCGCCGCGAACGGGAAGGTCTTCTTCGTCCCGAAGGTCGAGGCCGGCTCCGTGGTGGAGGGTCCCGGGCACCTCGTGGTCGCCTCCCACGTCGGCTACGACCCGGCGGGCCGGCCGGTGCTGGTCCCGGGCGGCGAGTTCCTGGAGTTCCGGCGGCCGACCCAGGAGGACCCGCGGCCGGCCCCCGTCCCGCTCGGCGCGCACCTCGGACCGAACGGGCACGACGGCGCGCCGCCCGAGGGCTACGGACGGGCGGCGACCAAGGAGGAGCTGGACCCGAACCGGCAGCTCCCCGGGGCGCTGGCCTTCGCCGACCCGCCCGCGCACCCGACCACCCCGACCACCCCGCACGGCGACGGCGACGGCACGGGGTCGGCGTACCACTACACCGAGGCCCCGACGCACATCCGCGCCGAAGCGGACGGCGAGCGCGCGGAGCGGTGGCGGCAGACCCAGCGGGACCTCCAGGACAGGTACGAGACGAAGCTCTCCGAGGCCGCCGAGGAACTGCGGCTGGACCCGGACGGCAGCGGCCACCGGCGCGAGGAGGAGGCCGAACGGCGCCTGAGCGAGGCCCTCGACGCCCCGGACCGGTTCCCCGAGGGCGCACCGGCGGACCTGCGCGAGGCGGTGACCAAGCGGGCCCGGGCGATGATGTACACGGAGCTGGAGGCCCGCCCGGGCGACCGCGAGCGGATCCTCGGCGACCTCGACGGCCTGGTGCGGGTCGCCTCCGTCCGCGAGGCGGCCGTCCGGGTCGCGGTGCAGCACTTCGAACGGACGGTGGGCGCCTGGAGCGCCCCGCGGATCACCCACGGCGACACCGGCACCGCCCACACCCCCGAGCGCATCCCCGAGCCCGTCGTGGACCTCGTCCGGCACGACTTCACGGTGCGCGCGGAGGCGGAGGCCGCCCGGATCTACGCCGACGCGGAGAGCCTCGACGCGGCGGGCAACGCCCGGGCCGGGCAGGCCCTGCAGCGGCTCACCGAGCACGTGCGGGCGGAGCTCGTCCTGCACACCGACCGGGCGAACGCCCTCGCCGGGGCCAGGGAGCTGGTCGAGCGGGCCGGCACCGACTGGTACGACCGGCTGTCCCCGGCCGACCGGGAACTGCTCGCGGCGGGCGGGGTGACGGACCGGCCGGACCTGTCCCCGAGCAGCCTGCAGGCGATCCGGGACCGGCTGCGCGAGCGCGTCACCGCCGACTTCGACCGGGCGGTCGGTCCGCTCGACGAGGCGACCGGCCAGCGTCGGGACCGCGACGAGGCCGTGGAGCTGTTCACCCGCTCGCTGGCCGAACGCGAGGAGGCGCTGCCGCACGAGTTCGCCGTCCAGGCGGTCCGCGAGGCCGCGATCCGCCGGGCCGTCGAGGAGGCGGAGAAGGCGGCCGACTCCTGGGCCGGGAACGGCGCGCGCAAGGAGTTCGTCGAGAAGTTCGGCGGCGACGAGTCCGACGTCCTGCGGGCGAAGGCCACGGTGCTCCGCGACCTCGCGGGGGAACTGGACCGGGCGGCCGCGGAGCGCGTCGGTGATCCGGCCGGGCTGCGCGGCGCCCTCGACCGGCTCACCGACCCCGCCACCCTGACCGAGCGGCTCACCCACGAGGCCGCCCGCCTCGCCGTCCGCCGGCAGGCCACCACCGAGGCCCAGACGGCCGCCCGCGAGCACGGGCTGTCCGGACCCACCGCCGACCGCCTGACGGAAGGCCACGGCGACCGGGTCGCCCGGGCCTTCGACGAGTCCTTCCGCTCGCGCGAGGACACCGCCGAGCGCCACGAGCACTGGCGGCAGAGCCGCCGCGAACTCACCGAGGAGCTGGCCGAGCACGTCGCCTTCGAGCAGGAGGCCGCCCCCGCCCTGCGCGAGGCCGCCGGGGGCTTCGACGGAATCGCCGCGCGCCACGCCCTCAACGAGCAACTGACCGACCACCACAAGGGCGAGTACGGCGACGAGCTCTTCACCCGCTACCGCGAACTGTGGAAGCTCGCCCACCTCGACGCGGCCGGTTGGCGCAGCCACGAACGCGCCCACGAGAACGCCTTCGGCCGCCGGACGGAACCACGGCCCGAGGAGACCGCCGACCGGCCCGCGGAGGCCGGCGCCCTGACCGTCGTGGACAGGACGGCCGCCGCCCGGCCGGTCCGGGAGCGCGGCGACGAGGTCTCCGACCTGGTCGCCGGTGCCCTGACCCCCCGGAACGCCCCCGACCGGTCCGACCTCCGGGCGCCCGGGCAGGAGCGGTCGGTCGTCGAGGAGCCGTCCTCGGAGGCCGCTTCCCCAGAGGTCGCTTCCTCGGACGTCACCGTCCAACACGAGGCGCCGGCCGCGCCGGTCGCCGTTCCCGTGGCCGTCCCGCCGATCGCCCTCGGCCCCGAGGCGCGCACCGGTGTCCTCGCGCGGGTCAACGAACTGATGGGAGGGCCTGACGGCCGGCCGGGCCTGCACATGTCCTCCGGCCGCCACGTCGGGCTCAACGCACCGGGCCACACCACGCTCGCCGACGTCAAGGCGCTGGCCGACCGGCTGACCGAGCTCGGCGCCCTCGACCCGGCGGCCAGGGCCGCGGTGGACGCCCTGCACGCGGAGCAGGCATCGGCCGCCCCGGCGCCCGTCAAGGGGAGGCCGAGGTCCGCCGACTACGTGCCCCCGAAGCTGCGCAAGCAGGTGTTCGACCTGGCGAAGCCCGTGGTGGACGCGGCGGCCGACCTCCTCGGCGGCCCGCTCCGACCCGCCCACGCGGACCGGCTGGGTGTGCGGATCGGCGACGAGGTCGGTCCCGGGGCGGCCAACCGTCCGGACGACGTCCAGGCCCTCGCCACGAGCCTGCACCGGCGGGGCCGGCTCTCCGAGGCTGTGCGCGCGCGGCTGACGGAGAACCCGGCCGACGCGGAGGCCCGCACCACGCTGCACGAGGAAACGCTGAAGCTGGTCGCCGACCACCTGGCCGGACGGCTGGACCTGGCGGCCCCGGACAGCGGCCACCGGCTGGTGGCCGCCATGGACAGGCCCGACCTGACGATGTCCTGGAAGGTCGCCGGCACGGGCAGCCACTTCCAGGACTGGGCGACCGGCAAGCGGGAGGAGGCGCCGCCGCTGGCCGAGGACACCACGCTCAACTGCTGGGAATCGGTCCTGCTGGCGGCCCACCACGCCGGCCTGCTGTCCAAGGAATGGATCCGGGACGCCTACGCCGACCACGACGTGCCGGGCTGGGAGGCCCGACTGCGCGGCAAGCTGCTCCCGCACGGCCCCACCTCGTACGACTCCGGCAACCCCGAGAGCCCGCTGCCGCGCGCCGGCGACATCGTCATCACCAGCAAGGACCTCAGCCACGTGGCCCTCGCCACCGGGCGCACCAACGCGGACGGCGTGCCGCTGGTGCTGAGCTTCGGCGTGGAGAGCGAGAGCGGGAACTTCAGCGCGGACAAGGTCTCCGTCGCCCCCCTCGACGACGTCCTGATCATGCAGGCCGACTTCGGACCCGGCCCGTGGTTCCGGCAGGGCACGGACTCCGAGGCCCCCGTGCCGCCCCCGCGGCCCAGCCGGCTCGAAGTCCCCGCACAGCTGCCGCTCCCCGCCCCGGTCCGCACGGTCAGCCACGGCACCCCGGACCCGCAGCCCCTGGTGCCCCTGGTGCCCCGGCCCGGGACCGACCGCACACCGCGCTTCGTCGTCCGGTCCTCCTTCGACGCCCGGCGCTTCGACCACGGCGGACCGGTCACCGACCTGATGGTGCGGATCGCCTTCCGCGACGGCGGCGGGCACGACACCGGCGCGGTGTGGGACAAGGTCGTCCAGGGCGTGGAGGAGTACCTCAACAAGCCCGGCTACCGGCTCACCAACGGCGACCGGATGCACGTCACCGTCCTGCCCGTGGAACCCGGACAGAAGCCGCACCTGACCGTCGACCTGGTCGGCCACGACCGGCCGATGGACCAGCAGTCGTGGCGGCCGGACGCCGACCCGATCGACTACGCCCACGAGGTGGGCCACCAGATCGGCCTGCGCGACGAGTACCGCACCCAGGACCTCACCCACCGCCCCGACGTCAAGGGCAGCCTGCTCGGCGACCACCGCGCCCTCGCCCCGTCCGGGCTTCGGCAGGGTGGCCTGCGCGAACGCCACCTGTCGCTGATCTCCAGGGTCGTCGGCGACCTGGAGCGCCCGCCGACCTCCGGCCCGCGCGACCTGACCTGGCAGCAGGCCCGCGACGCGGCGGCATCGTACGAGCGCAACCACGTCTGGGTGGACCCGGTGTCCAAGCCCGGCACCGTCGGCCACGACGGCGGCCCGCAGGAGGTCGCCCCACTGATGGCGGACGGTGGATGGATCGATCCGCCGGCAGAGGGCGAATGGATCGTCATGCATCCTCCCTACGCTTCCGGCGACCAGTGGGGCATCGCGGCGGCCATGCTCATCAACAGCCGGCTGCACGTCCTGATCGCGCGCGGGCCGGGACCCGGGGAGGCCGGCCACGACCCGGTCCTGGACAAGTCCGCGCAGATCGAGGCGTTCTACCGTTCCGCCGGGATTCCCGACGCCGACCTCCGCATCCACGTCGTGACCGCGTCGAGCATGGAGAAGAGTGCCCTCTGGCGGACGCTGAGGACCGAAGCCACCAGTATCGCGGAGAACCAGTGGGGGGAGACCTGGGAGCAACGGCCCTGGGGGCAGGTGGTCAGGGGAATCACGGACGGCACCTACTACCTCGGCGGCGCGTTCAGGGAAGCGGAACACCGTGACGCCATCCGCGCCGCCTGGGGCATGAACGACCGGTTCGACCCGGAGATCGGTGTCTGGTTGACGAACCGGGGCATTCAGCCGCCCCCCGTCGACGCGAAGGTTCTCGTGCTCTGGTCCCGCTTCAGCGGCAAGGCGGCCCAGTGGTCCGACGTGTCCGGCCGGATGGAGCACGACACGAGCTTCGAAGGCATGCGGCAGCTGCTGCGCGAGTTCGCGGGCGACTACCACACGGTGATCATCACGGGTGATCCCCATCCCACCCGGAGTGGCAAGTGGAACGAACTGGTCGCGAGGATGCGCCACGAACTCGGGAAGGAGCAGATCCACCACGTCACCGGGTTCTGGCGGGGAAGGGACGAGAGTGTCTCGGCATGGACGCAGGACACCAGGGTGGGGCAGCTGCGGCTGTACGACTACTTCCACCGTCGCAACCAGCTGGACCACCTCGGATTCCGCTCCGGCAACCTGGAGTCCGTCGCCCTGATCGGTCACAACGTCTCCTACCTGGAGGAGTTCGACGCGACCGGAGCGAACCGGATGACGAGGTGGCACGTCGACACCATGACCGGCAAGACCTCGCTCGGGGGCGATCCGGTGGGCTACGAGCGGGTGCAGGTCTCCGCACCGCCCACCGCGTCCGGACAGCACGCCACGCCGTACGACGCCAAGCGGGACGGCCACCTGACGTTCACGCCGG
This sequence comes from Streptomyces sp. LS1784, assembly GCF_020103755.1. Lineage (GTDB taxonomy): Bacteria > Actinomycetota > Actinomycetes > Streptomycetales > Streptomycetaceae > Kitasatospora. Next base: position 11,349 of record NZ_JAHSQD010000090.1, read on the forward strand.
AGGAATCCGCACTGTGGCGCAAACCGGCGGGCGTCTACACCCACCAGCGGGGCTTCGACTACCAGGCCCTCGTGGACGTCAGGGAAGGGCTGAGCCATTCGGCCCCGGGGATGCGGGTGGACCAGGACACGTTCTGGGCCGACCGCGTCCGGTACCTCCAGCGTCGGTACGAGAAGCTCCGTGCGGACTTCGTGACCCACGCGGACGGGGCGGACGTCGAGTCGTCCCTGACGCACTACGACGGGCAGTTCCGAGGAGAGATCGAACCGGGAACGGGCCTGGCCTGGTACCAGCAGATGACCCCTCTGCTGGAGACACCGGGGTACATGCCCGACCTTCTGCAGGGCTCCCGCGCCTATCGTGAGCCGTACCTGACGATGATGGGCCACCTCGGCGAGTACCGCGTCCTGCTGGAAGTGCCGCGGAACGGGGACGACTTCTACCACGCCGTGTCCGCTTGGTTCGGAACGGCCGGCGAGCCGAGGACGCTGCGTGACTGGGCCGTCAACTGGATGGACGCGAACCGGCAGCTCGTCGAGGAGTACGCGGGGAGGTTCGGGACCACCTATGAGTACCTCCGCACGACTGTCGGCACCGACGGCCGTTGGGCCGGGAACGCGGGCGTGATGGTCCCGCACCTCGTGGCCTCCGCGCTGGGCGTGAAGATCGACCTGCACGACGGGAACACATGGAAGCTGCTCAGCCCGTTGGACGGCACGTGGAACGGGGGACGTATCCAACTGGGGCTGGCCGACGGGCACTTCCGGCCGCTCGTGCGGGACGTCGCACCGGGCGGGACGGGCGGGCCGGGTGGGCCAGGGGGACCGGGAGGGTCGGAGAGCCTCGGGAAGCGGTCGCAGCCGGACGATGACGACGGTGGGCAGGGCGAAGACCAGACCAGCAAGAAGCCCAAGTCGACACTGCCGCCGCCGGCGTCGACCGGGCAGGACGGGCAGGTCGTCGCCGCGCACACGCCGATCGGGCTGGGCGGGGGCGGGATGCCGGTGCCCGGGCCGCTGCACGAGCGGGTGCAGGCGCTGGAGCACCTGTCCTCGGAGGAGCGGCGTCTCCTGGTGGAGGACGGCGCCTTCCAGGAGAGCCTGCGTCAACTGGAGCCGGAGGACTACGCGCAGGCGGCGGCGAAGCTGCTCATCGACGTCGATCCCCGGACCCACCAGCCGGTCGCCGCACGCAGGACGGCCGAGAACCTGGTCGCGCGGATGCTGGCGAACAAGGCGGTCGCGGAGCGGGTGGTGGCGTCGGGCGTGCGGATCGGCGTGGTGCCGCGCGACGTCCCGATGACGGAGGTCTCCGGCTTCGTGGCCTCCGAGCACGGCACGGGCGACGGTCGCGACTGGTCGGTGGTCCGGGGATCGAGCGGGCCGACGACTGTCCTGATCACGGAGGAGAACCTGCTCGGCGCCAGGACGCGGATCGGCCGGATCCCGACGTATGCCGAGGGGTACTCCAGCTCCGCCCACGAACTCGCCCACACGATCCACGAGTTCGGCCTGACGCAGGCGGAGAAGGAGCTGATCGGGCAGGCCTACCGGGAGCGGAGCGTCGCGGACGCCCTGGCGGAGCTGTTCGGTGAGGAGCCCCTCACGGACTGGCCCGACGGCGGACTGAACGACGGGGAGGGCAACCGGGTCGGCAACTACTCGGCGCGCAACGAGCACGAGTTCTTCGCGCAGCTGGTCACCGCGTACCTCGGGCACAACCACGGCAACGACCCGTCCACGGGGCTGCCCCGCAACAACGGCGCCGAGTGGGTGCGGGAGAACGCGCCGGAGCTGGTGGAGCTGCTGGGCGACCTCTTCGGGCACGGCCCGCAGCCGGAGCGCACGGAGCCCGCCAACAAGGTCGGTCGGACGGATGCCGAGGAGCAACTGTTCGAAGGTTTCCGGGAGTTCATGGAGACCGCGACGACGAAGACGGAGGAACAGCCGCTCCACGTCGAGGTGCAGGAGCAGCCCGCGCACATCGAGGTGCAGGAGGAGTCCGCCCAGCACACGGAGGACGAGTCCGACCACCTCTCGCTGGACCAGCAGATCGAGCTGGCCCTGAACCCGGGCGCCACCGAGAACACCGTGACCGAGAACACTGTGACCGAGAACCCGGTGACCGAGAACACCGTGACCGAGAACACCGTCGTCGAGGACACCGTGGTCGAGCCGCCCCTCGTGGTCGCCGCGCCGATCGTCGTCCCGCCGCCGGAGCAGCCGCTCGTTCCGACCCCGCCCACCCGTCTCCGGGAGCGCGGGCTGTCCGCCTACGACGTGCTGGTGCACCTGGAGAACCTCCCGGCGCAGCACTTCGAGAGCCTCGTGGGCCGGTTCACCGCGGCGCTGCACGGGGACGGGAAGGCCGCGCGGACGCTCGCGGAGAGCCTGTTCGGCAGCGAGACGCTGCGTCCGACGGTGTCCGCGCTGTCCCGGGGGGACGTGCGGGAGGTGCCGTTCCAGGCGGGCCGGTGGTCCGGCCAGATCAGGATCAGCGCCGCCCTGGGGGAGGCCCGTCACCTCAAGACGCTGCGCAACTTCGAGTTCGAGTACGGCTCGGAGCAGCAGAGCACGGTCGGCGTCTCCAAGGACCGGCTCACCCAGGTCAACGCGGGCGCGCAGCTCAGGGCGAAGCTGGGCAGCGCCCGGGACCTCACCGAGACCCTCGGCTACCAGCACGGCTGGATGAACGGCAGCACCTCCGCCGAGGCCAGCCGGACGAGCGCCCGGGGCAAGACCGTGGAGCTGGCGGACCTCTTCGAGGCCCCGTTCACGCTGACCGTGGAGTTCCTGGACGCCAAGTTCCACGGCGCGCCCGGCCCGTGGCACACGCCGCAGCCGATCGACCTCCCGGTCACCGGCCACGTCGCCGTGCCGAAGCGGGAGACCGCCAACCTGCCGCCGGTCGCCGAGGCGCACTACGCGGTGCCGCTGGAGGTCTCCGAGCACCGGCGGCTGGCCGGCTCGCACATCGTCACCGACGTGTGGCCGCTCGAACCTCCCCGGCGGCGCCAGGGGGAGAACGATGCGAACGAGGTCGAGATGACGGACCTCAACCAGCGGCAGCCCGCCGTCCCGCCGATCGGGAAGTTCGTGGCGGGCTTCGAGGAGGCGGCCGAGCGCTACTTCGGCAGCCGCTGGCCGGAGCTGCGGCGCCGGCTGCTGACGGAGCTCGATCTCGGCACCCTCCAGCAGGAGCTCAAGGGGACGATGGCCGGGCAGAAGCTGACCATCGTGGACGACAGCCTGGTTGGGGCGGCCGCGATGATCACCATCGGCAGCGGGTCGGTCGCCCGGATGCGGCAGGTCCACACCCTGCCGACCACCGAGATCAACATCTCCACCGCCACCACCCGCGCGCACGTCGAGCAGACGACCACGAGCAAGGAATGGCACATGCTGCCGTCCTCGGTCACGAACAAGACGGACGGGAACTTCGTCGGCGGCGGCGGTCTGGGCGCCAGGGCCGGGCGGGACGGGGTCGGGCTGCACGGCTCCGGCTCCGACCTGGGGAACGGCACCAAGATCAAGCGGCCGGCGGTGCTGTTCGAGGGGGCGGCCGACCTGACCGTAACCTTCGGCTGGAGCGGCGGGTTGCTGCCCCATCCCGCCGAGGCGACCACCCGCGTGGAGCTCGGCTTCCGGACCGTGATCGACCAGGACGAGGCCGTCCTGGTCACGGGCGCCGACCACGTCGTGGAGGGCACGAACCCGCCCGAGTTCGTCGCCCAGCGGCCCGCCCCGCCCCTCACCCCCGCCCACGAGACGGGCGCGCTGGTACGGGCCCCGCTGGACGCGGTGTGGACCGGCCTGCCCGATACCACCGTCGTGCGGGACCTGCGCGACATCACCCCGCTGCACACCGAACTCGACCGCGTCGGCGCGCTGCTGCTCGGCGAGAAGGCCTGGAAGGAGGTGCGCGAGGACGTCCTCCAGGCCTACTCGCACAGCGCGGTCAGCGCCCACCTCGTCGGCATGTCGCGCGGCTCCGCGCTGCGCGGCCCCGAGGTCACCATGGGCCCGCTGAAGGACCTGCACCTCGCCACGACCGTACGGCTGCACCGGATGACCCACCTGCGCGGCCAGGCGACCGCCGAGCTGAACCCGGTCCGCGAGACCAGCACCTTCGACTCGGCCCGCCACCTGCGCTCCGACACCGTCAACGGCCAGTTCCAACTGGCCGGCAAGGGCACGGTGTTCACCCACGAGAACGTGCTGAAGGCCTCGGGCAAGCCCTTCGAGGACGTCCTCCAGGGCACCGTCGTCCCCTCCCTGGAGTCGCGGATCCGCGACGGCTGGCGCAGCGGCGAGTCCGACAAGGGCTACGCCAACGGCAAGTACCTCAGCCCGCAGGAGCTGTACCGGGCCGAGTTCGAGGTGCTGCTGAAGGTCAACGGCCGGGACTTCGGGCCGGTCCTGCTCACCACGGAGCTGAGCCTGGAGCAGGTGCACACGGCGCCGCACACGATCGCCCCGAACGAGCGGCACGGCTTCGTGGTGCCGCCGGGGCTGCACGAGCAGGCCCTCACGCCGCCGCCGCACGTTCCCCAGCGGGCCGACGAGCAGGCCGCGCCGCCGCTGCGCCTCGGCCAGTCCGACGTGGTGCTCAGCCTCGGCCGCGGCGACACCGCGGTGCTGCGGACCGTCCTGGACGCGCTCCAGGCGCACACCGGACGGCCGGTGCCCGCGAACGTCGAGGCACTGCTCGCCCGGTCGATCGACGCGTACGGCCTCAAGTCCGCGCTGTCCCGGCTCAGCCGGGGCGGACGGATCCGGGTGCCCCTGGAGTTCGACGGCTGGAAGGGCACGGTCGTGGTCGGGGGCGACCTGCTGCGCCCGCAGCCCCGGGAGGAGCTGCTCGCCTCGTTCGAGTTCGAGTCCGGCAGCCAGCAGCGCACCACCACCGGCACCACCGCGGACCTGCGCACCCGGCTCCGGATCCGCGCCCGGGCGGGGATCACGCTGCCCTATGTCAACCTCACCGGCGAGTACACGCACACCCGGGACTTCGTCAAGGGCATCTCGATCGACCGGGTGGGCGGCACCAACAGCCGGGGCAAGAGCGTCGAGCCGGCCCGGCTCACCGACGTGGACGCCGTGTTCACGGTCACCTTCGAGACGAGCAAGCGGTCCCACGCGATCGCGCCGCCCGCCCCCGTCACGGCGTCGGCCGTGGTGGCCGCGCCCCAGCGCGTCCGGGAGGCGGTCCCGCGGATGCTGCCGACCCACCGGCTCGGCTCCTCCGACGTGATCACCGCCGTCCACCTGAACCAGGACCGCAGCGGAACGGTGCACGACCTGGTCCTCGGTCTGGGTGCCACCCTGTTCGGGAACGGGGGCCACACCGTCGCCGACTTCCTGGGCAAGGACTGGACGGGCATGGCGCGGAAGCTGTCCGCGAGGCTGGACTTCGACCGGTTGCAGATCCAGCTCAAGTCGGTGATGGCCGGCCACCCGCTGGTCGTGGAGCACGGCCGGAGCACGGCGGTGATCACCGCCGAGGTGGTCCAGTTGACCCCGACCGGGCGGCCGCCGCAGGTCGAGTTCAACATCGGGAACAGCCACCAGACCTCGCTCACCAGCTCCGACGGCGGGACCAACACCGGCGGCGGCAGCGGTCACGCGTTCACCGGCGGCCTCTACGTCACCGGCGACCCGGCGGGCACCGGGGTCGGACCGGTGGGCGGCCCCACCTTCACCTACGCCAAGGGCGTGGACCGGCTGGAGCACGGCAACGACTCCAGCAGCAGCGGCACCGCGATCAAGAGCAAGGTGGCCGCGGTGGCCCACCAGGCCGCGGTGGTGCTGAAGATCCGCTTCGAGCACGAGCCGGTCGTCCTGCTGCACCCGGCCGACGCCATCCGCCCCGACCGCGTACCCCGGCCCTCGGACGACGACCGGTCGGTGCTCGGCAAGGTCAACCGGAGCCTCACCCGGATCGGCGACCAGCTGACCGGCCTCGGCCGCTACCGGCGCACGCTCGTCGAGGCCACCATCCACGCCGACGTGCTGATGGAGACCGGCCGCGACGAGGCCGTCGTGCCGTCGCGCTACGGCGCCCCGAAGACCGGGTTCCCGTCACTGCGCCCGCCCGAGGAGGTCGGCACGAGGGTGCTGCGCAGGCCGCCCGAGTCCCTGTTCCGGGAGGGCGTGCGGGACGTCGGGATCCTGCGCTGGATCGACGACACCTCCGGCGTGCGGGACCTGCTCACCGTGTTCGGGCCGCGCTTCTTCAAGAAGGGCACCTGGTCCTGGCTGGAGTCCGTCGCCCGCAACACCCACAGCCACGCCCAGCTGTCCGCGCTGTTCGGCTCGGTCTCCCGGGGACGGGACGTCCAGCACTTCGAGGACGGGCCGGACCGCGACGTCCTGGCACCGGGCGGCCGGAGCATCACCACCCCGTCGGTCGGCAAGCGTTTCCTCGTCGACGACGCCGACGTGACGGCCACCGTCTCGATCGTCCAACTGGAGTACCAGCGCGACAACACGGCCGCCGCGATCAGCCCCGCCAACGACAGCGGCGGCGGCGGACGGCACACCCGACTGGACTGGGGCCAGTGGAACCTCCAGGTCCAGGGCGGGGCCAAGGCCGGACTGGACGGCGGCGTCGACCTCAGCGGCCTGCTCACCGTCGGAGGCGGCAAGCGGTGGCGCGAGGGGCCGTCCACCGGGGCCTCCGGCAAGATCGTCGCCGGGGCCAAGTTCCCCGAACCGACCGCCCGCTACACCGGCTACGCCGAGGTCGAGGTCACCTTCCGCGACGGCGACCGGACCCTCACCGAGAAGGGCCTCGTCCCGATCGAGATGGAGGTGCCGATCGGCGAGACCACCGAACTGACCTCGGCCGGCCACCAGCGGGTGCTCTTCACCGCCCTGCACCCCGAAGGCGAGACGACCCATCGCAACTCCGTCTCCGACGCCGTCGCCGACCTGCTCGCCACCCCGCTGGCGGGCGCCGGCGACAGGGTGCACCTGCTGGCCGACCCTAACGAACGCGACACGCCCGCCTACCACGACCTGGTGGAGGCACTGCGCGTGCTCTCGCACGACGACCCGTACTTCACCATGGTCTTCCACGGCCGGCCGGAGGACGGCGCCCCGCTCCTGCACGGCGAGGAGGTGACCCCGGAGCAGTTCGCGGGGGCGCTGCTGCGGCTCGCCGAGGGCGGCCAGTGGCAGGGCGAGCCGCTGCGGTTCCTGTCCTGCAACAGCGCGGTCGGCGGGGCGGGCTCCTTCGCGGGCAGGACCGTGCAGGCCCTGCACGAGCAGCTCGCCGCTCGCCGGGCCGAGGCCGCCCTCGGCGGGCAGCCGCTCAGCGAGAACCTGGCCCGCCTCACCGACCTGGTGGCCTTCGCCGGCAACGGCTCGGTCTACCTCACCGTCGGCAACGACCCCCGGGCCGTGGTGGCCCGCACCGTCGGCTTCACCGCCGACGGACGCCCCCTGGTCGACGGCCCCGGCGACTGGCTGCGCCTGCACGTCGAGGAGGACCAGGTCCGCACCACCGCGCTCGGCCAGGAACTCCTCCACGAAGGCCAGGAGCGGGTGCCCCTCGCCACCGAGGACGACCCGATCGACCCGAACCAGCCCGCCCCGGTGCGGCTGCTCGACGAGGAGGACGTCGCGCCGGTGGTCGAGGAGCAGGCGGACCACGATGCCGAGCCGGTGGTGGAGGACCCGGCGCCGGTCGTGGTACCGGTCGCCGGTCACGGTGCCGCGCCGGTCGTCGAGCAGGACGTGGCGCCCGCCGCCCCGCCGGTGGGGCCTCCGACGTGGCAGGTCCAGCGGAGGCGCGCCTGGGCCCTGCTCCAGCCGGAGCCGGAACCGCAGACGATGCCCGGACCGAAGACGGAGCAGGAGACGGCGGCGGAGAACGCGGTCAGGGCGGCGAACCTGAGGCGGCTGGCCTACGACTACGGGACCGGGGCGGACGCCCTCACGGCGCTGACGGCCCGGTTGCGCGAGCGCCCTGCCGGCACCGACGCCACCGTGGCCGTCACCCGACCGGACGGTCATGACGCGTTGCTGACCCTCCGCCTGCACGAGGACGGCTCACTGAGGCTCGTGCGGCCGGACGGAGGCGAAAGGCCCGTCACCATCCGCACGGACGAGGCGGAACCGACCACCCGGATCCTGGAGGTCCCTGCCGAGGCCGACGGCGCCGAGGCACCCCTCCTCCAGGAGGCGGGCCGGGTCACGTCCGAGACCCATCTGTGGGTGACGATGTCGAACGACCACGTGTCGGGGGAGGCGCTGACCCGACTCGGAGCGAACACCTACACCATCAGGGCGGAGAACTCCGGTGACATGTACCACATGCGCGCCGCCCTGATCGCCCACCCGGACCGCGCGTTGCTGGTGTGGAACGTCAGCGAGTCGACCAGGAGGCAGGTTGAGGGGATCATCAACCTGCACGACGACCTCTTCACCCAGGGGCGCAGGATCCACTACACGACGGAAACGAGGCTTCCCACCGGCCAGTCCTGGCGGAACGAGACGGCGGCCTCGGAGGACATCGCGACGCGACTGACGAGGAGTGTCGTCGGCGACCACATGAGGCTGACCGACAGGATCCTGCCGAGGCAGCGCAGGTTCCCGTCGACCAATGACCAACTCGCCCTCATGGTAAGGAAACTGACGGAGATTCAGGCTGACGTGAGCCGCTATCGCGGCCGGGGCGAGGAGGGCGGGGAGCTCTCGCTGCGGGCGGCCCGCATCGCGGAACTCGGCGATGCCTACGGGCACTACACCGAGGAGGAGGCGGAGGCCTTCCAGCAGGACCTGGAGAATCCGGCACTGGGGCGCTTCGAGCCGGGGCAGAACTACGTGATCGTGACGTACCGGGACAGCGGCCACAGCAACCGTGCCGGCGCCAACGCGCCGGCGCTCGACACCGGGCTGGAGGGAGTCCGCCAGATCATCGAGCAGGTGCAGGAAGCGGCCAACGGCCGCTTCCGGGTCGTCGTGATGGGCGAGGAGCCGGCGGAGTGGTCCGGGCCGGCCCTGCAGAACTACTGGAACTGGCCGTCGGTCGGAAACCGGCGCAAGGAACTCGCCCTCCTGAGGTACCTCGCGGACGAGTACAACATCGTCGGCGCGGTCGGCATGCGCAGCGGCGTCATGGACGAGCTCGCCTTCGCCGGGATCAAGGTCATCTCGATCGACATCAGCCCACACCGGAACGAAGGGGACGGGATACCGAACCTCAAGCAGTCCAAGGGCTGGACCCGCGGCCTGCGGTTCGAGGAGGCGTACGAGCGGAACTACGGTCGGGCGTTCGTCACCGATCCCAGGCCGGAGGACACCACCTACGCGGCACCGGGCGCCACCACCCCGGTCCCGTTCCCCGGCCGGTTCAGTGCCGATGACGTCCTGACAATCCGCAGCGCCGTCGAGTTCTACCTCGTGGACGACCCGGACTCCGCGGGGTTCCGGCACGATTCCCACCCGCACGAGCGGCTCCGCGTGGAGGCCGCCCTGGACCGGCTGGGACCCGTCGCCACCATGACCGGCCTCCAGCTGGCCCAACGGACCCTGCCCTACCTGCGCGAGTTCAGGGAGTTCAAGGCGCGGATCCCCGAGGTGTGGGACCTGGTGGAACCGAGGCTGATGGAGGCGGAGGACGCGGCCGCCGACTACCAGAACCGGGCCGCCGAAGCCTGCCGGCAGGCCGTGGCCGACTTCCCGGAGGGGCTGACGGCCCTCGGCGTCACCGCGGCGTCCGACCTCCTGGCGAAGGTCGGGCCCGGCCCGCTCAGCGCGCAGCACCCGATCGAGGAGGTCGGTGCGATGTTCATCGAAGAGATCCGGACGGCACTCCGGAAGGCACTCCCGAAGGGGGCCACGCCCGCGGTCAGGGAGTGGATCACCAATGCGAGCCCGGAGCAGCTGCGGACCGTCCTCAGGCGCTGCCTGGAGGTGTACGGCGGGCTCCCGTAGGAGAACGGGACGGGCCCCGGCCGGAGGTGTCCGGCCGGGGCCCGTCGGGGTGGTGCGGGGCGGGTCAGCCGCCGAGGCCGCGCAGGGTGTGGTAGATGCCGCAGGCCTGGAGGGCGAGGGGGAGGAGGGAGAGGGCGCAGAGGGTGTGCAGGATGTCGGCGATGCGGCCCCAGTAGGGGAGCAGGCGGCGGCCGGGGACGGTCCAGGCCGCGACGAGGAGGGCGGCGGTCAGCGTCAGCAGGGTGGCCAGCAGGAGCAGGCGGTCGGTGGTCGAGGCGCCGGCGGTGGCGCGGGCGAGCAGCACCAGGCCGCCGAGGACGCCGGGCAGCAGGATCGCCAGGCGCTGGCGGATGCTGCCGACGGCTCGTCCGTGCAGCAGGAGCAGCAGGCTGAGCGCGGCGGCCTCGGCCGGGCCGGCCCAGCCGTCGGTGAAGGGCAGCACGGCCAGGCAGACGGCGCAGACGGCGCCGATCGCGGTGTGCAGGGCCATCAGGTAGTCGTCGGCGACCAGGGCTCGGGGCAGCACCGCGGAGGCCGGGACCGGCTCGATGTTCTCCTGGAGCTCCTCGGCGTTGCGCGGCAGCATCGGCAGCCGCAGCCCGGACAGCCGGAAGGCCAGCGAGGGCACGAACGCGCCGACCAGCACGGCCGCCACCGCGATGACCGCGACCAGCTGGGCGAGCGTCAGCCCGGCGAGCACCAGCACCCCCGACAGCACCCCGAGCAGCGCCACCAGCGCCACCCCGAGGAAGAGCGGGGCCGCCGCCCCCACCGCCGCCACGGCCAGCACGGCCGCCCCGGCTCCGGCCGAGGAGGCCGCCAGGATCCGGGCGCCGAGCAGTTCTCCCCCGTCGGAGCCGCCCGGCCCGGTCGGCAGCAGCAGCGCGGCGAGCGCCAGGTACGGGAC
>NZ_JAHSQD010000900.1 GCF_020103755.1 Streptomyces sp. LS1784
GCTGCGGCGGGCCGCGCTGCTCGGGACGGCGCCGGGGACGGTGGTCGCGGTCGGCACGCCCGGAGGGACCGAGGTGCCGCTGCTGGCCGACCGGCCGCTGGTCGACGGGGCGCCCGCGGCGTACGTCTGCCGGCACTTCGCCTGCGACGCCCCGACCACCGATCCGGCGGCACTGGCCGAGAAGCTGGGCGTGGCGGTCGCATAACGGGCGTCCCGGCGGCGGCCGGATAATCGTTGGCGAACACGTCCGGCTCCGGTCCACGATGGGCCATGACCTGGACTTTCAGCACCTCCCTCGACGAGTTCCGGGAGGAGGCGGGGGCCTTCCTGGCCGCCCGCCCCGCCGAGAACACCGTCCTGCTCACCATCACGCACCGGCTGACCGAGTCCGGCCCGACCGTGTTCGGCGAACCGCCGGTCTTCGGCTGGTGGCGGGCCGAGGAGGGCGGCCCGGTCGCGGGCGCCTTCCTCCAGACACCGCCGTTCGACCCCCGGCTCTCCTTCATGCCGCCGGCCGCGGCCGCCGAGCTGGCGATCGGCCTGGCCGCCGCCGGAACCGGGTTCACCACGGTGACCGGGGTCGGCGGCGGCTCCGAAGCGGTCCGCGCCTTCGCCGACGCCTGGACGGCGGCCACCGGCACCGAGCAGTCCGTCCGCTTCGACGAGCGGCTCTACCGGCTCGGCGAGTTGGCCGGCCCACCGCGCCCGCCCGCAGGCCGCCACCGGCTGGCCGAACCGGCCGACCGGGAACTGGCGATCCGCTGGTACGAGGAGTTCCTGGTCGAGGCCGAGGTCGAACTCCCCGACGTCCCGCGGGCGGTGGACGAGCGGATCGCGAACGGCTGCCTGCACCTGTGGGAGGACGACGGCCGCCCGGTCGCCCTGGCGGGCAGCAGCCCGATCCTCGTCGGCATGTCCCGCATCGGCCCGGTCTACACCCCCACCGGGAGCCGCGGGCACGGCTACGGCACCGCCGTCACCGCCGCCGCCTCGGCCCACGTCCTCGCCCACGGCGCCACCGAGGTCCTGCTCTACACCAACCTCGCCAACCCGACCAGCAACTCCATCTACCAGCAGATCGGCTACCTGCCGGTGGAGGACTCCCTGATCGTGGACTTCCGCGCCCCCCAGCGGAGCCGCGGGGCCGTCAGGCGTCCTTGATCGGGTGCGCACCGGCCACCTTCGTCCCGAAGGGGTCGGTGGCGGCCGCCGTGGCGGGCGCCGGCAGGTGATCGGCGTTCTGGTACGTCTGCGCGCAGGTGGTGGGCTTGGTCGCGGCGGATGCGGCCGGGGCGGCAGTTCTCCTCGGCGCGGACGCCGACGCGGGTGATGTCGCTGCCGGGGTCGCCCTGGTAGAGGGCGAGGTAGCGGTCGATGCCGTCCCGGTCGGCGCGCAGGGCGTGCTGGGAGTCGCGGCGGGTGAGCCGGCGGTCGGGGCCGACCCGGATGCGTTCGATGTGGGTGATGGTGTGCAGCCCGGTGTCGCGCGGGCCGGCGAGGGTGGCGAGCAGGCCGTCGACGGCCACGGCGGGGGAGATGAGGTCACGGTAGGGGCGGACGGGCGGGCCGGCCGGGGTGGGGCCGGCGGCGCGGCGAGGGCCGAGCAGCCGGGTGAGGGAGTGTTCGGGCAGGTCGAGGACCTCTTCCAGGGCGGCGACGGCGCGCAGTGACTCGGCGCGTTCGGGACGGCGGCGGCCCTGTTGCCAGTAACTGAGACTGGTGAGGCCGACGTTGACGCCGCGCAGCGCGAGGTGGCGGCGGATGCGGTGCAGGGCGAGGCCCCGGGCGGAGATCGCGGTGCGCAGGGCGAGGTGGAAGGGGCCGGTGCGCAGGGCGGCGGCGAGGTCGGCTGGGTCGCTTTTGTGGATGGCGGTCTCCTGGGGGCGGGCGGTCCGGCTCGCGGCCGGCTCGGACGGACCGGCGTTTGACCGTGAATATTCACATCGGCGCGGCGGTTTGTCACCGGTCCGGGCCCGCTGCGCGGGGTTTTCCGGGCGGCGTCCACATCCACGTCGGCCTGTTCACACCTCGGTCCCGGCCCCGTCAACGGCCATAGCGGTACGGGGACAAGCTGCCCGGCTCGGCGTACGACCGGGCGGGCGAGGGCGGCGGCTACCAGGTGGACGCCGCGCCGCGCTCCGCAGCCGTGGCGGAGGCCGCGGG
>NZ_JAHSQD010000901.1 GCF_020103755.1 Streptomyces sp. LS1784
CGAGGTGTGGGACGCCGCCTGGGCGGCCGCGCCGAGCGCCGGGACGAGGCCCGCCCCGAGCGCGAGGCCGAGCATGCGGCGCCGACGGACTCCGGCGGCCTGGTCGCGGCCGGACGGTTGGGGCTCCATGACGGTGCCTCCCGGTGCTGGAGGTGGTTGGGCGCTCGGGGCTGTGGTGCCGGGCGCACGCACCAGGATTCCGCCCCGGCGGGCCGGTCCGCCATCACCCGCAACGGTGAATCGCGGACGCACGGGCCGTGAAACGGAGCGGATGTCGCCGGTCGATGGTTTGACGGTCGTTCCGGAGGCGCCAACGATGGGCGCGCACGTTCGGTCGGGACTGTCGGAGGGCCACACGGGCGGCGCCGTGAAGCCGATCCGCACCACGCGGCTGACCAGGGCGGTGGACTACGCCTGCGCGGCGGAGGGCGACGCCTCGGCCTGCTCGCTCTGGCCGGCCGGGGCCCGCCCCCCCCGCCGGTCAACCGGTCATCAGCGCACGCTGAGCTTCACCGTGGCGGTCCTGCCGGTGTAGGACTTGTGAATCTGCTCGCGCGTCCCGGAACCGCAGGCCTGCACCTCCTCCGGGTAGCGCCCGCCGTCGGGCGTGATCGTGACCGTCGCGCACATGCCGTCGGCCCGGGTGTCCTCCACCCACCCGTCGACGTAGAGCGTCTCGACTCCCTCGACCTTCTTGCACTTCAGGGTCCACGTGGCCTCCGCTCCGTCGATCTTGGGCGAGTCGCTGTGCGGACACGTCGCCGCGGTGGCCGGCGTCGCGGCGGCCACCACCGTCCCGCCGACCAGCGCAGCGGCAGCGAGAACGGCTCGGAGGGGCAAGGCCAGTCGCATGATGGGTCTCCTTGTGTGGGCGCAGGACGTCAGCGGAGGGTTTCTGCCGCACGCGAAGCAGATTGACTCCGAAGGGCGGCACAGTGCGCTCGTACGGGTGACACCCGGTTCGACGTGGTGCGTCGTGCACCGGTCGGGACATGCAGGGCAGCGGCGCCTCGACGGCGGGAGGTCATCCGGGATTCCGGTACGGGCCGGAGGTGGGTGTTGACGGCGGTGAAGTGTGAGTGGTTGAGTACTCACATGCAGAAGGAACGACCCCGGCAACTGTCCACCGCCGAGGAGCGTCGCGAGACGGTGCTGCGCACCGCGATCGGGGCGTTCGCCGCGCGGGGGTACTTCGGCACCACCACCACGGAGGTGGCGAAGGCCGCCGGCATCTCGCAGGCGTACGTGTACCGGCTCTTCCCGAGCAAGGAGGCCCTGTTCGTGGCGGTGGTGGAGCACTGCTTCGTGCGGGTCCGCGGGAGTCTGGAGCGTGGCGCGGCGGAAGCGGGGGGGAGTTCCCCGGAGGTGGTCCTCCAGTCCATGGGGGACGCCTACGCCAAGCTGATCACCGACAACGACCTGATGCTGGTCCAGCTGCACGCCCAGGCGGCGGCGGTCTCCGAGCCGGCCGTCCGGGAGGCGGTCCGGCAGGGGTACGCCCGGCTGGTCGAGTACGTGCGCGGGGCCTCGGGTGCGGCGGAGCCTCGGATCCAGGGCTTCTTCGCCACCGGCATGCTCTGCCACCTGCTGGTCTCGATGGGGGCGGACGAGGTCGACGCGCCGTGGACGCGGACCCTCGCGGCCGGCATCACGCACTACTGATCGGCCACGGCCGGCCAGTGCCACCCACCCGGCGGGGCGGGAGGTCCGCGCGCACGCGACGGTCCGAACGCCGCCGCCTTTCTTTGGCCATAAGTGTGAGTGGTTAACCACTCATCAATGCTCCTTCGGAAAGGAGGACCACCGCCGTGAGTCCGCAGGACGCCGACCCGTTCCTCGCCCGCCGTACGGCCGGCGGCGCACTGGCGGCCCTCGTCGGGGCGCAGTTCACCGTCATCCTCAGCACCTCGATCGTCAACGTCGCCCTCCCGAGCGTCCGCGACGGCATCGGTCTCACCGACGACGGTGCCGCCTGGGTGGTCAACGCCTACGGCCTCGCCTTCGGCGCGCTCCTGCTGGCCGGCGGCCGGATCGCAGATCTGGCCGGACGGCGCCGCGTCCTGCTCGCCGGACTCGCCCTGTTCGCCGCCGCTTCGGCCGCTGCCGGGCTGGCGTCCACCGGGGCGGCGCTGATCGCCGCGCGCACCGTCCAGGGCCTGGCCG
>NZ_JAHSQD010000902.1 GCF_020103755.1 Streptomyces sp. LS1784
GCAGGCTCACCGGCCGCCGGGCCTGGTGGCTGCACCGGGCGCGGCACCTGCGACGGCTGCCGAGCGCCGAGCGCCGCGTGCGGGTGCTGATGGACTGGGTGCTCGGCGGGGTGTTCTCCCGCGAGGTGGTCTCGCTGGGCGCGATGGAGCACCCGCGTTCGGTCTTCGAGGAAGGGTTCGACCCGAGGTCCGGACGGCCGTCCGACGCCGGACCGGATGCTCCCCGGTGACCGCACCCGCCGACCCGGGCCGGCGGCCGACCGGAGGGCGGATCGGACGGCCACGCCGGGCGCGCGACTTCCGGAACCGGGCCTCCGCCTGACAGGATCAGCCCGACCTGGTCATTACCCCGTGTGCTGCTGCGCACACAAAAAGTGATGATATGCCTGGAAAACGAGGAAGCGGCCGTCGTTTGAACCTCATGCGCTGGAGCGCCCGGCTCACCGGAGTCCCCCGGCGTGCCGTCCCGCCCAACGGGACCGGCACCGAGGACGGTGCGCCCTGCCCCGACGGCGTCGTCGTGCCCGGCCCCCGCGACCCGGACGGTCCCGCCGCCGGCGCCGAGCTCCTCGACCCGCAGAAGCCGCAGAACCTGCGCGAGGTCCTCAACCGCATCCCCGCTCCGGTCGCCGTCACCTACGGCCCGCTCCACCAGCTCGGCTACGCCAACCGCGCCTACCGCGACCTCTTCGGCGACCGCCCCACCGGCCTGCCCGCCGCCGAGGCCCTCCCCGAACTCGGCAGCATGGGCGTCCTGCCGCTGATGGACCAGGTCATCCGCGGCGGCCGCCCGCGCAGCGTCAAGGCCCGATGCATCCTCGGCCTCACCGGCAACCGCTACTACAACGTGTCCTGCGTCCCGCTCGGAACCGGGGAGAACTGCGACGCCGCCGAAGGACCGCCCGCCGGAGTGCTGATCTTCGCCGCCGAGGTCACCGACCAGGTCCTCGCCGCCGCCCGCCTGCGCGAGGCCGAACGGCGCCAGCGCGAGGCCGCCGTCACCCTCCAGCGCAGCCTGCTTCCGCAGAAGCTCGACCAGCCGGCCGGCCTGCGGGTCGCCGCCACCTATCAGCCGGGCGGCGCCGAGGCCGCGGTCGGCGGCGACTGGTACGACGTCATCGCCATCGACGGCGGGCGCACGGCACTCGTCATCGGCGACGTCATGGGCCGCGGCCTGCGTGCCGCCGCCGTCATGGGCCAGCTGCGGACCGCCGTCCGCGCCTACGCCCGCCTCGACCTGCCCCCGCACGAGGTGATGCGCCTGCTCGACGGCCTCGCCATGGAGATCGACGCCAACCAGATCGCCACCTGCACCTACGCCGTCTGGGACCCGCAGTGCCGCACCCTCTCCTACGCCTCCGCCGGACACCTCCCCGTGCTGCTGCGCTGCCCGGACGGCACCATCCTGCGCAGCGAGGAACAGAACGGCCCGCCGCTCGGCACCGGCGGCGGCCTGCACGTCTCCCACACCCTGCGCCTGCTCCCCGGTACGACCGGTGTCCTCTATACCGACGGACTGGTCGAGCGCCGCGACGAGGACATCGACCAGGGCCTCGACCTCCTGGCCCGCACCCTGACCGGTGCGATCGGTGCCCCCGAGGTGATCTGCGCCCGGTTGCTGCGGGCGATGGGCGTGACCTCCGAGCACGACGACGACGTCGCCGTCCTGGCCTTCCAGCTGCCGGTGGAGGAGGGGACCGAGAATTCGGTTGCGCCGGTTGACTCGGCCAGGCCGAAGGTCTAGTGTTCTTCGAGCTGCCTGGCAGGGAGCACCGGACACGCGTCTGCGCGGACGGTCCCGGGGCAGCCAATCCTCTGAAACACCACTTCCCGGTTCGGGCCGGGTCGCTTCGTCGTTTTCACGTCGCGGCCTGCTGCGTATTCGGCGTGTGCGTTTTATCGGGTTGCGGTCGGATTCGCTTTTCGGAGCGGAGATCGGCTAGAGTTTGAAACGTCGGACGGGGCGTCAAACCCCGGAAGACGCCAGCGAGTTGGATGAGCGAAGCCCCGGAAACGGAGCGGAAAACATCTGATAAGCTGGAAACACGAAAGAACGAAGCCCGGAGGGCCCGCTGGAAGGCGGTCCGAAGGAAGCGTCCGTTCCTTGAGAACTCAACAGCGTGCCAAAAGTCAACGCCAGATATGTTGACATCCC
>NZ_JAHSQD010000903.1 GCF_020103755.1 Streptomyces sp. LS1784
GCACGGGGGCGGGCACCGGAGTCGGCTTCGGCAGCGGCGCCGGACCGGGGGTCGGCTCGGGCTCGGGGACGGGCCTGGGCTCCGGACGCGGCTCGGGCTTCGGCTCCGGCACGGTGCCGGCCGCGGGAGCGCGCAGCGACGCGGGCTTCTCCGGCTTCTCGGCCTGACCCGACTGCTGACCAGGCTGCCCGGTCTTGGTCAGCGCGAGGGTGACGGCACCGTTGGCGGGAGCGTCCTCCGCGCCGGTGTCCCCGGCGTCGCCGGTGGCCTCCGGGTCGTCCCCGGTCCCGGCGTCTTCGGCCTTCCCGGCCTGTTCGGCCTGCTCCGTCCCGTCGGCCTGGTCGGCCTCGTCAGCCTCATCGGCCGCTGCGCCGGTCGCCTTCGCGGCCGGTGCGGCCGCCGGCTCGGCGCCGCCCCCGGAGCCGGTCTCCCCGGCCGGTCCGGCGGCCTTCTCCCCGGCCTTCGCCGCCACCGCGACATCCGTCCGCATGGCGAGACGCGGGTCGGCGGCGACCGGACGCCCGGCGGGCTCGGTCACCTCTGCGGTTTCCGACGAGGACTCCTTCTTCTCGTCCTCACCTTCGGAACTCCCCGCGCCGGCAGCCTTCACCAGCTCCTCGGGCAGCCGCAGCGCGGTGGTCTTGTTGTCCACCGGCAGCCGCAGCATCGTCGTCCTGCTGTCCACATCCCGGACGCGGAGCTGCACGGTCGAGCCGCCCTTGGGCGCTGCCGCCGGAGCGTCGGCGGACGCCTCCGGGGCCGCCTCTCCGGAGGGCTCCTCGGGGCCGTCCGAGGAGGAGTCGGACGAGGTGTCAGGCGAGGTGTCAGACGAGGTGCCGGAGGAGGCCTCGGCGGTCGCCTCGGCGGCGGCTGACGCCCCGCCGGCCTCCGGACCGGAGCCGCCCTCGGCCGGCTCGGCACCGCCGGCCGCCGGACCGGTCCGTTCGCGTTCGCGGTCCCGCTGCCGCCCCTCGCCGTCCCTCAGCACCCTGTCGGGGGACTCGCCCACGTATCCCAGCCTCCTCAACGCCCGGCGGGGCACCGGCGAACCCGATTTCGGGAAGCCGACGCCCCGCCCCGTGTACCTGTACAGTCTCCGCCACCGGCGGCCGTTCCGACCGCGCACACCCCGCCCGACCGGCGCTTATTGTCGCCGCCCGGCCACACCGCGGTCTGTTCACCGCTCAGACGCAAGGCCTGCCGCCACCGGTTCCGCGCCTTCACCGCAAGGTCACGATTCGGAGGCGTACTCGACAAGCCCGTGTGAGAGGCGTCACCCTGTCTCTCATCCACGCGGGGAGGCTTGGATGGGCAAGAGCCGCAGAACTGTTCCCGAGGAACTCTTGCTGCTCGCTTTGGACCCGACCACGGGTACCACGGCGCAGCCGCAGACCCTCGACCTCGGACTCGCCGGGGCGCAGCTCGTCGAGCTGTCCCTGGCCGGACGGATCGTACCGGAGGGAGACCGGATCGCCGTCGTGCTCGCACGGCCGACCGGCGACCCGACCCTTGACCACGCACTGGAACTGCTGCGCCGTCGCGGCAGTCCGGTCCGCGCGGCGCACTGGATCGGCGGGCCCCGGCTGGGGCTGCGGCAGACCTATCTGGCGCACCTGGAGCGCTGCGGCATGGTCACGGCCGTGCCGGGCCAGGTGTGCGGGGTGCTGCCGACGACCCGGTACCAGGCGTCCGACGACTGCACCAACGCCGCGATCAAGCAACGGCTGGACACCGCGATCCGCACCGGTGTTCCGCCGGACCCGCGGACGGCCGCGCTGGCGGCGCTCGCCCACTCGGTCGGGCTGGGCAAACACCTGTACCCGGGCAACGAGGGCCGCTCCTCGCGGTCGCGGCTGCGCGACCTGATCCGGTACGACCCGCTGGGCGGGATGGTCGCGCACGCCGTGATGGACGTGCAGAACGGCCTGCCGGCGCAGCAGAACCGTTCTTCCCAGGGTTCCGGGGCCGCTGTCGGCCGTCCCGGCGCCCGTACGGCGGGCCGGGGTTCGGGCGGGCGGGTCCCCGCCTCCCGGGTCGGCGTCCGCTGACCGGGGAGGCCAGGAGGGCCGCGGAAGCCCGGAGGATCGCCGGGGCCTGAACGGTCCGCACGGCCGGGCGGGCAGCCACCACGGCGCCCGACGCCAC
>NZ_JAHSQD010000904.1 GCF_020103755.1 Streptomyces sp. LS1784
CGCCGAGCAGGCCGAGGCCGAGCTCGGCGCCGGCGCGGCCGAGGCGCTGCGCGCCGACGCGCGCCGCGGCGTCGAGGTGGTCGCCGTGCGCACCACCATCGCCTCGCTGGACGAGAAGCCGCTCGACACGCACGACGTGTACCTGCGCCTGCACCTGCTCAGCCACCGTCTGGTCAAGCCGCACGGCCAGAACCTGGACGGCATCTTCGGTCTGCTCGCCAATGTCGCGTGGACCAGCATCGGCCCCGTCCCGGTGGACAAGGTCGAGCAGGCCCGCCTCGCCGTGCGCGCCCAGGGCGGCCAGCTGGCCGTGTACGGGATCGACAAGTTCCCGCGGATGACCGACTACGTCGCCCCGACCGGTGTGCGCATCGCCCACGCCGACCGCGTCCGGCTCGGCGCGCACCTGGCCACGGGCACCACCGTGATGCACGAGGGCTTCGTCAACTTCAACGCCGGCACCCTGGGCACCTCCATGGTCGAGGGCCGGATCAGCGCGGGCGTCGTCGTCGGCGACCACAGCGACATCGGCGGCGGCGCCTCGATCATGGGCACCCTGTCCGGCGGCGGCAAGCAGGTCGTCTCGGTCGGCGAGCGCTGCCTGCTCGGCGCCAACGCGGGCATCGGCATCTCGCTCGGCAGCGACTGCGTGGTCGAGGCCGGTCTGTACGTGACCGCCGGCACCCGGGTCACCACCCCGGACGGCACGGTGGCCAAGGCCGTCGAGCTGTCCGGCCAGGACAACCTGCTGTTCCGCCGCAACTCGCAGAGCGGCGCGGTCGAGGTCATCGCCCGCTCCGGCTCCTGGGGCGGCCTGAACGCCGACCTGCACACCCACAACTGACCTGCGGGCAGCGGCCGTTGGGGTCCGGCGCCGAGTGGCGCCGGACCCACTCGCATCTCGCGGTCCGGTCGCGGGTGGGCTGGGCCCCACCCGCGCGGGCCTCAGGGCTTGCGGTGGTGCCCGGCGTCTTCCTCGGCCGCCGCGTCGGGCGCCCGGGCCGCGACGCCCCCGCACCCTCGACCCCGTAGAGGATCCGCTGGCCGGCGCAGTCCTCGGCCACCGTCCCCGGCAGCCGCCGGTAGCCGTCCCAGCGCACGATCAGCCCCGGCTCGCCCGGCGCCGCACGGGCGCCCCGGTGCCGCCCGCCCGCGAGCCGCACCGCCGCCGACTGTCCGGCCGACCATAGCCGTTGCTTCCGCCCGGCAGCCCATGACGCCGACGGTTCCTGCTCGTCCGTCACCCCGGTCCGACCTCCCGACGCCACCGCCCGACACCCGCGTCACTCGACCGGGCGACGCGCGTTCCAGCCCCTCCGCTCCCTCCTTCCGCGCTTCGCTCCCTTCGCCGTCGCCTCCTCACGAGCTCCTGAGGACCACCAGCCGCTGGGTCGCCCTGGTCATCGCGACGTAGCGGTCGACCGCTCCCTCCACACCCCCGCCGAACGCCTCCGGATCGACCAGGGCGACCAGGTCGAACTCGAGGCCCTTGGACAGCTCCGGAGTCAGCGACCGGACCCGCGGCCGCGCCTCGAAACCGGGGGCACCGATCACACAGGCGATCCCCTCGCCGTGCTCGGCGAGCCAGCCGTCCAGGACGGTGTCCAGCTCCGCCACCGACCGGTGCTCGACGGGGATGCCGCTGCTGCGCACGGAGGTCGGCACGTTGGCGTCCGGCAGCGCGGCCCGGATCGCGGGTTCGGCCTCGGCCATGACCTCCTCCGGCGTCCGGTAGTTGATGCTCAGCGAGGCCACCGTGTTCCGGTCGAGCCCGATCCGCTCCAGCCGCTCCTGCCAGGACTCCGTGAAACCGTGCCTGGCCTGCGCGCGGTCCCCGACGATGGTGAAGCTCCGGGACGGGCAGCGCAGCAGCAGCATCTGCCACTCCGCGTCGGTCAGCTCCTGGGCCTCGTCCACCACGATGTGCGCGAACGGCCCGGCGAGCGGCTCCGGATCGGCGACGGGCAGGGCGGTCTCGTCGACCAGGGTGTCCTGGAGGTCGCGCCCGCGCAGCATCGTCACCGCGCCCTCGCCGTCGTCGTCGGCCTGTAGCAGGTCGCCGATGACGTCGGCCATCCGCGCGCGTTCGGCGGCGGCCGCGGCCTCCCGCCGGCGCCGGCGCCCCTCCGCCTCCGGAGCGCC
>NZ_JAHSQD010000905.1 GCF_020103755.1 Streptomyces sp. LS1784
CCACCCCCACCCGACCGGCCCACGGCGCTCCCCCGCCCGTCCACGATCTACCATGCGGTACCGGCGGCGAGCCGCCCGGGCCCAGGCCCGTCCGTACCCTCCGTTCCCTTCGGGCAGAAAGGAAGCCCCAGAGTGGGTAGCACTGTCGAGACGTTGGAATTCCAGGCCGAGACCCGTCAGTTGCTCCGGTTGGTGATCCACTCGATCTACTCGAACAAGGACATCTTCCTGCGCGAGCTGATCTCGAACGCCTCCGACGCACTGGACAAGATCCGGCTGGAATCGCTGACCGACCCCGACGTCGCGGCCGACACCTCGGACCTGCACATCGCACTGGACGTCGACCACGACGCCCGGACGCTGACCGTCCGCGACAACGGGATCGGCATGAGCCGGGACGAGATCGTGGAGCTGATCGGCACGATCGCCAAGTCCGGCACCGCGGGTCTGCTGGAGAAGCTCAAGGGCGCCAAGGACGCCGCGGCGGCGCAGAGCCTGATCGGGCAGTTCGGCGTCGGTTTCTACTCGGCGTTCATGGTCGCCGACAAGGTCACCCTGCGCACCCGCCGGGCCGGCACCGACGCCGGCACCCAGTGGGAGTCCGCCGGCGAGGGCACCTACGAGCTCCGGGACGTCGACGGGCTGCCGGTGGGCACCTCCGTCACCCTGCACCTCAAGCCCGTCGACGGGGAGGACGGGCTGGCCGACTACCTGTCCGAGCCGAAGATCCGCCAGATCGTCAAGCAGTACTCGGACTTCATCCGCTGGCCCATCCGGATGGCCACCGAACGGACCGGCGCCGAGGGCGCCACCACCACCGAGGTCGACACGCTCAACTCGATGAAGGCCCTCTGGGCCCGGCCGCGCAACGAGGTGACCGAGGCCGAGTACCACGAGTTCTACCAGCAGATCAGCCACGACTGGCAGGCCCCGGCCAAGACCGTCCACATGCGCGCCGAGGGCACCTTCGAGTACGAGGCGCTGCTCTTCCTCCCCGCGCAGGCACCGTTCGACCTGTTCTCCCGCGAACCCAGGCGCGGCGTGCAGCTGTACGTCAAGCGGGTGTTCATCATGGACGACTGCGAAGCGCTGATGCCCGACTACCTGCGCTTCGTCAAGGGCGTGGTGGACACCCACGACCTGTCGCTGAACATCTCCCGCGAGATCCTCCAGCACGACCGGCAGATCCGCGCGGTGCGTCGGCGCCTGGTCAAGAAGGTCCTCGGCGCGGTCAAGGAGATGCAGGCCGGCGACGCCGAGGCGTACGCGTCGTTCTGGTCCCAGTTCGGCCGCGTGCTGAAGGAGGGCCTGATCGAGGACGCCGACAACACCGCGGCCCTGCTGGAGCTGGTGTCGGCCGCCTCCACCCACGACCCGGACCGGACCACCACCCTGCGCGAGTACGTCGAGCGCATGAAGGACGGCCAGGAAGCGATCTACTACCTGACCGGCGAGACCCGGGCCACGGTGGAGAACTCCCCGCACCTGGAGGCCTTCCGCGCCAAGGGGTACGAGGTGCTGATCCTCACCGACCCCGTCGACGAGGTCTGGGTGGAGCGGGTCCCGGGCTTCGACGGCCACCGTCTCCAGTCCATCGCCAAGGGCCAGGTCGACCTCGACGAGCCCGCCGACGGGGACGAGGCGGCCGATGCCGAGAAGGTCAAGCGCGACCAGGACTTCGCCGCCCTGCTGACCTGGCTGACCACGGCCCTGTCCGAGCAGGTCAAGCAGGTCCGCCTGTCGTCGCGGCTGACGACCTCCGCGGCGTGCCTCGTCGGCGACGCCCACGACATGACCCCGACCCTGGAGAAGATGTACCGGGCGATGGGCCAACAGGTGCCCCAGGTCAAGCGGATCCTCGAACTCAACCCGGCGCACCCCCTGGTCACCGCGCTGCGGACGGCGCACGAGGCCGACCCGGCCGACCCCGCGCTGACCGAGATCGCCGAGCTGGTGCACGGCGGCGCGCTGCTCGCCGAGGGCGGTGAGCTGGCCGATCCGGCCCGCTTCACCCGGCTGCTCACCGACCGGCTGACCCGGGCGCTGTGACCTGCGGGGTGCGACCGGCCGCCGTCCGGTCGCACCCCGCCTCCGCCGGTCCGGCACCGGGAGCCCTCACCGGGAGCCCGCTC
>NZ_JAHSQD010000906.1 GCF_020103755.1 Streptomyces sp. LS1784
GGGTCGGCCGGGGCGGGGGAGCCGCGCCCGGGCTGCCGCTCAGCCGGGCCGCCGCCGCGCGCAGCCGGTGCACCGTCGGATGGTTGATCACCGGGACATTGTGGGGGTCGGGAGCCCCTCGGGACAGCCCCGCGGGTGGCGGGCAGCCGGTACACCCGGCGACTACATCGGAAGGATGACGTCGGCGGCCGTCCGCCCGACGCGGTACGGAACGTGCCGCGGGCGGCGGACGCGGGAGCGGGCCGCCCGTTCGTACCTTCGTCCTCGTCACCAGGCAGGAAGCGACGAGGAGTGGGGTCATGAGCAGCGAACCGGTGGTCGAACTGAGCGGGGTGAGCCGCCGCTATGAGGGTGCCCGGGCGGCGCTGGACGGGGTCACGCTGAGCGTGCGGGCGGGGGAGTCGGTGGCCGTGCTCGGCCCCTCCGGCAGCGGGAAGTCCACCCTGCTGAACCTGGTCGCCGGGCTCGACCGGCCGAGCGCCGGGACGGTCACCGTCGCCGGGGTGCGGGTGGACCGGCTCGGCGAGGCGGCCTCGGCCCGCTACCGGCGCGGCACCATCGGCATGGTGTTCCAGTTCTTCAATCTGCTGGACGACCTCTCCGTGGCCGACAACGTGGTGCTGGCCGGCGAACTGGCCGGTGTCCCGCGCGCCGAGGCCCGGCGCCGGGCCGGCGAGCTGCTGGAATCGCTCGGCATCGACCGGCACGCCCGCGCCCACCCGGGCCGGCTCTCCGGAGGCGAGCGCCAACGCGTAGCGGTGGCAAGGGCGTTGATGAACCGGCCGACGCTGCTGCTGGCGGACGAACCGACCGGTGCGCTGGACTCCGCCTCCGGTGAGGACGTCAAGGAGCTGTTCCGCGAACTGCACGAGGACGGGCAGACCATCCTGATCGTCACCCACGACCTGACGCTGGCCGAGGACTGCGCCACCCGCGCGGTCCGGATGCGGGACGGCCGGGTCGAGGCGGACTCGGCGGTGGCGGCATGACCGCGCTCGGGAGGGTGGTGCGGGCAGGGGTGCGCAGGCGTCGGACGCAGTCCGCCGCGGTCGGCCTGGCCGCGCTGGTGGCCACCACCTGCTCCGTCCTCGGCGGCTCGCTGCTGGTCGCCTCCCAGGACCCCTTCGAGCGGGCCTTCGACGGCCGGCGCGGGGCCCACCTCACCGCGCGCTTCGACGGCACCAGGGCGAGCGCCGAGCAGCTCGCCGCCACCGCGCACGCCCCCGGGGTGACGGCCGCCGCGGGCCCCTTCCGCACCGTCACCGTCGACCCCGAGCCGGGCCCCGGGGCGAACGTCCCGGTCGGGGCGACGATGGAACCGATGACGGTGGCCGGCCGCGCCGATCCCGCCGGCGGAGTCGACAACGTCGAGCTGCTGAACGGTAGTTGGCCGAGCAGGCCGGGCGAGGTGGTGCTGGCTGACGCGTACGGCAGCCCGGTCAGGGAGATCGGCGGAACGCTGCGCCTGCCCGCCCTGCCGGGCGCGCCGACACTCACCGTCGTCGGCTTCGCCCGGTCCGTCAGCCGCACCGCCGACGCCTGGGTGGCGCCCGGCGCCCTCACCGCGCTGACGGCGCCCGGCAGCACCCCCGGCTACGAGATGCTCTACCGGTTCGCCGACGCCGGCAGCACCGCCGCGATGGACACCGACCGGGCCGCCGTCGCGGCCACCGCCCCCGCCGGGTCGCTCACCGGCGCCCAGTCGTGGCTCACCGCCAAACAGGGCTCGGACCGCAACACCGCGCTGTTCCTGCCCTTCCTGGTCGCCTTCGGCCTGCTCGGGATGGCGATGTCGGTGCTGGTGGCGGGCAACGTGGTGGCCGGCGCGGTCGGCACCGCCACCCGGCGGATCGGCGTGCTCAAGGCGCTCGGCTGCACCCCCGCCCAGGTGGTGCGGGCGTACGTCGCCCAGGCGCTGATCCCGGCCACCGTCGGGACCCTGCTCGGGGTCGTCGCCGGCAACGCACTGACCATCCCGGTGCTCGCCACCACCGGCTCGCTCTACGGCACCACCACCTCCGGCCTCGCCCCCTGGGTGGACGTCGCGGTGGCCGGCGGCACCCTGACCGCCGTCGCGCTGGTCGCCTGGGCCGCAGCCGCCCGGGCCGGCCGGCTGCGCACCGTG
>NZ_JAHSQD010000907.1 GCF_020103755.1 Streptomyces sp. LS1784
CGCGGCGGCGACCACCTGCGAGCCGACCGCCGCCGGGCTCGGCGACGCGCCGGTGGCCTGTGCGACCGGAATGACCGGGACGACCGGGGCGCTGGACGGCTGAGCCGCGGTCGGCGCCGGGGCGGCCGAGGACGTGGGATCCGGGGTCGGGGTGACGCTGGGACCCGCCGCGGCCACGATCGTGAAGTCGGCCTTCTGGCTGGACGACCTCGCCCCGCTCTCGCCCGCGCCGGGCAGGCTGCCCGCGAGGGCCACCAGGGACTCGGTACGGGCCGCCGCGTCCTTGGTGAAGGCCAGCCGGGCGTTGATCGTGTGAGTCCCGCCGTTCGGCAGGGCGAACACGTCGGAACCCACGCCGCTCGGCCGCAGGTCCATGTAGAGCCAGGTCGGGTGCTCCGAGTTGCCCCCGGGTCCGCCCGGCAGCCATGCCCCGTCCGGCCCCTGGTACTCGAACCGGACCGTCTCGAAGGGAAGTTCGGTCTCTCCCTGGAACACGATCGTGGGCATGACCCGCAGGTCCCTGCCGCTGTTGTTGGTGAAGACCAGCTTGAACGGCTTCACCTCACCGCCCGCGGTGAAGGTGGCGGGCACCCCTTCGAGCTTGACGTCGGCCGTGGCCGCGGGCGTGGGCGCCGGGGTGGTCGGCGTGACCGCCGGGGTGATCACCAGGCCCGGCCAGCCGCTCTGGGCGAGGGAGCTCCGCTGCTCCCTCGGCAGGGTGGGGTCCTCGACATTGGCGTCGAAGCCCGGTGTCACCCGGCCGGCCGGGGCGTCGGCGGTGACGGTGAGCCGCAGCCGGTAGACCGCCTCGGCGCCCGCCGCCAGGTGCAGCGTGGCCGACCGGTCGATCTCCCAGAAGGCGCCGACGGTCGCGGCGTTCACCTTGGCGTCCTGCCACTGCGCGCCGCCGGGCGACTGGTACTCCAGCTTGAACTGGCTCTGCCTGGTGCCGGTCCCGGTGTCCCCGATGACGAAGGCGGAGGACACCACGTCCACCTGGTGGTCGGCGGTGTTCCTGAGCGTCGCGGTGAACTCCACCGGCGAGCCACCCGCCTTGACGGTGCCGGGCAGGCCGCCGAGCGCGACCGTGACCGGCGAGGGCTGGACCTGGGTGCCCCGCTCGGCCGTGACGGCCCCCGAGGCGGCGAAGACGGCCGGGGCCTCGACGACGGCCAGGCCGGAGGCCAGGGTGACGGCGGCGGTCGCCGCCAGGAATCTGCGGTGCCGAGGGCGCAACTCAACCTCACGAGAGAATTCGGACAGAACCCAACAGAACGTGAAATCGCTTGCGCGAGAGGCCACTTCATGGCGAAAAGTGCGCCGATGTTTCGCCCCCCGACCAACAGCGACTGCGGAATCATACCGAGCCCGCTCCCCGCCCCCGCCGGGAGGCCGTCACCCCGGGGCCCACCCCTCAGGGTCACCCCGAGGACGACCCCGAGATCCGGCTACGACTACCCGGTGACCCTTCGGGGCGGAGAATCACCTGCCGGACGGAGGACCCGGAGCCGCCGACGGCGGAGTATGGAAGCAGCCCGCCGGACCGGCCGGACCGGGCCGCCACCACACGGAGCTGATCATGAGTGCGCGCCTCGCCCGTCCCCGCAACGACCGCGTCATCGCCGGCGTCTGCGCCGGGATCGCCCGACGCTTCGGCCTGACCTCGTGGACCGTCCGGCTGATCTTCCTGCTCTCCTGCCTGCTGCCCGGCCCCCAGTTCCTGCTCTACCTGGCCCTCTGGCTGCTGCTCCCCCAGGAGCCGTGAGCCGGGCGGCCCGTCGCCGTGCCGTCGGTTCCGGCTCAGCCGGTCAGGCCGGGGAGGCCCGGAAGGACGCCGGTCAGCCCGCCGATCGGGGTCTTGTCCAGGCCCGGGATGGTCGGGACGGCGGCGCGCTGCCGGGTGACGCCGGCCAGCGGGGTGTCGCCGGTGGGGACGGCCTTGCCGATGGTCGGGGCGAGGGTGCCCAGCGTGCTGGTGACCTTGTCGGCGGCGGGCAGCTTGGCGGCGGTGTCGGTGACCGCGCCGGTCACCGCGGGGTTCGTCAACGCGCCGGTGGGCAGCCCGAGGCCGCCGGCCGCCTGGCCGTCGGCCGCGGAGGCGGTACCGGCGCCGACCGCCGCGAT
>NZ_JAHSQD010000908.1 GCF_020103755.1 Streptomyces sp. LS1784
GCCGGACCGGGACCAACGCGGGGCGGCGGCGCCGGGGCGCGGGCGGCACGGTCAGCAACCCCGGCTCCGGCGGCGGCAGCACCCGCACGTCGATCGGGCCGGCCAGCCGGATCACCCGGTTGATCACCGAGCCGGACACCAGCTCGCGCAGCCTGCTGCGGCTGGTCGGCCCCAGCAGGATCTGCGTGGCGCTCTCCGTCCGGGCGAAGTCCACCAGCGCACGTGCCACGTCGCCGCCGCTCACCTCGACGTAACCGCCGTGCAACTCCCGCAGCAGCGCCCGCTGCGCGGCCAGGCCCGGCGGCTCACGCTCGGCCGTGCCGTCGTCCAGCCGGACGTGCACGCCGAGCAGGTCCCCGTGCATCCGGGTCGCGGTGCGGGCTCCCCGGCGGATCAGGTGCTCGCCCTGCGGGGCGCCGTTCAGCGCGACGAGGATCCGCTCCTTGGTCTCCCAGGGCGCCCGGATGCCGTGCCGGGCGCGGTAGTCGGCCAGTTCCTCCTCCACCCGGTCCGCGAGCCAGAGCAGTGCCAGCTCCCGCAGGGCGCCGAGGTTGCCGGCCCGGAAGTAGTGGCCGAGGGCCACGTCGATCCGGTCCGGCGCGTAGATCTCCCCCTGCGCCATCCGCGCCCGCAACGCCTGCGGGCTCAGGTCGACCAGCTCGATCCGGTCGGCGGCACGGACCACCTCGTCCGGGATCGTCTCCCGCTGGGCGACGCCGGTGATCTGCTCGACGACGTCGTTGAGACTCTCCAGGTGCTGGATGTTGAGCGTCGTCGCCACGTCGATCCCCGCGTCCAGCAGCTCCCGCACGTCCTGCCAGCGCTTCTCGTTCCGCCCGCCGGGCACGTCGGTGTGCGCGAGCTCGTCCACCAGCGCGAGCGCCGGACGGCGCGCCAGCAGCGCGCCCAGGTCCAGCTCCGTCAGTTCCGTTCCCCGGTACGACACCGTCCGCCGGGGCAACACCGGCAGGTCCCCCAGCTGCTCCTCCGTCCCGCGCCGGCCGTACGTCTCGACCAGGCCGACCACCACGTCCAGGCCCTCGCCGTACAACCGCCGCCCCTCCCGGAGCATGGCGTACGTCTTCCCCACCCCCGGCGCCGCTCCCAGGAACACCCGCAGCTTCCCGGCCACCGCCGTCCCACCGCCTCTCTCCGCCTCCGGTTCCATGCTCCGCCCTACCCGGCGTGGACGCGCGGGCGCCCGCGCCGTGCGGGCTCTCCTGCGCCACCCTCCAGCAGCCGTGCCCGAAACCTCGTCCGCCGCGTCGACGCAGCCGCACCCGACGAACTCACCTGCGCCCCCTGTCCACGTCCCCGAGCCGGCGCCACCGAGGCGGCGGCAGGGCGAAAGGCTATGCGACCAGCCGCTTCGCTCCCGGCAACCGCCCGCGTGGATTCGCCCCGTCGGCCCAGCGGCCCGTTGTCATCCGTTTTCGGTGGCTGGTGCGTCCTAGGGGTATGAAGCGCGAATCGATCCGCCCGGGGGGCTCCGGATCCGACCCGTTCGACGAGTTCGTCGCAACGCGGTACCAGGCCCTGCTGCGGGGTGCGTACTTGATCACGGGAGACGTCCACGACGCCCGGGACCTGCTGCACGACGCCTTGGCGCAGGTCTACCCGAAGCGGTCGGCGATCCGGGACGCAGCGGCGACCGAGGGGTACGTCCGCAGAACGATGGTCCGCACCCACGTCTCGCGGTGGCGGCGGACCAGACGCGAGGTGCTCACCTCCGTGCTGCCCGACGGACCGGCGGCCCAGGAGGGCGAGCGGGACGACCAGTTGGCGACGGCGCTGGCCGGGCTGCCGCGGCGGCAGCGGGCGGCCGTGGTGCTGCGCTACTACCTGGACCTGCCGGTCGCGCAGGTGGCGGAGGAGCTGGGGTGTTCGGTGCCCACGGCGAAGACGCACCTGGCGCGCGGGATCAAGGCGCTTCGACAGGACATGGAAAACGTGAGGGAGAGGGAGTTGGTGGGGCCGTGAACGCTGAGGACAGGTTCGAGGAGGAGCTGGTCACCCGGCTCGGAGCGCATGCGGCGGGGGTCGCGGGCAGCCCGCCGCTGGCCGAGCTGCGCGAGGCCGGACGGCGGCGGGCCAGGCGGCAGGCGGCCGTGCGGGGGG
>NZ_JAHSQD010000909.1 GCF_020103755.1 Streptomyces sp. LS1784
GTCGCGCCGGCCAGCACCCCGAGCGCGGCCGCCGCCGGCAGCCCCACCCGGGCCGCCTTGCGCCCGGTCCGGAAGTCCCGCACCCGCCAGCCCTGGGTCCGGGCGTGGCGCCGCAGTGCGCCGTCCGGGTTCACCACGTACGGGTGGCCGACCAGCGAGAGCATCGGGATGTCGTTGGCCGAGTCGCTGTAGGCGGCGCAGCGGTCGAGGTCGAGGCGCTCGCGCCGGGCGAGCGCGCGGACGGCGGCGGCCTTGGCCGGGCCGTGCAGCAGGTCGCCGACCAGCCGGCCGGTGTACCGGCCGTCCCGGGCCTCGGCGACGGTGCCCAGCGCGCCGGTCATGCCGAGCCGCCGGGCGATGATGCGGGCCACCTCCAGTGGGGCTGCGGTGACCAGCCAGACCCGCTGTCCGGCGTCCAGGTGCATCTGGACCAGGGCTCGGGTGCCCGGCCAGATCTTGTCGGCCACGACGACCTCGAAGATCTCCTCGCAGATCGCCTCCAGGTCGGCGGTGGGCTTGCCGGCCACGATGCCGAGGGCGGACTGCTTGGCGTCCGAGATGTGGTCCGGGTCCTCGGCGCCGTGCAGCCGGAACCAGGCCTGCTGCCAGGCGAACCGGGCGATGTCGCGGCGGGTGAGGAAGCCGCGGCGGTAGAGGCCGACGCCGAGGTAGAAGATCGCGGCGCCGCGCAGGATGGTGTTGTCGCAGTCGAAGAAGGCGGCGGCGCGGGGGTCGTCCCGGTCCGGGGTGTGGTTCTCGGCCGGGGCCTTGGGCGCCTTGCCGGGCTTGGCGGCGGCCGGCGCGTCCGGCTCGGCGGTGCCTTCCGGCCCGCCGGCGGGTTCCGGCTCGGGCTCGGCCCGCAGCGCCCCCTCGGCTGCCGCGGCTGCGGCTTCGCCGGCCAGGGCGTTCCGCTCGCTGCTGGTACGCCTCGCCTGGGTGAGCCTTCTGAGCACGGCCATGTCATCGAGGATAGCCAGCCGAGGGCGCGGCGGCCGTGACGGAGCCGTGCCCGCGAGGTGAACAGCTCCACTGGGTGCAGGGCGCCCCGGAGGCGGGTGGGCACCATGGCGGAGAATGGGGCGGTGAGCCCACTGCTGCGACGTAAGAGCCCCGAGCCCGCGGACCGGACCGTGACCCTGGTCGGCAAGCCCGGCTGTCACCTGTGCGACGAGGCCCGCGAGGTGATCCTCCGGGTGACGGGCGAGCTGGGGGCGTCCTTCGAGGAGCGGGACATCACCCAGGACGAGGAGCTGTACCGCCGCTACTGGGAGCAGATTCCGGTCACCCTGATCGACGGCCGCCAGCACGACTTCTGGCGGGTCGACGAGCGCCGTCTGCGCACCGCCCTCGGCGGTTGAGCGGGGCCTGACCGGGCGTTCGTCCGTGCACCGACCCCCCGCCACTCGGCGGGGGCGGTTCGCCGAATCGTTGCCGAAGACACTCCGTTCCGGCTTGGGGCGGGGCGGGTCGGTCGGCTTACGATCGAACGCGTTTGCGCCCGTGGGGGGCTGAGCACACGAGGAGTGCGCCATGCTTCCCGGTCCTGTCCCTGGGCCGCCCCGAGCCCTGGACGGCGACGGGGGCGGGGGCTTCGCCGTGGTGGACGTGGAGGCGACCGGCCGCAGCCCGTGGCGGCACCGGGTGGTCGAGGTCGCGGTGGTGCTGCTCGACGCGCGGCTGTGCCCCGAGGGGGAGTTCGCCACCCTGCTGGATCCGCTGGGCCCGGTCGGCCCGACCCATGTGCACCGGATACGCCAGTGCGACGTCGAGGGTGCCCCGCGCTTCCGCGAGATCGCCCCGAGGCTGTTGGAGCTGCTGGCCGGGCGGGTGCTGGTCGGCCACCACGTCAGCTGCGACCACGCCTTCCTGGATCGCGAGTTCGCCCGGATAGGGGTGCCGCTGCCGCCCGTCCCGCTGCTGTGCACGATGCGGCTGGCCCGCGCCCACCTGCCGGAGGCCCGCAGTCACGGCCTGGCGGCCTGCGCGGAGGCGGCGGGCCTCGGCTGGTACCCGGCGCACACCGCACTGGGCGACGCCCGGGTGACCGCCGAGCTGCTGCGGCACTGCCTGGGCGCCCCGTCCTGTCCGCCGGACGACTGGGCCGGCCCGCTGCGCGAG
>NZ_JAHSQD010000091.1 GCF_020103755.1 Streptomyces sp. LS1784
CTGTTCCTGGTGGCCCAGCTGGCCGAGCGGTGGGGGACCAGGTACACGGCCCGCGGCAAGGTCATCTGGTCCGAGCAACCGCTGACCGCACCCGAGTTCCAGTTCGAGGCGATGCTGCTGTAGCCCGGAACGCGGGCACCGCGGGTGCGGATGCGTCGCCCGCACAGGCCGCGGCCTGTGCGGGCACACCGGGGGAGGGTCACAGCTGGGGAGGTGGGTCGCCGCCGAGGAGGGTGATCAACCGGGCGAGAAGGGCGTCGAGTTCACGGCCGACGTCGGCGATCCGCGGGTCGCCGTAGCTGGCGAACAGCAGGCTGGGCTGGTCGACGGCGAGTTTGGTGTCGCCGTCGGGGTCCGCGTAGAGCAGGGTCCGCAGTGGTGCGTGCAGCATGACCGACGGGTCGTGGCGGAACATGCGTTCGGCGATGGTGTGGTTGCCCATCAGGTACTGCGTGGCCTTCCAGGAGGACGGCGAGCCGGCCATGACGGCGGCGATGTCGCTGCGGTAGTAGCGCATGAACCCGAACGGGGCGTTGGTCTCGGCGAGTTCGAGCGTGGCCTGCCAGGAGGCCATCCGGAGGAAGCGGTGGAGATCGATCTCGGGCACGAGGGCTTCGTAGTGCTCGCGCGCTGTGTCGTAGGGGCTGGGGATCGCCACGACGAGCCGCCGGGCGGGGTGGTCGATGACGGCGGTGTCCGTGGTCATGGCTGCGCCTGTTCGTCGTCGGAGTGGACGAGCTCGACATCGTGGACGTCCAGCGGGTGCTTTCCGTCGACGATGCGTATGGCGGTCAGCGTGACGGGAGCGGGAAGAGCATGCAACCGCTGGTGGCGTGGGCGGTGCGGCGGCCACCTCGGGTGACCGCCTGCGGGCCCTCTGCCCCGGTTGCCGTGGGCCGTACAGGGCATTGAGTGCCGCCGTTCGACGGACGCGGCGGTTGGTGCGATGCGGCCGCCGTCCGGTCGGGACAGCTTTCTTGCCGGGGTGCCGGGGGACGGCACCGCCCGGAGAGGAAGCCGGTGTCGTCGGGTACCGCACCGCTTGCCGATCGTTCACCTGCGTGGTTGGAGAAAGGGCTCTTGCGTTGTCTGATCCTGTTGTCCTCGTCACGGGCGCGCTCACCGGTATCGGCCGTGCCACCGCCGTCGCTTACGCCCGTCAAGGCGCGAACCTGGTGGTCTCCGGCCGCCATGAGGACGTGGGTGAGCAACTCGTCAGGGAGCTGGCCGACCTCGGCGCCCAGGCCGAGTTCGTGCGTGCCGACGTCCGCTTCGACGCCGAGGTGGAGGAACTCGTCGACCGCGCGGTCGCGCGGTTCGGACGGCTCGACGTCGCCGTGAACAACGCCGGCACCGAGGGAACGTCCAGCCCTGTCAGCGAGGTGACCGACGAGCGCTACCAGGCCATCTTCGACACCAACGTCAAGGGCACGCTGTTCTGCCTCAAGCACGAGTTCCGGGTCATGAGGGAACAGGGCGCCGGCAGCATCGTCAACGTCAGCTCCTGCTTCGGCCTGATGGGTTACCCCGGGGCGACCCTGTACGTCGGCAGCAAGCATGCCGTCGCCGGCATCACCAAGGCGGCCGCACTCGAAGGCGCCGCCCACGGTGTGCGCGTCAACGCGGTCGCGCCCGGCTTCACCCGGACCGGCATGTACGAGCGGTTCACCGGCGACGACACGGTGCGTGCCGCGGTCGATTCGGTGCTGCCCATGCACCGGGCGGGTACCCCGGAGGAGATCGCCGAGGCTGTCCGGTTCCTGGGCTCGGGCGAGGCGAGCTACGTCTCCGGGCACATCCTCCTCGTCGACGGCGGCCTCATGGCCGGCGGGCCCCTGTTCCCGAGCTCGTGAACAGGCACTGTCAGCCCCGACCGGAGGTGAGGGAGCGATGAGCGAAGCACGTGATCACCAGGAGGACGGCGCGTACGACGTGGTCGTGCTGGGCGCCGGTCCGGTCGGCCAGAACGTCGCCGACCGTGCCCGCGCCGCCGGCCTCACCGTGGCCGTCGTGGAGCGTGAACTGGTCGGCGGCGAATGCTCCTACTGGGCCTGCGTCCCCAGCAAGGCCCTCCTGCGGCCGGTCATCGCGGTCGCCGACGCCCGCCGCGTGGACGGCGCCCGGCAGGCCGTCACCGGTCGGCTCGACACCGACCGGGTCTTCGCCCGCCGTGACCACTACGTCAACGACTGGGACGACACCGGACAGGCCGAGTCGTTGAAGTCCATCGGCGTCGACGTCTTCCGGGGTCACGGCCGCCTCGACGGCCCCCGCCGTGTCACGGTCACCAGGGACGACGGCGCACGCCCCGTCCTCACCGCCCGGCACGCGGTCGCCGTCGCCACCGGCAGCCGACCGCTGCTGCCCGACATTCCGGGCATCCGGGAGGTCCGGCCCTGGACGAACCGGCAAGGCACCGACGTCAGCACCGTGCCCGCCCGGCTCGCCATCGTCGGGGGCGGCGGGGTCGCCATCGAGATGGCCACCCTCTGGCAGGGCCTGGGCTCCCAGGTCACCCTGCTCGCCCGCCGGCACCTGGTTGCCCGCATGGAACCCTTCGCGGGCGAGCTCGTCGCGGCCGGCCTCACCGAGGCGGGCGTGGACGTGCGGACCGGCACCCAGGTCACCGCCGTGCGCCGTCCGGACCCCGCCGGGCTCGTCACCCTCACCCTCGACGACGGCAGCGACCTTCAGGCTGACGAGGTCATGTTCGCCACCGGCCGGGCCCCCGGCACCGAGGACATCGGCCTGGACACGGTCGACCTCTCCCCGGGCACGTGGCTGGAGGTGGACACCACGTGCCTGGTCCGTGGGGTCGACGGCGCGTGGCTGTACGCCGTCGGCGACGTCAACCACCGGGCCCTGCTCACCCATCAGGGCAAGTACCAGGCGCGGACCGCCGGTGACGCCATCGGCGCCCGCGCCGCCGGCCTCCCCGTGGACGACGGCCCGTGGGGGGACCACGCCACCACCGCCGACCAGCACGCCGTGCCCCAGGTCTTCTTCACCGACCCCGAGGCGGCCGCCGTGGGCTTGACCGCCGAGCAGGCGGCCCAGGCCGGTTACCGCATCACGACCGTCGACCTCGACTTCGACGCCGCCCAGGGCGCCGACCTCCACGCCGACAACTACCGTGGTCACGCGCGGATGGTGGTCGACCTCGACCGGGAGGTCCTGCTCGGGGTGACCTTCGTCGGCCCCGGAGTCAGCGAGCTGCTGCACTCGGCGACCGTCGCGGTCGCCGGTGAGGTCCCGCTCAAGCGCCTCAGGCACGCGATCGCCTGCTTCCCGACCGTCAGCGAGATCTGGCTCTTCCTGCTCGCCGCCTACCAGCGCGATCGCACCTGAGCGGCCGGGCGGCAGCGTCAAGGTGACAAATGAACTTGATTGTCAAGTTCAATGATTGAAGAAGCTGTGGCGCAACCCCCGAAGGAGCGGAAGATGAGCGAGCGCAGCAGGTTCCTGGAGCCGATCACCCGGGAGAACGTCGCCGTGGTCCTGGTTGACCACCAGGTGGGTCTGCTGTCCGGCGTCCGGGACATTCCAGTCGGCGAGTTGAAGCACAACGTGGTGGCGCTGGCGCGGGCGGCGACCGTCCTGGGCATCCCGCTGGTCGTCACCACCACCGCGGCCGACAGCATGTGGGGGCCGACCGCCCCCGAACTGGTCGCGGCACTGCCCGCCGGCCAGAAGATCATCGACCGCAGCACGGTCAACGCCTGGCACGACGAGCGGGTCCGCGGGGCCATCCAGGCCACCGGGCGGCAGAAGCTGATCTTCGCCGGGGTGTCGCTCGAGGTGTGCGCGGCACTGCCCGCGTACTCCGCGACGGCTGCCGGGTGCGACGCGTACGTTGCCGTGGACGCCTCCGGCACCTTCAGCCGGACCAAGCGCGAGGCCGGACTGCTGCGCGTGCAGCAGGCGGGCGTCATCGTCTCCGACTACGCCACTCTCATGGTCGAGGCCCTGGCCGACAACGCCGCCCCCGAGGCCGAAGCCCTCTACGCCGCCCTCGACATGCCGTTCGCCGTTCTGGTCGGCCAGATCTCCGCGGCCTACCGCGCATAGCGGCCCGCCGGCCGCCGCGCCCCGGTGCCTTCCCAGGCCCGGGACACGGCGGTGGACTGAGCACAGCAGGACTCGAAGCACGGGGCTCGCGGGTGCCGAGGGGGCAGGTGATCGCCCACTGTGGCATCCGGGTACGGCGTGCCTGAGCTGTGGACACGGCCGACCTGTCCATCCGGACCATTCCGGATGTCGAGGTCGGCCCGGTGGTCATGAAGACTTGGGTCACCACCGGTGCGGCGATGAACGGCCGTGGTCGCGGCGGCGGTGAACCGGGTGTGGCCGCCAGGGTGGACGATCACTGTCACCATTGGCAGAGCGCGCCGCTGACGGCCGGTTCGGCAGCCCGTGGCCCCGACTGGTAACCCGGCTGCGCCACCGGCCCCGGCTTGTAGTTCGAAGGGAGCGTGTGACGATCCGGTCGGTCGATGCGGCGGTCTGCTCCAGGCGGCCGTGAGCGCGGTGGACGGTGGGGGGAGACCGGGTGGCCACAGCGGAGCGGGTGCTCTCATCCGGGAGGGGCTGATCCCCGGGCGGCGCCGAGCTGAGCCCGGCCCGTGGCGGGGCGTTCCCGCCCCCTGGGCAGTGGGCCGCTGTTGCCCTACCGTCGCCGTATGAGGCGTCCGCTGCTGCATCGGTGTTGGCCGGAGCTCGCCGAGTCGCTGCCGTACCTCGGGCTGGGCGAAGCGCCCACACCGGTACGCCCGTTGGCCGGGCTCGGCTGCCGGGGCACGGTGTGGGTGAAGGACGAGAGCGGGTACGGGCACGGCGGCTGGGGCGGCAACAAGGTCCGCAAGCTGGAGTGGCTGCTGCCCGAGGCCCGACGCCGGGGTGCGCGGACGGTCCTCACGGTCGGCGGGATCGGCACCAACTGGGGCCTGGCGGCGGCGCTCTACGCCCGCGAGCTGGGGCTCGACGTCGCCCTCGGCCTGATCGACCATCCCGTCGACGAGCACGTGCGTGCCCAGCTGCGGCGGCTGCGCGCCAGCGGCGCGACGCTGCACTTCCTGCACACCCGGACCCGGCTGGTTCTGGCGGCGCCCTGGCTGTTCGCCCGGCACACACGCGGCCTCACCCCGCCGTACTACCTGCCGGCGGGCGGGTCCTCGGCGCTCGGAACGCTCGGATACGTGGAGTGCGCGCTCGAACTCGCCGCGCAGGTGGCGGACGGGCTGCTGCCGGAGCCGGGGTGGATCGTGACGGCGGTCGGCTCGGGCGGCACGGCGGCCGGTCTGGCGCTGGGCTTGCGGCTGGCAGGGCTGCGCACCCGGGTGCTGGGGGTCGTGGTCAACGACACCCTCCGACTGGACGGGGCGACGCTCACCCGGTTGGCCGGGAGGTCGCTGGCGCTGCTGCGGGAGCGGGGCGCGGAGGTGACGGGAGGCGGGCCCGGCGCGTCGGACGTGGCCGTGGAGTACGGGTGGCTCGGCGCGGGCTACGCGTACCCCACCGTCGAGGGGGCGGTGGCACGGACGCGGGCGGGGGCCGAGGCGGGGCTGGAACTGGAACAGACGTACACCGCCAAGGCGTTCGCGGCGCTGCTGGAGCTGGACACGGCCGGGCGGTTCGAGGGGGAGCCAGTGGTCTTCCTCAACACCTTCGGCCCGAGATAGGGGCCCGCCGGGGGAGCAGGTGTCCGCCGCGGCTTGGCCGGCGGTCCGCTCCGGGGGGGGGCCGACCCGAAGGGTCTCCGTGCTGTTCAGCGACGACGAAGCCCTCTCCACTCGGGCGATCTACCATGAAACGTAAGGTCTTCATGACCCCCGCACCCGCCCGAAGCGAAACGGCAGGACGGTAGGGAGGCCGGCATGGAGTTCGGCAACGGATCCGGGGGAGTGGACGGCTCACGCTATCTGCCGATTTCCGAGCACGGTCTGATCGGTGATCTTCGGACCGCCGCGCTCGTCGGGACCAACGGCACCATCGACTGGTACTGCTGCCCGCGCTTCGACGCACCGAGCGTGTTCGCCTCGATCCTTGACGCCGACCGGGGCGGATCGTTCGAGCTGGCCGCCGACGTGCCGGCGCGTACCCGCCAGTTCTACTTCCCCGACACCAACGTGCTGATCACGCGGTTCTACGCCGCCGACGGGGTGGCGGAGATCCAGGACTTCATGCCCGTCGTCGACGAGTCCCGCGAGGCGGACCGCCACCGGCTGATCCGGCGGGTGATCTGTGTCCGCGGGGTGCTGCCGTTCCGCGCGAGGATCGCCCCGCGCTTCGGCTACGGGACCGAGGCGCACACCGTGGAACTCGTCGGTGACCACGCGGTGTTCAGCTCCTCCTCACTGTCCTTGGTACTGACTGCCACTGTGCCGGTCGAGACCGACGGCGTGGACGTGTGGTCGCACTTCAAGCTGCTGGAGGGCGAGTCCGTGGTGTTCGCCCTCGACCGGGTGAGCGCAGACGTCAGCCCGCGTGCCTGCCCCAGCAGGGAGGCGGAGCGGCAGTTCCAGGGCACCGTCCGGTTCTGGCGCCGCTGGCTGTCCGGCTCGAAGTACCACGGGCGGTGGCGGGAGATGGTGCACCGCTCGGCCCTGGTCCTGAAGTTGCTCACCTACGTGCCCACCGGCGCGATCGTCGCCGCGCCGACCGCCGGCCTGCCTGAGCAGATCGGCGGCGAGCGCAACTGGGACTACCGGTACGTGTGGGTCCGCGACGCCGCCTTCTGTGTCTACGCCATGCTCCGCCTGGGCTTCACCTCGGAGGCCGAGGCCTTCATGGGCTTCATCTCCGAGCACGGGATCATGCGCGGCGGCAACGCGGGCGGCCCACTGCAGATCATGTACGGCATCGACGGGCGCTGCGATCTGCCCGAGTACGAGCTGACCCACCTGGAGGGCCACCTCGGGTCCGCTCCGGTGCGGGTGGGGAACGCCGCCACCGAGCAGCTCCAGCTGGACATCTACGGAGCGCTGATCGATTCCGTCTATCTGTACGACAAGTGGGGGCAGCCCATCAGCAGTGATCACTGGGACGAGGTCAGCGCCGTGGTGGACTGGCTCTGCGACCACTGGGACCAGCCGGACGAGGGCGTCTGGGAGACCCGGGGCGGCCGGAGGAACTTCGTCTACTCGCGGCTGATGTGCTGGGTGGCGATCGAACGGGCCATCCGGATCGCCAACCGGCGCGGATTGCCGGCCGATCTTCCGCGCTGGCGGCAGAGCCGGGACGCGATCTACCGGCAGATCATGCGACAGGGCTGGTCGGCCGAACGCGGGGCGTTCGTCCAGGGGCTGGGCAGCGACGTACTCGATGCGTCCGTGCTGATGATGCCGATGGCCAAGTTCATCTCGCCCGCCGACCCCAAGTGGCTCTCGACCCTGGATGCGCTCACCACGGACCTGGTCTCCGACTCGTTGGTCTACCGCTACGATCCGGAGGCCAGCCCGGACGGCCTGCGGGGTTCCGAGGGAACGTTCTCGATCTGCTCG
Source organism: Streptomyces sp. LS1784 (assembly GCF_020103755.1). GTDB lineage: Bacteria > Actinomycetota > Actinomycetes > Streptomycetales > Streptomycetaceae > Kitasatospora. The sequence goes on from NZ_JAHSQD010000091.1 coordinate 7,500, forward strand.
TTCTGGTACGTCGAGGCGCTCACCCGCGCCGGACGCCTGGAGGAGGCCCGGCTGGCCTTCGAGAAGATGCTCACCTACGCCAACCACCTCGGTCTCTACGCCGAGGAGATCGGCCGGACCGGTGAACAACTCGGCAACTTCCCGCAGGCGTTCACCCACCTTTCGCTGATCAGCGCCGCCTTCAACCTCGACCGCGTCCTCGGCTGATCTCCATGGCCGACCTGGCCGCCGGGTAGGCCCGAATGTCCCGGGCGGGGGCGGAAGGGGCGAGCGCGGAAGGGGCGGGGGCGGCGGGCGCGCCTCCGCCCCCGGCGGCAGGCGGGGTCAGTCGCCGGAGCAGTCCGCGCACCGTCGCGGGCGCAGCCCGTCGAGGATGATGCTCAGATAGCGGCGCCAGTCGGTGACTCCGGCCTGTACGACGTGGCAGAGGCCGATGTAGAGCGGTGACACGTCCGCGACGGTCAGGTCCTCCCGCACCGAACCCTCGGCCTGGGCGCGCTTGAGCACCTTGTCGGTGAGCTCGTTGAGTTCGGCGATCGCCTCCGCGTCGAACGTGCTGCCGCCGACTATCGCGGTGACCGTCTCCGCGTAGCCCCGGTCCTGCTCCTGCATGATTCCGCAGAACTCCAGGGAGCGGGCAAGGCCGTGCCAGGGGTCGGGGTCGGGGAGTACCTCGTTCCTGAGGAAGTCCAGGGTCTGCTGGAACCGGTGCTCCACGATCGCTTCCGCCAGGGATTCCTTGGTCGGGAAGTGGCGGTACACCGTCCCGACACCCACTCCGGCCCTGCGGGCGATGTCGCCCATCTGCGCGTCCCGGCCGGACTCGGAGAAGGCGGCCCGTGCGGCGTCGAGCACCTTGAGCCGGTTGCGGGCGGCGTCGGAACGCAGTTTGCCGCCGGTGGGTGTGCTGGCAGGGGGAGGGGTGTTTGACAAGGGGAACCGCGCTTCCGTATCGTCGCCATTCGGAACCGTGAGTCCGATTCCGGTTACCACTTTAACCCACAGGAGTGTATTCCTCCCATGGCCATGCCTCCCACTTCCTCCTTATCGCCCTCATCCCCGGATCCGCTCCGCTGGAAGGCGCTCGTCGTCCTGGCCGTCGCCCAGTTGACGGTGGTGCTCGACGCCTCGATCGTGAACGTCGCGCTGCCCTCGATCCAGCGGGACCTGCACTTCGCCGACTCCGACGTCCAGTGGATCGTCAACGCCTATGCACTGGCGTTCGGCGGCTTCCTGCTGCTCGGCGGCCGGACCGCCGATCTGCTCGGACGGCGGAGGGTGTTCATGACCGGACTCGGTCTGTTCGCCGCCACGTCGCTGCTCGGGGGTCTCGCACCGAGTGCGGGCCTGCTGATCGCCGCCCGGGTGGGGCAGGGCCTCGGCGCCGCGATCATCGCGCCCGCCGCACTGTCCATCGTCACCACGACCTTCACCGAGGGCGCCGAACGCAACAAGGCACTCGGCATCTGGGGCGCGCTCGCCGGAGCGGGCGGTGCCATCGGCGTGCTGCTCGGCGGTGTGCTCACCCAGTGGGCGGGCTGGGAGTGGGTGATGTTCGTCAACGTGCCGATCTGCGTCATCGCCGCCGCCCTCACCCCGCGCCTCGTCCGCGAGAGCCGCGGCCACGAACGCACCGGCATCGACTTCGCCGGTGCCGCACTGGTCACCGGCGGTCTCAGCGTGCTGGTCTACGCACTCGTGGACGCCGAGCGGGCGGGTTGGGGCTCGGCCAGGACCATCGGGCTGCTGGGCCTTGCGGCCGTCCTGCTGCTGGTCTTCGCCCTGGTCGAACTGCGCCTCGTCAAGCACCCGGTGATGCCGTTGCGGATCTTCCGCAACCGCAACCTCTCCAGCGCCAACGCGGTGTCCCTGCTGGTGGGCGCCGCGCTGCTGTCGATGTTCTTCTTCATCTCCCTCTACCTCCAGCAGGTGCTCGGCTTCTCCGCACTCGAGGCCGGACTGTCCTATCTGCCCTTCTCGGCGGCGAGCATCATCGCCGCCGGTGCGGCCTCGCAGCTGGTGACCAAGGTCGGGCCCAAGCCCGTCCTCGCCGGCGGTCTGGCGCTCACCGCGGTGGGACTGCTGCTCTTCACCCGCATCCCCGCCGACGGCACGTTCGCCGGGGACGTGCTCCTGCCCTCGGTGGTCGCGGCACTCGGACTGGGGTTCTCGTTCGTGCCCGTGACCATCGTCGCCGTCTCCGGTGTGACACCGCAGGAGTCGGGCCTCGCCTCCGGACTCATCAACACCACCCAGCAGATCGGCGGCGCACTCGGCCTCGCCGTGCTCTCCTCGGTGGCCAACGCCCGTATCAGAGAGCTCCTTGAGGGCAAGCAGCCCAGCGGCCCGGCCGTGGCCGATGCGATGACGGAGGGCTTCCGGCTCGCGTTCGCCGTCGGAGCGGGTTTCGCGCTGCTCGGCGTGCTGATCACCCTGCTGGCCGTACCCAGGGGCGAGCGCTCCGTGCGCGACGACGTGCCGGTCACGCTGGTCTGACGGGCGGCGGCACCCGGACGCGCGACGGCGCTCACCCTGCCTCGACGGCCACGGGGTGAGCGCCCTCGCGTGCTCCCTGCAAGGCGGTGAATCAGTAGGACAGCCCCGGGCAGTACACCCCCTGCTGCGGCGCCGTGTACGAGCCGCGCACCACCAGCGTCTCCAGCCGCTCCAGGGTGATGCCCCGGGTGCGGAACGCCCAGCTCAGGGTCTCGGGCAGCAGCCGGCCCGGGATGCGCAGCCGGGGCACCGGGCCGTCAGGGACGGCCCGGCGCATCAGCTCGCCGGCGCCCGTGTACAGGGCCCGTGCCGCGGCCTCCGAGACCGCCGTCAGATGGCCCAGGTCGGACAGGCCCGTGGTGTAGCCGGCGATCGCACCGCTCGACCGGTCCACGACCACATGCGGCTGGGACCAGCCGAAGGCCCGCTTGGCCGCCATGTGGATCTCTCCGTCCCGCGCATGGCCGTTGACCGAGCGGTACAGCTCCTGGCACGCGGGGACGTCGTCCTCGGTCATCGCGCGCACCGTGAAGCCCGCCATGTTCGCCGGGGTGGGCGGTGCGTACCCGGTGACCAGGGACAGCTGCTCGTACGGGACGAAGCCGAGCGAGGAGTAGAGCCGGTACGCGCCCAGGTTGTTGGTCACCTGGACGGCACGGACCGAGTCCCGCTCGTGCCGGGCGGCCGCGTCGACCACCTCGTCCATCAGCAGCCGGCCCACGCCACCGCCCTGCGCGCCGGGCGCGACGCTGAGCGGGCCGAAGGCGGCGACGGACTCGCCCAGGACCAGGAAGTTGGAGCCCGTCACGGAGCCCGCGCCGTCGAGCGCCACATAGGCGAGGCAGCCCGGGGCCGCGAGCCGGTCCCGGAACATCTCCGTCACCTCGTCCACCGACGACCACTCCGGAGCGAGACCGAGCGAGGCGTTCAGGGTGGTGAAGGCGTCGAAGCAGATGCCCGCCATCTCCGGAAGGTCCTCCCACGCCGCCTCCCGGATCCGGAAGCCCTGCGCACCGCCGTCCACGGCTTCGCCGCCCGGCTCGGGGAAGTAGCCGACGCGGACGAAGAACCCGACGTACTTCTCGAAGAGTTCACGCGTCATCGGCGGGCAGTCGACGCCGGTACCGGCCAGCAGCTCCCGGGTCTGCGAGGTGTCGACGGACAGGTAGTGGTTGCGTCCGCTGTAGATGGTCGATTCGAACGCGTCGATCATCGGGACCATCGCGTTGTCACGGTCGGCGCGGATGCGCTGCACCCAGGCGTCCCAGCGGAGTTCGTCCAGCCGGTAGCCGAGGGAGCGGAGGGACTCCGTCATCTCGGAGAACGGCAGATGCGTTCCGTTGGCGAGGTGGTGGTTGCGGCCCGCCGCCCGGTCGTCGCGGGACAGCCGCAGGATCGCCGCGCTGACGTGGTCGACCGGCACCAGATGGAAGATGCCGGCGGGATTCTCCGGTACGGCACCGGCCTGCACGATGCCCTTCATGCTCAGCCAGACGAAGTCATGGGTCTGGCAGAAGCCGCGCTCCGAGTCGCCGGAGATCTCGTCCACCCGGTAGATCGAGACCGGCAGGCCCCGCCCTCGGGCGAGTTCGATGATCTGCTCCGCCACCAGCTTCGTCTGCCGGTAGCCGGATGACAGCGCCTCGGCGGGGCCCGGCGGATCGGTCACCCGGAGAGCCGTTCCGGGGGCCGCCTCCGCGGCGAACACACCGGTGGACGAGACGTGGTGGACGGGCACGGTGCGGTGGCGAGCGGCCAGGCGCAGGATCTCCGCGGTGCCCGTGACGTTCGCGTCCTTCAACGCCGAGTACGGGTAGAGGCCGTTGACGGTCGCGGCGGCGTGGTAGACGCTGTCCACGCTGCGGGCAAGGGCGTCGAAGCGTTCGGGGGCCAGCCCCAGCAGCGGCTGGGCGAGATCGCCGACGACCACGGACAGCCGGTCCGTGTCGATGCCGTCCCAGAACTCGTACCACTCCAGGTTCTTCCGCAGTCGCGCCCGCGCGTCCGCCTCGTCGGTCCCGCGTACCAGGCAGTGCACGGTCGCGCGGGTCGTCCGCAGCAGATCGCGCAGCAGGTACGCGCCCAGGAATCCGGTCGCACCGGTGAGGAGCACCTCCCGCGGGTCGTCCGCGACCCGGATCACCTCGTCGGCGGGGGCGATGTCCGCCGCCAGGACGACCTCGGCGGCGAAGTCCACCGCGTCCTCGTCGGCGTCCGGCGTGGTGGACACCGCGGCCAGCACCCTCGCGAGCAGGTGGTCGGCGAGCACCGCGAGGGTCGGATGCTCGAAGACGAGCGTCGGGCGCAGGCTCACCCCGCAGAAGTCGCTGAACTGGTTGCGCATCTCCACGGCCATGAGGGAGTCGACGCCGAGGTCGAGGAACGGCACGTCGGGGTCGATGGCGTCCGCGCTGTCATGGCCGAGCACCGCCGCGACCCGAGTGGCGATCCGGTCCATCATGTGGAGGAGCTGCTTCTCCTCGTCCAGTCCGGCGAGCACGCCCGCCAGGCGGGCGGCGACCTCCGGGCGCTCGCCCGGCTTCAGCACCCGCCCGGACGGGGCCGCCTCCTCGGCCGCCGGCTCCGGGGCCGGTACCGGTGCCGGGGCGGGAGCGGCGAGTGCGGGCAGCCAGTGGCGCTTGCGCTGGAAGGCGTAGGTCGGCAGCGTGATGTGGCGGGCGGCGGTGCCGTCGAAGAAGGCCGCCCAGTCGACCGGGACACCGGCGGTGTGGAGCGCGGCGGCGACACCGACGGCGGTCGCGGCACCGGGGCGGTCACGCCGGGAGACCGCCAGCGCACGGTGGTCGTCCGTGCGGTCACCCCCGCCGGCGTCGTCGGAGACCTGACGCACCAGGGCCGTCAGGGACCCGTCCGGGCCCAGCTCGACGAAGGTGTCGGTGCCCCGCTCCCGCAGTGTCCCCACCGCGGCGGCGAACCGGACGGCCGAGCGCAGCTGCCCGGTCCAGTACGCGGGTGTCATCAGTTCCGCACCGGCGAGGCGGCCGGTGACCGTGGAGACGATCGGCAGGTCCGGCGCACGGTAGGTGACGGTCCGGGCCACGGCCTCGAACTCCTCCAGCACCGCGTCCATCCGAGGCGAGTGGAAGGCGTGACTGACCGTCAGACGCTTGGTCCTGCGGCCCTGTTCGGCCATGGCCCGGGCGACCTCCGCCGCGGCGTCCTCGTCGCCCGAGATCACGACGGACCGGGGCGCGTTCACGGCGGCGATCCCCAGCCGGGGCTCCCTGCCGGCGAGCAGCGGCAGGACCTCGTCCTCCGTGGCCTCCAGCGCGATCATGGCACCGCCTTCGGGCAGCGCCTGCATCAGCTCGCCCCGGGCGGTGACCAGCCTGGCCGCGTCCGCCAGCGAGAACACCCCGGCGACATGCGCGGCGGTCAGTTCGCCGAGGGAGTGGCCGGCGAGCGCGTCGGGACGCACCCCCCAGGACCGCAGCAGCGCGAACTGCGCCACCTCCAGCGCGAACAGGGCGGGCTGGGCGAAACCGGTGCGATGGATGCGCCCGTCGTCCGCCGCCTCGCCGGCGGCGAGGAGCAGCTGCCGTACCTGCGGCGCCAGATGGTCGCACACCGCGTCCAGCGCTTCGGCGAACACCGGGAAGGCCTCGTACAGTTCACGTGCCATGCCGGCCCACTGGGAGCCCTGGCCCGTGAAGAGGAACGCCGTTGTCCGGACGGCCCCGGCGTGACCGGTGGTCAGTCCGGCCGCGGGCTCGCCCTCCGCGAGCGCGCCGAGTGCGCGCAGCAGCCCCTGCACCCCGCCGGCGCCGTTCGTGTCGCGGGCGAGGTCCGCGACGACGGCGGCCCGGTGCTCAAGTCCGGCCCGGGACAGTGCCAGTGTGCGCCCCACGTCCACGGGGTCCCAGTCGGTCTCCGCACGCAGGAACGACTCCAGCCGGCGGGCCTGGTCGCGCAGCGCGGCCGGGGACTTCGCGGACAGCAGCCACGGTACGGCGGGGAGCGCTCGGACCGGGGCCGGGGTCTCCTCGGCCGAGGGGGAGCGCGGCGCCTCTTCCAGGACGACATGGGCGTTGGTGCCGCTGATGGCGAAGGAGGACACCCCGGCGCGCCGGGGCCGTCCGTCGGCGGCCGTCCACGGCCGCGCCTCGCTGAGCAGCCGTACGTTCCCCGACGACCAGTCGACGTGCGGTGACGGCTGGTCCACGTGCAGGGTCGCCGGGAGCACGGCGTGCCGCATCGCCTCCACCAGCTTGATGACACCGGCCATGCCCGCGGCGGCCTGGGTGTGGGCGATGTTGGACTTGACCGAGCCCAGCCACAGCGGTCGCTGCGGGTCCCGGCCCCGCCCGTACGCGGCGAGGATCGCCTCGGCCTCGATCGGGTCACCGAGCTTGGTCCCCGTGCCGTGGGCCTCGACCAGGTCGACCTCGTGCGCGGCCACCCGGGCGTTGGCGAGCGCCCGGTGGATCACCCGTTGCTGCGCCCGGCCGCTGGGCGCGGTGAGCCCGTTGGACGCGCCGTCCTGGTTCACGGCGCTGCCCCGGATCACGGCGAGCACCCGGTGGCCCGCCTTGTGCGCGGCCGAGAGCCGTTCGAGCAGCAGCACCCCCGCGCCCTCGCCGAAGGCGGTGCCGTCCGCCGCGTCGGCGAAGGCTTTCACCCGGCCGTCCGGGGCGAGCCCGCGCTGCCTGCTGAAAGTGATCATGTCGTCCGGGGTGGCCATCACCGTGACCCCGCCCGCGAGCGCGAGCCGCGACTCGCCGGAGCGCAGGGAAGCGCAGGCCAGATGGAGGGCCACCAGGGACGCGGAGCAGGCCGTGTCGACGGTGACGGCGGGGCCGTGCAGACCGAGGGTGTAGGCCACCCGGCCGGACATCACACTGCCGGACGTGGCGAAGCCGAGATAGCCCTCGTACTCGGACGCGGGCGCGGCGAGCGTGCTGTACGTCTGTCCCTTGGTACCGACGAAGACGCCGGTCTCCGAGCCGGCCAGGCCGGTCGGGTCGATACCCGCCCGTTCGAAGACCTCCCACGCGACCTCCAGCATCAGCCGCTGCTGCGGGTCCATCGCGGTGGCCTCACGCGGGGCTATGCCGAAGAAGCCGGCGTCGAACGCGGACGGGTCGGTCAGGAAGCCGCCGCGCGAGGCGTAGCTGGTGCCGTGGTGGTCGGGGTCGGGGTCGAACAGGGTGTCCAGTGCCCAGCCCCGGTCGGCGGGGAAGTCCGAGGTGGCGTCCCGGCCTGCGGCGACGAGGTCCCACAGCTGTTCTGGCGACTCCACCCCGCCCGGGAAGCGGCAGGCCATGCCGATGATGGCGATCGGCTCGGCGCCGTCCGGATCAGGCCCTGCGGGGGCCGTACGCTCCGCCGGGAACGCTTCGGCCGGCATGCGGGTCTCCGACGGCTCCGTCAGCTCCGCGACCAGCCGGTCCGCGAACGCGGCGGGCGTCGGGTGGTCGAACACCGCGGTCGCCGGGAGCCGCAGCCCGACCAGCGCGCACAGCTGCTGCCCGACCGCCACGACGGCGAGGGAGCCGAGGCCGAGATCCACGAACGGCCGTGTGGGTGCGACCTGTTCGGCTCCGTCGAGGCCGAGCGCGAGTGCCACCTCGGTGCGTACCAGATCCAGCACCGTCCGGGTCCGCTCGGCCGCTGTCAGCGGCACGAGACGGCCCGCCCACTCGCCCCGGTCGGATTCGGTCCCGCGATCCTCGGGCCCGCCGGTGGACGCCGCACCGAGCAGCCGGGGGTCCGCGCCCGCCAGCAGGTGCCGGGTGACCTTCCCGGACGCGGTGCGCGGCACGCGCTCGACGGCGTACACCTTCTCCGGCACCTTGAAGTAGGACAGCCGCGCCCGGCAGTGCTCGAACAGCGCCTGGACGTCGACGCCTCCGGGACCGGGCACCACATACGCGACGGGCACCTCGCCGAGCACCTCGTGGGGCTCCCCGCCCACCGCCGCGTCGGCCACGCCCGGCGCCGTGCGCACCACGTCCTCGATCTCCACGGGGTGGATGTTCTCGCCGCCCCGGATGATCAGTTCCTTGAGACGGCCGGTCAGGGTCACATGCCCGAGGGCGTCCCGGCGGGCCAGATCGCCCGTGCGGTACCAGCCGTCCCGCAGCACCTCCGCCGTGGCGTCGGGCTGCCCGTGGTAGCCCAGCATCACGTTGGGGCCGCTGACCCAGACCTCGCCCTCCTCGCCGTCGGGCACCTCGGCACCGGAACCGCCGTCCACCAGGCGGACGTCCACCCCCGGAACGGGCGGCCCGGCCGCCCCGGCGACCCGGTCACCCGTCGGCCGGTTCGAGGTGATCGCGCCGGTCTCGGTCGATCCGTACTGGTCCACCAGCGGGACCCCGAACGCCTCCTCGAAACGGCTGCCGAGGGAGGCGCCGCCGGCCGAACCGGCGACGAATCCCAGCCGCAGCGACGGCAGCCGGGTGTGCTCCTGACGGGCACGGTCCAGCAGGTAGTGGTACGTCGTCGGCACCCCGGCGAGGAAGGTCACCCCGTCGTCGCGCAGTGCGTCCAGCACCTCGGACGGGGCGAAGCCGCTCATCAGCCGGGCGCCGGCGCCCACGGCCACGACCGCCATGACGCACAGGTTCTGCCCCAGGCCGTGGAACAGCGGCATCGGCCACAGCAGCCGGTCGTCCTCCGTCATCCCGAGCACACCCACGTGGCAGGCCTCCACCAGCCACAGCGAGCTGCGCAGGGAGTAGAGCACCCCCTTGGGGCGGCCGGTGGTGCCCGAGGTGTAGAGCATCCAGGCCGGGGCGTCGAGCGGGCTCTCCTCGGGCACCGGTCCGTCGTACGCGGTGGTCGCGAGCGTCTCGTACACGGTGATGTCAGCGGCGACGCCGGAGGTGGCGTCGGCGGACGTGGTGTCACCGGCGGTGGACGCGTCCGCCGGTGACACGGGGGCGTCACCGGTGAGCACGATCGAGGGCCGGGACAGGCCGGACGCGGCCACCGCGCGCAGCAGCACGTCGAGCCGTGCCGGGTCGCACAGCACCACCGATGCCCCGGAGTCCCGCAGGAAGTGGACCAGTTCGGCCTCGGACGCCTGCGGATTCAGCGGCACGGTGATGCCGCCCGCCCGTATGACGGCAAGGCAACTCTCCACCATTTCCACGCTGTTGCCCATGAGGACGGCGGCGCGGCCGCCCTTCTCCAGCCCCAGCGCGGAAAGCCGGCCGGCGAGCCGAGAGGTCCGCAGATCCAGTTCCCGGTAGCCGACGCCCCGCCGGGCGTCGGCGAAGGCCACCTTGTCCCCGATCCGGGCGGCGTGTCCGCCGAGCAGTTCGGACAGCGGACGGATCAGCGAAGGGGTCGTATCAGGAGCCATGTCATCGCACCTCTCGGCTCTGTGGTTCAGCGCTTGGTAGACGGTCGCGGTCGTGCCGTCAGCGAACGGCCAGCACGGTCCTGGTCGGGCAGGAGAACTCCAGGGAGCCGTCCGGCCCCGCGAGCACCCGCAGCGCCTCGCGCGCCTCGTCGGTCGCTTCGGCCACCCGCTCCGGAGGCACCAGGTCCCACTGCATGCGGGTGGTCACCGTCTTGGTCCACGCCAGGTAGTCGTCGATGGCCTCGAAGCGGGAGTCCGCCGGGACATGGCGGATCCGCACATCGCTGAAACCGGCGGCGAGGAAGGCGGCGGCCGTGGACTCCTCACTGACCAGCGGGCCGCCGAGCCCCAGGACCACCTGCCACGGGTCGTCCACACCCTCGGGGAGGTACTTGGCGAGCACTCCCGCGAGGATCTCGGCGGACTCCCAGCCCGCGGCCAGCCTGCCGTTCTCGGTGGGGAAGGTGGTCGCGGCGAACCTGCCCCCGGGGCGCAGTGCCGCGACGGCGCAGGACAGGGCTTTCTCCGCCTCCGGCAGCAGGAACAGGACCATCCCGGCGCTCGCCGCGTCGAACGGCTCGGCGAAGGCGAAGTCCTGGGCGTTGCCCAGCTCCGCGCGGGCCCAGCCGGACACCCCGCGGGCCTCGATGTCCGCCGTGCAGGCGTCGACCATGCCCTGGGCCTGGTCGAAGCCGAGCACGAAGCCCTCCGGCCCCACCGCGTGGGCGATCGGGAACAGGCAGGCGCCGCGCCCGCAGCCGATGTCGAGCACCCGCTCGCCCGGAGAGAGCTCCAGCGTGTCGGCGATCATCTTCCCCAGCGGATGGAAGATCATCTGGCCTGCGGACTCGTACTGCTCGGCGGCCTTGTCGTAAGCGTCCCTCACCAGTGAGGTGATGCGGAGGTCCTCGGTCATGACGCGCTCTCTTCCTGATCTTCCTGGGTCTGCGGATTGTCGGATGTCACCGGCCGCACGATGCAGCCGAGACGGAATTCGGCACAATGCGTTTCGCCCGCCACGCGCCACCACAACTGGTCCGGGGTGGGCAGCATTTCGGACACGACGACTTCCCCTTCGGGAAGTCGCGCGATATCGATCACCGACAGTGGGTCGGCGAAATCGACGTACAGCGGCTTGGGTTCGGCCGGGTGCTTCACGTAGACATGGCGTGGAATTCCCCGGGCGGCCCGGAGACGCTGCACGGCCAACCACTGCGTGACGGTGTCCCCGGTCTTTTCCGGAGCCCTTTCCGGAAGGCTCAGCCGCCAGCGGGCACGCTGGATCACGACACCGTCCACCACGATCCTGGGGGTGTACGCCCCGAGGTCGACCGGCACCGGGACCAGCGCGGGCCTGGACACCGCGCGGTGCAGCGTCGACGACAGGTCGCCCGGGTAGAGCAGCCGCCGCCGGCCGTCCACCACCACCGCGTCGGCCGAAGCGGGCACGACGACGTCCGCGATCGGCACCACATCGGCCCGGTCCTTGCCGGAGAGGCCACTCAGTTCGATGGCGGCACCGGGGAGTTCGGGGGTCACATGGGCACTGCGTCGGCGCGAGACGATGGTCGCGGCCGTCCCGGACGGCACGGCTCGCGCCACCCGCTCGGTGAAGCCACCCCACAGCCCGTCCGGGTCGCTGTGCAGCGGACGCTCCAGCCCCCCGAAGATCGAGCTGCAGTCGTCGTGCAGCTCCGAGAGCACCCAGGCGGCGGTGGCCGGGTCGGGGCCCGCCACCATCAGGTCAGGGCTCGGGAGGCACGCGTCATCGGGGCCGTACGACACGGTGTCCCACAGCGGCGCCAGCGCCTCGGCCAGCTCGCTCCGGCTCAGCTCCACGACCGGCGGGCGGCCGTCGGCCGACCCCGCGGCCTCCACGGCCCGCCCGACCAGCCGGCGCAGCACCGCGTCCAGCCGGTCGCGGCGCGGTGAACGAGCGGGTATCTCCCGTACGGCCAGTGCGGCGAGCGGCGCCGGGGCGCCCCCCAGCTCGGCGCGCAGGGCGTCGCGGGCGTCCTCCCTGGCCAGCAGCGCCGCGAGGAACGTCAGCGGGAACACCGCCTCGGTGACCTCCCGGATGCGCTCCACGACCGGCGCCCCGAAGCCGACCCGCTCGCTCACCGGACTCGACCTGTCCTCGTGGAACAGCTCGCGGTCGGCGTAGTGCCGGCCGCTGTACTGCGACACCTGCCCGCCGTCCTGCGCGCGGGCCGCCCGCACGGCGATGAGGTGTGCCGCCCGCTCGGGCCAGGCCGCCTCCGCGTACGTGTCGCGGACCTCCGCCAGGTTCACCACCGTGTCCGTGGGGTGCTCGGCCGCCAGCCTGGTCAGCGCGTGCAGCTCGGTCGCCGGCAGCCGCCAGGGGGAGACGACCAGCGCCGGTCCGAGTGCCTTCACCAGCTTGGCCGCGTACGCGTCTTCCGCCCCCGCCTGATGCGGGGGCGGCACGGGACCGGCGGCGCCGACGAGCGAGTCGAGTCGGCTCCCCGGCGCCGCGCAGGCGGCACTCCACAGCGCCAGCGCGGGCCCCGCGACCTTGAACCTGCGCCCGTCCACGGCCCGTTCCAGCACCGGGGACGAGTCCGGCCGGCGGAACAGCGGACTGGGCCACACATGCTGCCGCGTCAGCGGCACCTCGCGGGCGGCCTGCTCGCGCAGCTCCTCCACCAGCCAGGCACTCGCCTCGACCACGACCTTCTCGCGGCCGGGCGCACCGACCAGCAGGGCCTCGTCCTGCTCCGGCACCAGACGGCCGAACAGCACCGGGCCGAAGAACGAGACGGTCTCGCACTTGGTCGCGAACCGGCGCAGATAGCGGTGCAGGGTGTCGACCTGACGACGCAGGGACCGCGGCAGGGCGCCGCCCTCGTCCCGTGTCTGCGCCCAGCCCGGATGCGTCAGCGGCGGTGTCTCCAGGGCCGTGTGGTGGAACGAGGGGTTCGACACGAACACGGCGTGCCCGAAGTCGTCACGGCCGGCGGCCTCCGCGGTGTGCAGCCGGGCTCGCAGCAGTGCCGCCTCCAGCTCCGTCCCGGCTGCCGCCAGCCGCTCGCCGAGCGCGGCGACCAGGGCGTTCCAGCGCGGCGCCCAGTCCGGCGCGCCGGTCGCCGCGAGGACCGATGCGCACCGCTCGTCCAGGGGCGCGCCCTCGTCCACCAGCCGGCGGCAGCTCTGGAGGGCCCGCAGCGACCGCTGGCGCGGTTCGACCGTCCGTACGGCCTCCCGCAGCCCCGGCCACAGCCGGTCGAGGAAGTGCGCACGCTCGGCGGCGACCGCCTGCTCCGCCGCGAGCACCCCGGCGGCGGTGCCGAGCAGTTCCCCGGAGGCGAGCCCGTCCAGGAGCCCGGCCGGGAAGCCGGTCGCGCGCAGCAGCGACCAGGGCATCATCTCGACCGAGAGTTCCCCGTTCCCCGCCCGCACGTTCCATGTCAGTGACGCCATGTCAATTCTCCAGACTGGTCTCGCTTTTCGTCGGAGACTCCGGTAGGAAGGAAAAGGCTCGGAAATTGTCCGGCCGTCCAGCCGACGACGAGCCAGGTAATGCGGAGGGGAAAGAGAAGATGCGAATCCCGTCTCGGGTCATGCGTGGTTGCCGCGAAAGCGTCGACCGCGCCGAACACAAACTGATCGCACTGTCGAGGAGTATTCACGCCGAGCCGGAGACCGCGTTCAAGGAGCACCGCAGCGCCGCCAAGGTGAGCGGCCTGCTGCGGGACGAGGGATTCGACGTCGTGCCCGGCGCCGGCGGCCTGGACACCGCGTTCACCGCCCGCTACGGCAACGGCCCGCTCACGGTCGGGCTGTGTGCGGAGTACGACGCCCTGCCGGGCCTCGGCCACGCCTGCGGGCACAACATCATCGCCGCCTCGTCGGTGGGTGCGGCCCTGGCGCTGAGGGACGTGGCCGACGAACTCGGCATCACCGTCATGGTGCTGGGCACTCCGGCCGAGGAGGAGGGAGGCGGCAAGATCACCATGCTGGAGGCCGGTGTCTTCGACGAGGTGTCGATGGCGATGCTCGTCCATCCGGCCCCCGAGGACAACTGCGCTCCCCGCCCCCTCGCGCTGGTCGAGCTCGAAGTCCGCTACACCGGACGCGAGTCGCACTCCGCACTCGCCCCGCACCTGGGCGTCAACGCCGCCGACGCCCTGACCGTGGCGGAGGTCGCCGTCGGCGTGGGCCGCCAGCACTTCGAGCCGCGGCAGCAGGTGCACGGCATCGTGACCCGGGGCGGCGAGGTGCCCAACGTGGTCCCCGCGCACACGAGCGCCCTGTACAACCTGCGCGCCGCCGACATGGAGTCCCTGGAGCGCCTCGAAGCACGCGTCAGGGCCTGCTTCGAAGGCGGTGCCGTCGCCACCGGCTGCACCCACGAGGTCCGCTCGACACCCGCGTACGCCGAACTGGCCCACGATCCGTTCCTGGTGGCGGCCTACCGGGCAGCGGCGACCGAACTGGGCCGCCCCCTGGTGTCCCCGGAGGAGGAGCGCGCGATGCCCACCGGCAGCACCGACATGGGCAACGTCAGCCGTGTCCTGCCCAGCGTGCACCCCAGCATCGGCATCGACAGCGGCGGCGCGGTCAACCACCAGCCGGAGTTCGCCCGGGCCTGCGTGACCCCGGCCGCCGACCGGGCGTTGCTCCAGGCGTCCGTCGCACTGGCCTGGACCGCGGCGCAGGCCGCCGAGGACGACCAGGCCCGGGAACGGCTGCTCACGGCCCACGCGGCTCGCCGTGGCGCGGACCGCACGGCCGGCTGACCGCCGCCGTCCGGACCTG
>NZ_JAHSQD010000910.1 GCF_020103755.1 Streptomyces sp. LS1784
GGACGCGGGCCGGACGCGGCGTCGGTGACCGGCGTCACCGGCGCCATGGGCACGGGCGTGGGCACGGGCACGGGCGCATGGCGGCGGGCTCAGCGGGCGACGAGTTGCAGGTCCGCGGATGCCTCCTCCACCATCGCCACGCCGATCCGGCTCACCCGGACGGAGAAGGGCTCGCCCGCCACCCGCAGACCGGTCAGCTCCAGCTCGCCGAGCGGTGCGGTGCGGGCCGGGCGGACCAGCACCCGGCAGCCCGGAACGTCGGGCCGGACCCCGGCGAGGGCGAACACCGCGTGCACGGCGCCGGCCGCGGAGACTGCCGCCGGGCGGCAGGCTGCCGGGTGCGGCACCGGCGGGCAGCCGGGGGTGCGCTGTTCCCCCGAGTACATCTCCGGCAGTCGTCCCTCGAAGTGGGCGCTCGCGGCGAGCAGGCCCTCCAGCAAGGTGCCGGCCTCGTTCTCGTGACCGGCCCCGGCCAGTCCGGCGACCGCCAGCGCCGTCTCGTGGACCCGCACCGCGCCGCCGCGGTGGCCCAGCGGGTTGAAGCGGGGTGACTTGGCGCTCAGGGTGCGCAGGCCCCAGCCGCTGTCCAGCTCCGGCGAGACCAGGCGCTGGGCGAGCAGCCGGGTCTGCTCGCGGTCCAGCAGGCTCTCGTGCCGGCCGCCGTCGTCGGCGAGCCCGGTGTCCAGCAGGTGCACCAGGGAGGAGGCCACGGCGGGCAGCGGCTGGCCGCCCGGGGCCAGCCCGGCCGCGGGACGGCCACCGGACAGGTCGTCGACCCAGAACCGCTCGCGGAAGCGCCCGCGCAGCGCGGCCGCCCAGCCGCGCCAGTCCTCGGCACCTGGTCGGCCGAAGGCCTCCAGCAGCTCGGCCCCGTGCAGGGCGGCGCGGTGGGCCTGCGACTGGACCTCCGCGCGGACGGCGACCGGGTGGACGGAGCGCTCCTCGGACGGGCGGCTCAGGTCGGTGACAAAGCCGTCGACCAGACCTTCGCGCAGGGCGGCCAGGGCCCGCTCGGCGGCCGGGAGCAGCTCGGCGACCTCCGCCGGGGGCAGGCCCCAGCGCCAGGCCTCGGCCAACACGGTGACGAACAGCAGGGTGGCCTCGGTGGCGGTGCACGTGGGCGGCAGTTCGGGACCGCCGTGGCGCAGGGCGCCGGGCAGCAGCCCCTCGGTGCGGCCCGGGGCGGGGGCGAGCAGCTGACGGCGGGCCAGCGCCCGGAGGGTACCGGCCGCCAGCCGGGTGCCGAGCGGCAAGGTCAGCCGGGCGGCCCAGAGCGCGTCGGCCGGGGCGAGGCCGAAGCGCCAGGGTGCTCCGGAGGCCGGGTAGAGGTCGGTCGGGCGGTCCGGGTCGGCGAACAGCAGCCCGCCGAGGGCGTCCAGCGAGCGGGAGACCAGCAGGGCGGCCCGAGCGTCGTCGCTGCGGACCTCCGGCTCGGACCAGGGCAGCGGGACGCCGGTGCCGCGGCCGCCTGGCGGGCGCGGGCCGCCGGCGGCACTCTCCAGCTCGGTGTGCAGCTCGACCGACCAGCGGGCGCCGGGCTGGACCTCCAGGTCCCAGCGGAGCACCCCGGCACCGGCCAGGACGGCGTGCGGAGAGGGCTTGGCGCTGACCACGGCGCTGTGCACCGTGCCCGTCCAGCGCAGCCCGGCGGACTGCACCTGGCCCGGCAGGTCGGGCTGGCGGTGCCCGGCGGCGATCTCGGCGACCGGGCCAAGATCGGTGCCGAGGGCTATCTCCAACGGCAGCCGGGCGAGCCGCGGACCGGTGTTGCGCACGACCACCGTCTCCACGCCGTCCGCGTGGCGCAGCCGCTCGACGGTGAGCGCAGGGTCCGGGTCGAGGTCGCCGGGGAGGCGGACGGCACCGAGGAAGCGGGCCTGAGCGGTGCTGGTCAGGGTGCCCTGGAGCGGCAACGGCTCCATGCCGCCCAGCCGCAGCTCCATCCGGGCGAGCACCCGGACGCCGTTGCGGTAGAAGCCGTGCAGGCCGTGGCCGCGCAGCTGGCCGTCGGGGCCGGAGGCGGCCATCGCCGGGGCGTTGACGCAGATCACCGCGTGGTGGACGGCGGGCGGCTGCGGGCGCGGCGGGGCCGCGGGCCCGGCCGTCGGGGCCTGGTC
>NZ_JAHSQD010000911.1 GCF_020103755.1 Streptomyces sp. LS1784
CGCCCCGCCGGGACCTGCTCGCCGACGGCCCGCGCGACCGGCACTTCGTCGGCGAGCCGGAGGACGACGGCCGCCTCGCGCTGCGCTTCGGCGACGGGCGGCACGGTCAGCCGCCCCGGCCCGGCGCGGAGTTGCGGGTCGCCTACCGGATCGGCAACGGCACGGCCGGCAACGTCGGCGCGGAGGCCATCAACCACCTGGTGGTCTGCCAGGACCAGCCGCCCCACCTGAGGGGGCGCAGCACCGCCATACCGCCGCAGGACGCGCTGCTCCGGGTCCGCAACCCGATGCCCGCGAGCGGCGGCACCGATCCTGAACCGCTCGACCAGGTACGGCAGTTGGCCCCGCTCGCGCTAAGCCGCACCCGGCTCCGCGCCGTCACCGCCGCCGACTACGCGGAGCTGGCCGCTGCCCTGCCGGGCGTCCGGCGGGCCGCCGCCGAACTCCGCTGGACCGGCAGCGGCCAGGAGGTCCACGTCGCCGTCGAGCCGTACGGGCACGCCACCGCGGACACCGCCCTGCTCGAAGCGGTCGGACACGGCCTGGAGGCGTACCGCCGGATCGGCCACGACCTGGTCGTCCGCCCCGCCCTGGTGGTGCCGCTCGACCTCGAACTGCAGGTCTGCGCCGCCCCCGGCTACCAACGCGGCCACGTGCTCGCCGAGTTGCGGCGGGTGCTGGGCAACCGCGCCTTGCCGGACGGCCGCCTCGGCTTCTTCCACCCGGACGCGCTGGGCTTCGGCGAGCCGGTGCGGGTCTCCCGGCTGGTGGCCGCGGCCGCCGCCGTACCGGGCGTGGTCAGTGCCCGGGTCACCCGGCTGCGGCGGCAGTTCGGGCGGGACGACGGCGAGCTGGCCGACGGGCTGCTGCGGCTCGGCGCGCTGGAGATCGCCGGCTGCGACAACGACCCCGACTGGCCGGAGAACGGCCGGCTCTCGATCGTGATCGGAGGTGGCCGATGAGCGGCCAGTGCACCTGCGGCTGCGCGGGCACCGCCACCGCGACGCCGGTCCCGCTGTTCAACCCGCCCGGGCTGGACGCCATCGGCTACCGGGTCGGCAGCTACGGGGAGTTCCTCAACAGCCTGCTCGCCCGGCTGTCCGGACCCGCCTACCCGGCGCTGCGCGACCTGACCGTCCGCACCCCGGACGACCCGGCGATCGCGCTGCTGGACTCCTGGGCCGTGCTCGCCGACGTGCTCACCTTCTACTCGGAACGGATCGCCAACGAGGGCTACCTGCGCACCGCCACCGAGGAGGGCTCGCTCACCCTGCTCGGCCGGCTGGTCGGGCACCGGCCCCGGCCCGGCGTCGCCGCCGACACCTACCTCGCCTACACGCTCGACCACGACCCGCGGGCCGCCGAGGACCCGACCGTGACCATCCCGCGCGGCGCCCGCAGCCAGAGCGTCCCCGGCCCTGGCGAGGACCCGCAGTCCTTCGAGACCGCCGAGGACCTCGCCGCCCGCTCCGCCTGGAACGAACTGGCGGTGCTGCGCCGCCGCCCGTACCAGCTGACGCCCGGACAGCTGAACCCCGGCGGCCGGGCCGAGCTGTTCGCCGCCGGCACCGCCAACAACATCAAGCCCGGCGACCGGCTGCTGTTCGTGTTCAGCGCCGACAAGGCCGCCGACCCGGTCCACCGGGTGCTGCGGCTGGTGCCCGAGGTGCGGCTCGACCGCGAGAACGACGTCACGGTGATCGGGCTGCCCCGGGACCTGCGCACCCTCAAGGACCTGCGCGCCGAGCTGGCGGACTGGATCACCGTCTCCGAGAACGCTCCGAACCCCAGGCCCGGGCACAGCCGGATCGTCCGGGACTTCGACGACCAGGTGCTGGCCCCGCTGCGCGCCGACCTCGACCGGCCGTCCGGCCCGCTGAGCACCCCCGCGGACTTCGCCGACCGGCTCGCCCCGGTGATCGCCCGGTCGGCCGAGGCCGCCGAACTGGCGCGCTCCCAGCAGCCAGTGGCCGACTGGTTCGGACGCCTCGGCGACGAGCTGTCCGGCCTGCGCAACCGCGCCCACCAGCTGGAGCCGCCGCAGGCTCCCGACAAGCCCGGACCGCACCCTCCCGGCATCGGCACCGCCGACCCGGCCGTCCGCGGACTCGGCTCG
>NZ_JAHSQD010000912.1 GCF_020103755.1 Streptomyces sp. LS1784
CGACCGGGGCGGCGGCGAGGACCTCGCGGAGCCGCTCCGGGTCGTCGTCGCCGTCACCGCCGGTGATCGCGCCGAGTCGTGCGGCGAGGGCCGCCGCGGTGGCCGCCAGGGACCGGGAGTCCGGTGCCGCGGGCCGCGGGCCCTTCGCTCGGTTGCCGTACCGGAAGTGCATACGCCCATGATCACGCGCCCGGGCGCGGCACGCCCACATGCGGGTGAAACGTTGACTGGCCGGAGACAGTGTTGTAACGGAGGAGCGGCGGGCTCTGCGCGGCGCTCCCGGAGACGTCCACGGGAGTCGCCTGCGGGGCCGTACGGATACGGCAGGCGAACGCCGGATGATCTCCGGTCATACTTGGGCGGCGGCGCCCGGCCCGGACGCCGCGGGCCGGGCCCAACCGGCCGTACCCGACCCCGACCCGCGCCCGAAGATCCAGACCGGAGGAACCCCATGAGCCCCCACCAGCCGACCAGTCGCCCGGCGGCCGGGGCCCCCGGGGTGCCGTGGAACCGGCAGCGGCTGCGCAGCAACAACGAGTGGCTGCTGCTGGAGCTGCTGCGCACCGGCGGTGGCTCCTCGCGCGCTCAGCTGGCCAGGGACACCGGTCTGTCCAAGCCGACCGTCTCGGCCGCGCTGGCCGAGCTGGAGCGGGCCGGCCTGGTCCGCGAGGCCGGGCGGCTGGCCCCCGAGCGCGGCCGCACGGCCGTGCTGTACGAGGTCGACCCGACGGCCGGGCACGTGCTCGGCGTGGACATCGGCCGGGCCCGGCTGCGGGTGGCGGTGGCGGACCTGGCCGGGACGGTGGTCGCCCGCAGGGACGTGGCCAACCGCGGCCGCTCGGCGAACGCCGTCGCGGACGCCGTGGTCGCCGCCGCGCACGAGGCGACCGCCGAGGCGGGCCTGGCTGCCGGGGACATCGTGCACGCGGTGATCGGCACCCCCGGGGTGTGGGACGAACAGCGGCGCGGGGTGCGCTACGCCAGCAGCCTGCCCGGCTGGGGCAGGCCAGGGCTGTTCGACCGGATTGGGGAGGGCCTGGGGACGGCCGTCTCGGTGGCCAACGACGCCAACCTGGCGGCGCTCGGCGAGTACACCCTGGGTGCGGGGCGGGGCAGTCGGATGTTCGCCTACCTGCTGGTCGGCACCGGGCTCGGCCTGGGCGTGGTGAAGGACGGCGAGCTGCTGCTCGGTGCGCACGGGGCGCTGGGCGAGATCGGTCTGGTCCCGCTGCCCGGGCGGGCCGGCGAGCCGGCCACGACCATCGAGCAGGAGGCCGCCGCGGACGCCGTGGTGCGTGCCGCCCGGCACTTCGGGTCGGACGGGGATTCCGCGGCGCGGCAGTTGACGGCGAAGCAGGTGTTCGAGCGGGCCCGGGCCGGGGAGTCCGCGGCGGTCCGGGCCGTGGAGTGGGAGGCCGAGCGGCTCGCCTACGCGGTGGCCGTGCTGTCGGCCGTCCTGGATCCGGACCTGGTGGTGCTGGGCGGCGGGATCGGCAGCAGCGCGGACCTGCTCCTGGAACCGCTGGAGCAGGCGCTGCACCGGCTCGCCCCGATGCGTCCGACGCTCGCGCCGAGCCTCCTGGGGGAGGAGGCGGTGCTCCTCGGCGCGGTCTCCACGGCGCTGGAGACCGCCCGCCCCGAGGTGTTCGAGCGCCGGACGGCGGAGCTGCGCTGACGGCGGGTCGGCGGGTCGGCGGGTCGGCGGGTTCGCGGGGTCAGCCGGTGGTGGCCGGCGGGGTCAGCCGGGTGGCCAGGGTCGGGCCGTGGGTGCCGACGACCGGGTGGTGAGGGTGGCCGGTGAACGCGGGGCGGCGACGCTCGACGGCCGGAAGGTCTCGATCTGCCAACGAGTGGGGATTCCGTGGACGGTGCGTGTGCGACTCCTGCTTGAATCGCACGACTCATCCAAACGGAACGGAGCGTTCTCCCCCCCATGCCTTCACGGATACCCGGTCGGCGCCGGGCCGGCCTGGCCGGATTCGCCGGACTCGTCCTCACCGTCGGCCTGGCGCTGACCGGTTGCGACCCGTCGGCGGCCGACGGCGGTGCCACCGCCCCGGCCACGCCGACCGTCGCCGCCACCACGGCTGCCGCCGGCACGACCGCGACGCCC
>NZ_JAHSQD010000913.1 GCF_020103755.1 Streptomyces sp. LS1784
GGCCGGCGGCCGCCGGCCGTCGGCACCTGATCGCCCCGGTCAGGCCCCGACCGGCACGGCCGACGCCCTCGCCAGGAACCGCCGGACGATCTCCTCCCCCGCCGTCACCCCCACCTCCGTCAGGGCGGTGACGCCGGGGGCCGTCCAGCCGCTGTCCGCGAGCTCGCCGTGCCCCGGGCGCCAGCCGGCGTCCGCCGCGAGCAGCAGGTCCGCGTCGAGCAGCGAGTCCCCGGCCGCCAGCACGGTGTCGGCGCCGCTGCGCCGCACGACCTCGGCCAGCGCGGCGCTCTTGGTGAGCGGCGCGGGCACCGCGTACACCTTGCGGCCCTGCAGGGAAACCGTCCAGCCGCGCTCGGCGCACCAGCCGGTCAGCTCCGCCAGCCAGCCCGCCGGCAGCGCGGCCCGCTCGACCACCAGGTAGGCGAACAGCTCGTCGGCGACCTGCCGCTTGTGCGTCCACTCCGGGTCGGCGCACAGCGCGAGCCGCCGGACCACCTCCTCCAGCGGGGCCGAACCGGCGGCGATCCGCGCGGTGATCTCGGCCCGCCAGTCGCGGTCCGGCACGCCGTCCACCAGCAGCTGCCCGCCGTTGGCGCAGATCGCGTACGCGGGGACCCAGTCCGGCGTCGGACCGGGCAGGTTGACCCGCCCGTACTGCTCCGGCGTCCGGGTGGTGGCCGGCACGAAGCAGGCCTCCCGGGCGAGTTCGGCGAGCAGCCCGGCGGCCCGCTCGGTCATGAAGGACAGCGGCCGCCCCTGGTACACCTCGACGCAGAGCAGCCGCGGCGCTAGCCGGTCGGGCGCGCCCAGGGCCATGGCCCGCTCGGAGTAGATCAGCGTCCGGTCGAGGTCGCTGGCCACCAGAACACCCATCAGGAATCCCTCCCCGCAGTCTCGGTCACGGCGCGCCCGCCGGTCACGGCACGCCCGTCGTCCCCGGTCGCCCCGCGGCTGTAGCGGGGGTGGATCAGGCCGACGCAGGTGTACGGCAGGCCGTCCACCTCCTCGACCTCGACGCCGCGCTGGGCGGCGAGCAGCCGGACGTGGTCGAGGTCCGCACCGGCGCCGCGCCGGGCGAGGATGCGCCAGGGGACGCGGCGCAGCAGCACCCGGGTGGTCTCGCCGACGCCGGGCTTGACCAGGTTGACGTTGTCGATGCCGTACTCGGCGCTGATCCGCTCGACGGCGGCCCAGCCGGTCCAGTCGGGCGCCCGGTGCGGGTCGGCGGCGAGCCGCTCGGAGCCCTCGACCGCCGCGGTACGGACCTCGCCGAAGCGGGCGGCCACCGCGTCCAGGAAGGCCGCCGAGACGTCGCTCCCGGCCAGTTCGGCGTAGTGCTTGGCGCCGTGGAAGTCGTCCGGCCCGATCAGCCCGGGCCGCAGCACGGTGCGCGAAACCAGCCCGGAGACCGTGGAGTTGAGGCAGGCGGACGGGATCAGGAAGTCGTCCCGGGTGCCGTACGTCCGCACGCAGCGACCCGGGTCGGCGAGCACCGCGAGGTCCGGGTCGAAGCCGGTGCCGGCCAGCGCGTCGGCGAGTTCGCGGGTGATCGCGCCCTTGCCGGTCCAGCCGTCCACGAACACCACGTCCCCGGCGCGGTGATGGGCCGCCAGGTACCGCAGCGCGACCGGGTCGATGCCGCGGCCGCGCACGATCGAGACCGCGTAGTGCGGCACGGACAGGCCGTGCGCGAAGGACAGCCAGCGGCGCACCAGGATGCCGACGGGCGTGCCGGCCCGGGCCAGCGAGGCGAGCACCAGCCCGGGACCGCGCTCGCGCAGCAGCGTCTCGGCGACGGTGCCGACGGCGAGCGCGATCCGGCCGGCGGAGCCGCGCAGCGCCTGGTGGAACAGCTCCTGGTACTCGGGGCTGGGCTGGTACTCGACCGGCAGGGACTCGGCGTAGTGCGCGCCGCCGTTCTGGACGGCCTCCTCCCGCTCCTCGGTGGGGGCTTCGAGCACGACCCCGGAGAGGTCCTTGAGCAGCCAGGCCACTTCCTCGGCCGGGTACGAGGAGAACGCCGGCCCGTACAGGGGCGCGGGCAGCGCGGCAGGCGCGGGCGGCGACGGGGGCACGGGCAGCGCGGCAGCCGCGGCCACCGGCCGGT
>NZ_JAHSQD010000914.1 GCF_020103755.1 Streptomyces sp. LS1784
CGGCCACCGCGGCGGCGGTGGACCCGGCCCGGCCGACGGCGGCCCGGATCTCCCCCTCCAGGGCGGCCCGGCCGCGCGGCTCCAGACCCTGCGGGTCTCCCAGCATGGCCACCGCCTCGGGGGCGCGCAGCAGCAGGTCGGGGCCGAGCCGGCCGGCCGACAGCACCCTGGCCAGCTGTTCGGCGGCTGCGCTCTCGTCCCGCAGCAACCGCAGGTACCAGGGGGTGCGGCCGAGCGCGTCGGAGACCTGGCGGAAGTTGAGCAGCCCGGCGTCCGGGTCGGCGGACTCGGCGAACCAGCCGAGCAGCACCGGCAGCAGGGTGCGCTGGATCGCGGCCTTGCGGCTCACCCCGGAGGCGAGCGCGCTGATGTGCCGCAGCGCGGCCGCCGGGTCCGCGTAGCCCAGCGCCTCCAGCCGGGCCCGGGCCGCCTCCGGGGTCAGCCCGGTGGCGCCCGGCGGCAGTTCGGCGACGGCGTCGAGCAACGGCCGGTAGAACAGCTTCTCGTGCAGCCGCCGGACCTCCACCGCGTGCCGCTTCCACTCGCGGTGCAGCGCCGCCACCGGGTCGGCGCGGGTGTCGTCGTTGATCAGCGCCGCCAGCGAGCGGGCCAGCCGGCGCAGGTCCTCGGCCCCGGTGGGCATCAGGTGGGTGCGGCGCAGCCGGTACAGCTGGATGCGGTGCTCCAGCGAGCGCAGGAAGCGGTACGCGGCGTCCAACGAGGCGGCGTCCGCCCGGCCCACGTACCCGCCCCGGGAGAGCGCGGCCAGCGCCTCCAGGGTGTTGCCGCTGCGCAGCGCCGGGTCGGTGCGGCCGTGCACCAGCTGGAGCAGCTGCACGGAGAACTCGACGTCGCGCAGGCCGCCCGGGCCGAGCTTGAGCTGGCGGTCCAGCTCGGTGACGGGGATGGAGTCGACCACCCGGCGGCGCATCTGCTGCACGTCGGCGACGAAGTTCTCCCGGGCGGCGGCCTGCCAGACCATCGGGGCGAGCGCCTCGACGTACGCGGTGCCGAGCTCCGCGTCCCCGGCGACCGGGCGGGCCTTGAGGAGCGCCTGGAACTCCCAGGTCTTGGCCCAGCGCTGGTAGTAGGCGAGGTGGCTCGCCAGGGTGCGCACCAGCGGGCCGTTGCGGCCCTCGGGGCGCAGGTTGGCGTCCACCGGCCAGATGGTGCCCTCGCCGGTGGTGTCCGCGCACAGCCGGGTGAGGGCGGCGGCCAGCCGGGTCGCGGCCTTGAGCGCCTCCAGCTCGTCCACCCCCTCGCGCGGCTCGGCGACGAACACCACGTCCACGTCCGAGACGTAGTTGAGTTCGCGGCCTCCGCACTTGCCCATGCCGATCACCGCGAGCCGACAGGCCTCAGCGGCCTCCGGGTCGTGCTCGGCGGCGAGGTCCAGGGCGGTCTGGAGGGTGGCGCCGGCCAGGTCGGCGAGTTCGGCGGCGGTCTGCGCGAGGTCGGCGGTGCCGGTGAGGTCGCGGGCCGCGATGGCGAGCAGGCAGCGGCGGTAGGCGACGCGCAGCGCGTCCGCCGGACCGCGCTCGCCGGTGCGCACGCCCTCGGTGAGGGCGCGGCGGAAGTCCTCCGGGCCGGGGTGCATGTCGCGCAGTTCGAAGGTGACCAGCACGTGCCAGTCGTGCGGGTGCCGGGCCAGGTGGTCACCGAGCGCGGTGGAGACGCCGAGCACCCCGAGCAGCCGGTCGCGCAGCGGCTTGGAGGTGGTGAGGGTGTCGCGCAGGATGTGCCGGTCGGCCTCGTCGGCGGCCTCCAGCAGCCGGGCCAGGCCGAGCAGCGCGAGGTCGGGGTCGGCGGTGGCGCCGAGCGCGTCCAGCAGCAGGGGGTCGTCGGCCAGGCCCTCCAGCCCGGGGCCCTCCAACAGCCGCACCGCCCGCGCCGGGTCGGTGAACCCGCGCCGGACCAGCCGGTTCTCCGGCCGGCTGACCCGGCTTCCGGCCCGCTGCTCCTCCATCGCCATCGGCCCCTCCATCCGTCCGCCCCAGCAGGTTACGCGCCCCTGGGGCCCGCCGCCGGGCGGCCCACGGGCCGGGCCCGCCCGGTCACCGGTCGGCCGGGCGCAGAGGCCGGGCGACGGCGTGGCGTGTCGG
>NZ_JAHSQD010000915.1 GCF_020103755.1 Streptomyces sp. LS1784
CGGGCGCGGGGCGCGCGGCGACGGCCGGGCCGGCGGGCGGTCGGAGGCCGGGCTCGATGGGCGGGTCTGCGATGGCGGTCACGGGGGACAAGATTAGAGGTTCGCACCGACATCGACCGAAACGGACCTTGCGGGCGGGCGGAGCAGCAGGTGGGCGACGGTGCGGGTGACCGATTCAGAACAGGGTTTCGACGGAATTCCGCCATTCCCGAACCCGCATTCGAGAAAACCGTGAGGGCGGAGCGTTGGTTCGGTGATGATCGACCCATGATCACCCGACTGGCCAAAGCGAGCCTCGCCGCCGCGCTGTCCGTGACCACCCTCACCACCGGCGCCGTCCTCGCCACCGGTGCCACCGCCGCCCCGACCGCCGCGACATCGGCCTCCGCCCAGCACGTGACCGTGTCACAGAGCGGGAACTATCCCGGCGGCTTCTTCACCACCGGCAACATGTCGGTGGGCTGGACCTCGTCCGGCACCGCGGACCTGACCGGGCCGACGCACATCACCCTCGACCTGCCGCCGGGCGTCACCACCGACGGCGCGATGTTCTTCCCCACGCCGCAGGACTACACCTTCACCTCGGCCCTCTCCCCCGACCACCGCCACCTGGAGGCCGTGTTCACCGCCACCCGGGCGGCCGGGGCGTACAACTTCATGAAGCTCAACCTGGCGACCACACCCGGAGTGCCGATCGCGGGCGTGATCACGGCGACGGTCGCCAACCCGAACGACACCGACCCGACCGGGCACATCTCCCGCTACGACCTCGTCAGCAGGAGCTACCTGCCGGCAACCGTCCAGCCCGCACCGACCGTCACCGGCCTCGACCCCGCCACCGGCCCGGGCGCCGGCGGCACCACGGTGACGGTCAGCGGCAGCAACCTGACCAGCGGCATGGTGCTGGTCGGCGGCGTTCCGGCGCCCGGCACCTGCACCGACACCGCCTGCACGGTGACCACCCCGGGCGGCTCCGGCAGCGCCCCGGTCAGCGTGGTGACGCCCGGCGGCACGGCCGCGGCCCCGGCCGCCTTCGACTACACCGGCGCCCCTCCGCCGGCGCCCGCCGCCCCGGCGATCAGCAGCCTGTCCCCCGCCTCCGGCCCGGCCGCCGGCGGGACCCGGGTGACCGTGTCGGGCAGCAACCTGACGTACGGGACGGTGGCCTTCGGCGGGGTGCCGGCCACCCACGTCTCCTGCGGCCCGTCCTTCTGCACGGCCACGGCCCCGGCGGGTGCCCAGCCCGGTCCGGTGGACGTCACCGTCACCACGGCGGGCGGGACCAGCGCGCCGGCGACGTACACCTACACGGCGTAACGGCCGCACAGGGCGGAGCGCCCGCCACCGGTGCCCGGGTTCCACGGAGCCCGGGCACCGGCGCGTTCCGGGACCGGCCGGCCCTCCGCCCGCACACCCTCCCGAAGGTGAGTTGAACGCGTTCAAAAGATGGGTCTAGAGTCGGTTCCGCGCAGACGGGACAAGGCTCCGCCTGCACTTCGGCATGCTCGGCATGGAGGTGTGCGAGATGGACGGCGACTCGGCGGTCATCCTTCGCAAGGTCCGACGATGGCTCTGGTTCTTCCTGGTCTGCCTGGTGCTCAGCGGTCTCACCGCGTTCCCGCTGGAGACCGAGACCCGCTGGCTGGTCGACTTCGCCTCCGGCCCGGCCGCCCCGCTGAGCGACCGCCTCCCGGCCGCGACGGCCTGGTTCGAGCAGGTCCACACCGGCCTCGCCGAGACCAACGAGCGCTACCCCTTCCTGGCCTACGGGACCGACTGGCTGGCCTTCGCCCACCTGGTGATCGCCGCCGCCTTCTGGGGGCCGCTCAAGGACCCGGTCCGCAACATCTGGGTGATCCGCTGGGCCGCGCTCGCCTGCGGGGCCGTCATTCCGCTGGCGCTGATCTGCGGGCCGTTGCGCGGGATTCCGCTGGCATGGCGATTCATCGACATGTCGTTCGGGGTCTTCGGCGTCATACCGCTGCTGATCGTGCTGCGGGCGCTGCGCCCGCTGGAGCGCTCCGTCCGGGAGCCGGTGCCCACCGGCTGAGCGGGGCGGGGCGCACGACCCGCTCGCGGACCTGCACGCCCCCGCG
>NZ_JAHSQD010000916.1 GCF_020103755.1 Streptomyces sp. LS1784
AAGCCGCGCACCGAGCCCCGCGGTGAGGCACCGTCGGCGCCGCCGGCCCCGCGCTCCGCCCGGGCCGCGGACCGCCCGGCGGCGTACCCCGAGGAGCTGATGGACGGCTGGGAGCCGCTCGACTCCGACGAACTGCGCTGACCCAAGCCCTGCCGAAGCCACACGCAGTTAGACTTTCTCCAGTCTCATTGGCCAGAAGGCAGTACCGAGCGGTACTGAGCGACAGAGCAACAGACCGCGGACCGGCGCACGGCGCGAGGCACGGGGTCGACCGGAGGAGTCACGTGGCAGCCAGCGACCGGGGGGCGGACAAGGCCTCCCGCGAGGAGGCCCTGCTGCGGGCCTCCCTCACCGCCATCGCGCCCGGTACCGCGCTTCGTGACGGCCTGGAGCGGGTCCTGCGGGCCAACACCGGCGGTCTGATCGTGCTGGGCTTCGACAAGACCGTCGAGTCCGTGTGCACCGGCGGCTTCGTCCTGGACGTCGAGTTCAGCGCCACCCGGCTGCGCGAGCTGTGCAAGCTCGACGGCGCGGTGGTGCTCGACAAGGACATCACCAAGATCGTCCGGGCCGGCGTGCACCTGATGCCGGACTCGACCATCCCCACCGACGAGACCGGTACCCGCCACCGCACCGCCGAGCGGGTCAACCGGCAGACCGGCTACCCGGTGGTCGCGGTCTCGCACTCGATGCGGCTGATCGCGATGTACGTCAACGGCACCCGCCGGGTGCTGGAGGACTCCACCACCGTCCTGTCCCGCGCCAACCAGGCGCTGGCCACCCTGGAGCGCTACAAGCTGCGCCTGGACGAGGTGGCCGGCACGCTCTCCGCGCTGGAGATCGAGGACCTGGTGACGGTCCGGGACGTCACCGCCGTGGCCCAGCGCCTGGAGATGGTCCGGCTGATCGCCACCGAGATCGCCGGCTACGTGCTGGAGCTCGGCATCGACGGCCGGCTGCTCTCGCTCCAGCTGGACGAGCTGATCGCGGGCGTGGAGCCGGAGCGCGAGCTGGTCGCCCGGGACTACTTCCCGGAGCGGGCGGCCAAGAAGGGCCGGACGGTCACCGAGGTGCTGGCCGACCTGGAGGCGCTCACCCACGCCGAGCTGCTGGACCTCCAGACCGTCGCCAAGGCGCTCGGCTACTCGGGCTCGCCGGAGTCGCTGGACGCCGCCGTCTCGCCGCGCGGCTACCGCCTGCTGGCGAAGATCCCGCGCCTGCCCAACACGGTCATAGAGCGCCTGGTCGAGCACTTCGGCGGCCTCCAGAAGCTGCTCGCCGCGAGCATCGACGACCTGCAGACCGTCGAGGGCGTCGGTGAGACCCGTGCCCGCTCGGTCCGCGAGGGCCTGTCCCGCCTTGCCGAATCGTCCATCCTGGAGCGCTACGTCTGACCGGACGCGCAGCCGTACGGACGCCCGAACACGGCGACGGCCCCCGGGGAGCGAACGCCTCCCGGGGGCCGTCGCACGTCCGTACCGAGCCCCGGCCCGTACGTACCCGCGCCCGGACACGACGGAGCCCCCGGCCGTGCGGCCGGGGACTCCGGTGGAAGTTGACCGGTTCTCAGCTGTCCAGCCGGATCGAGGCCCGCGCCGAGACCTTGTCCCCGGAGAGTCCGGTGAGTTCCGCGAGGACCACGTAGGTGCCGCTCGCCGGCGGCGTCTGGTCGGCGGTCGCACACTGCGGCTTGCTGCGGCTGCGATCCCAGGTGAAGGTCTCGGTCTGGCTGCCGTTCGCGCCGAGCTGCACCCAGATGCCGCCCTTGTCGGCCGGGCAGTCGCCGGAGGACCAGACCCGGTCGTTGTTGCTGCCGCTCACCGTGATCACGGAGGCGGTGCGGCCCAGGTCCACCCGGCAGTTGGCGCCGGAGGAGTTCTTGACGGTCAGGGCCAGCCGGGGTTTGTCCTTGGGCTGGTACGAGTTCTGGGTGCCGGCCAGCTCCAGCGCCACCTGCGAGGAGGCGCAGACCGGCAGCGCCATGATCTCGGGGGTGTTCACCGCCGGAGCGCCGCCGCCCGTACCGCCGGAGCCGCCCGTACCACCACCCGTGCCGCCGCCGGTCGCCGGCGCGGCGCCGCCCCCGGGGG
>NZ_JAHSQD010000917.1 GCF_020103755.1 Streptomyces sp. LS1784
CCTGCCGGAGGTGCTGTCCGCGCTGGAGCGGGCGGCCGGGCGCGGCCTGGACCTCGCCCACCTGACCGCCCGCCAGCGCCGGCGCGCGGCCGACGCACGGGCGTTCACCGAGGCGTACCGGCGCTACTGCTGGCCGACCGAGGGCCTGTCGGGCATCCGGCTCGCGCCGTTCCAGCTGCTCGCGGCCGAGGGGGTGAACCTCGCGGTGCGCCCGCACGACGAGCACCTGGACCTGATCGACCGCCTGGTGGCCGCCGACACCGCTGCCGCCACCGCCGCGACCAACGCCACCGCCGCGACCAACGTCACCGCCGACGCGACCGCCACCGCCGACGCGACCGGCGGCCCGGGAAGCCCGGAGCGCCGGAAGGAGCCGGTGCTGCACCGCACCCGGCGGATCCTGGTGGACACCGAGGACGAGGCCTCGATGGCCGCCGCCACCGCCTGGTGGGAGGAGCTGACCGCGGCGGGCGGCGAGGGAATGGTGGTCAAGCCGCTGGTTTCGCCGGCGCGCACGGTGCGTGGCGAGGGCCGGCCGGGCGGTCTGGTGCAGCCCGGGGTGAAGGTGCGCGGCCGGGAGTACCTGCGGATCGTCTACGGCCCGGACTACACCGAGCACCTCGACCGGCTGCGGCTGCGCGCGCTGGGCCACAAGCGCTCGCTGGCGCTGCGCGAGTACGCGCTGGGCCTGGAGGCGCTGGACCGGCTGGCGGCGGGGGAGCCGCTGTGGCGGGTGCACGAGCCGGTCTTCGCGGTGCTCGCGCTGGAGTCGGAGCCGGTCGATCCTCGGCTGTGACGGTGGCGCCGGAGGAGGGGAGTTGCCCCGTGGGCTCCCTTCCTCCACCCTGCCTCTGTATAGAAATTCCGAGTATCGTATAGACTTGCCGCTTTCCCGCAGTCCCGTCACCCCAGGAGCCCGGCATGGCCTTCAACCTCCGGAACAGGCACTTCCTCAAGGAGCTCGACTTCACGCCCCAGGAGTTCCGCTTCCTGGTGGACCTCGCCGCCGGTCTCAAGGCGGCGAAGTACGCGGGCACCGAGCAGCCCCGGCTGCGCGGCAAGAACATCGCGCTGATCTTCGAGAAGACCTCCACCCGCACCCGTTGCGCCTTCGAGGTCGCCGCCCACGACCAGGGCGCCACCACCACCTACCTGGACCCCGCGGGTTCGCAGATCGGCCACAAGGAGTCGATCAAGGACACCGCCCGAGTGCTCGGCCGGATGTTCGACGGCATCGAGTACCGCGGCCACGGCCAGGAGGTCGTCGAGGAGCTCGCCGAGTACTCCGGCGTCCCGGTCTGGAACGGCCTGACCGACGAGTGGCACCCCACCCAGATGCTGGCCGACGTGCTCACCATCACCGAGCACACCGTCAAGCCGCTCCCCGACGTCGCCCTCGCCTACCTCGGCGACGCCCGCTCCAACATGGGCAACTCGCTGCTGGTCACCGGCGCCCTGCTCGGCATGGACATCCGGATCGTCGCCCCGCGCGCGCTCTGGCCGACCGCGGAGGTGCAGAAGTCGGCGCAGGCCCTGGCCGAGACGACCGGCGCCCGGATCACCCTGACCGAGGACGTGGCCGAAGGCGTGGTCGGCGCCGACTTCCTCTACACCGACGTCTGGGTCTCGATGGGCGAGCCCAAGGAGGTCTGGGCCGAGCGGATCGAGCTGCTCGCGCCGTACCAGGTCTCCATGGACACCGTCCGGGCCACCGGCAACCCGGACGTGAAGTTCCTGCACTGCCTGCCCGCCTTCCACGACCTCGGCACGGTGGTCGGGCGGCAGATGTACGAGGCGACCGGCATGGCCGAGCTGGAGTGCACCGACGAGCTGTTCGAGTCGGCGCACTCCGTCGTGTTCGACCAGGCCGAGAACCGGCTGCACACCATCAAGGCGGTGCTGGTCGCCACCCTCGGCTCCTGACCGGCCCGAGGACTCCGGACGGCCCCCGGGGGCGGACGATCCCCGGGGGTCGCGGACGGCTTTTCGGGTGGCCCGGCCTCAGCCGTCCAGCTTGACGCAGGCCACCCGGTCGCCCGCCGCGTGCGGGCCGGCCGGGGTGCCCGCGTGCAGCACCAGCGAGCGGGCC
>NZ_JAHSQD010000918.1 GCF_020103755.1 Streptomyces sp. LS1784
CGGCCGCGCAGCACCAGCGCCAGGCTGTCACCGACCGGGACGTCCACGTCGGCCTCCTCCGGCCGCTCCGGCGGGCGCGGGCCGGCGGCGGCCACCGGAACCCAGGCGGCGAGCGGACCGGGCCGCTCCAGCAGTGCGGCGCTCTCCTGCCCGAAGGTCTCCCGGACCTGCTCCATCAGCGCGGTCAGCACGCCGTCCCCGTTGGGCGCGCCGCGCAGCACCGTGCCGGCCAGCGCGCTGAGCGTCTGCGCCTCGGTCTGACTGCGGGCCGCCTGCTGGGTGCGCCGGGCCGCGAGGTCCACGACCGACGCCACCGATATGCCGACGATGGTGAAGATCGCCACCGCCATGATGTTCTGCGGCTCGTTGATGGTGAACGTGTGCAGCGGCGGGGTGAAGTAGTAGTTCAGCACCGAGGAGCCGACCAGCGCCGAGCCGATCGCCGGCAGCAGCCCGCCGACCAGCGCCGCGCACACCGTCAGCGACAGGAACAGCAGCATGTCGGTGGAGAGCCCCAGGCCGCCGATCGCGGTCAGCACGATCGCCATCAGCGGCGGGCCGACCAGCCCGATCAGCCAGCCGGCGACCGTCCGGGTACGGCCCAGGTCGGTGATCCGGCGGACCGGTATCTTGCCGTGCCGCCCGTGCCCGGCGTGCTCGTGGGTGACCATGTGGACGTCGATGTCCCCGGCCTCCCGGGTCACCGTGGTGCCGACGCCCGGCCCGTACAGGTACTGCCAGGCGGGCCGCCGACTGGTGCCCAGCACGATCTGGGTGGCGTTCACGCCCCGGGCGAAGTCCAGCAGCCCGGCGGCCGGGTCGTCGCCCAGCACGGCGTGGAAGGAGCCGCCGAGGCTCTCCACCAGCGCGCGCTGCTCGATCAGCGCCTGCGGCGAGCCGGAGCCCACCAGCCCGTCCGAGCGGGAGATGTGCACGGCCAGCAGTTCGCCGCCGGAGACCCGGGCCGCGATCCGGGCCGCCCGGCGGATCAGCGTCGCCCCCTCGGGCCCGCCGGTCAGGCCCACCACGATCCGCTCCCGGGCCTGCCAGGTGCCCTCGATGCCTTGCTCGGCCCGGTACTTCTGGAGGTACTCGTCCACCCGGTCCGCGGTCCACAACAGTGCCAGCTCGCGCAGTGCGGTCAGGTTGCCCGGGCGGAAGTAGTTGGCGAGGGCGGCGTCGATCTTCTCCGGCGCGTACACGTTGCCGTGCGCCAGCCGTCGCCGCAGCGCCTGCGGGGACATGTCCACCAGCTCGATCTGGTCCGCCCGGCGAACCACCTCGTCCGGGACGGTCTCGCGCTGGCGCACCCCGGTGATGCCCTCGACGGCGTCGCCGAGCGACTCCAGGTGCTGCACGTTGACGGAGGAGATCACGTCGATCCCGGCCGCCAGCAGTTCCTCGACGTCCTGCCAGCGCTTGTCGTTGCGGCAGCCGGGGACGTTGGTGTGGGCCAGCTCGTCCACCAGGGCCACCTGCGGGCGGCGGGCCAGGACGGCGTCCAGGTCCATCTCGGAGAACCGGGCGCCCCGGTGCACCACCTGCTGCCGCAGCACGACCTCCAGCCCGGCGACCATGTCCGAAGTCCGCCGGCGACCGTGGTCCTCCACGAACGCGACCACGACGTCCGTGCCACGTTCCTGCCGCCGGTGCGCCTCCGCGAGCATGGCGTACGTCTTGCCGACCCCGGGGGCCGCCCCGAGGTAGATGCGCAGCCTGCCTCGTCCCATGAGCACCATTCTTGATCCGGCCCTGCCCGGGAGACACCCCGGACACCTGTTCCCCTTGC
Source organism: Streptomyces sp. LS1784 (assembly GCF_020103755.1). Classification (GTDB taxonomy): domain Bacteria; phylum Actinomycetota; class Actinomycetes; order Streptomycetales; family Streptomycetaceae; genus Kitasatospora. The sequence goes on from NZ_JAHSQD010000918.1 coordinate 1,790, forward strand.
CTTCGAGACTACGGCGTGCGACGAGATTTTCCGCTGATCAGTGCGCTGATCAGGCGGTTTTAGCGGCATATTGACGGCGAACCAGCCACTCGGCGGGGGTCGTCGGTCGTCCGGGAGGGGGCCTGAGACATCCGACGGCCCGGAAATGCGAAGAACCCCCATCCGGGTCCCGGATGGGGGTTCTTCTGAAGAATTGTTCGGCGGCGTCCTACTCTCCCACAGGGTCCCCCCTGCAGTACCATCGGCGCTGTAAGGCTTAGCTTCCGGGTTCGGAATGTAACCGGGCGTTTCCCTC
>NZ_JAHSQD010000919.1 GCF_020103755.1 Streptomyces sp. LS1784
CCCGGCGCCCTCGCGCTACTGGAGGACACCGAGCCGGGCGACCCCTGGGAGGACGCCGTCACCGCGGTGCTCACCGCGCTGTGCCGCCCCGGCGACACCAGCACCGCCGAAGCCGCCATCGGCCACTGCCTCGCATTCGAGCCGGACGAGGGCCTGGCCGTGTTCGCCGCCCGCCTCGTCCTGACCGCGCTCGACGCCGCTGGACCGGACACGCCCGCCGCCCGAAACCTGATCGAGGAGCTGTCCAGCCGAACGGGTGAATCGGGTGACGGTTACGCGCTGCGCGAGCTTCTCGCCCATCAAGGCGTCCGCGACCGCCTCGAACCTGGCCTGACGGCCGCGCTCGAACAGGCTCTCGCCGCCTGCGCACTGGGCTCCGCCGTCCTACCCGAGCCCGTTCGCGACCGGCTGGAAGACGCCCTGGGCCGCGCCCGTGCGGTGCTCGAAACGTCCCCGTTCGACCCGGGCTCACCCGGGGGTAATCCACTTGAACGCCGCACTCGAACAGCACCATCATCGGACGCCAGCCGCCCGCAGAACCCTCATGAACTCGGTTCCCGATTAGGCCACTTGGTCATCTGAGTGTCCAGTACAGCAGTACCGTGCACCCGCACACCGACCCGTATCCGGAAGACCTGTGGCGAAGACCGACACCGACCCGCGGGCTGTGCCCGCCCGACAGAGCGAGGAGTCCTCCCAGTGATCAATTTCAATGTGCTGACCGACCTGGCCCTCCGCGAAGGCATCGAGCGGATCGGCGTCGGTGTGGTGGTCCGCGACGCCTCCGGCCGGGTCCTGATGATCCGCCGGGCCGCGCACGACGTCCTGCCCGGCCTGTGGGAGTACCCGGGCGGCGGGCGGGAGGACGGCGAACCCGTGCCGGCGGGCGCGGCGCGTGAGCTGGCCGAGGAGACTGGGCTCACCGGCCTGGCGCTCGAGTACGTGCGGCACCTGGACTTCGTCAACCAGCGCGGCTTGCGGGTGCGGCAGTTCGTCTTCACCGCGGTCGTGCCGGACGGCACCCCGGTCGTCCTCTCGCCCGACCACGACGGCCACCAGTGGGCTCCTGCCGACCGACTGCCCTCGACCAGCGAGGGCCAGCGCACGGTGATCGAGTGGCTCACCGACCGCCTGGCCCTCTCCGGCTGGCGGCCGGTCGGCGGCTACCTCACCACCGTCGCCCGGCCCAGCTCTTACGGCTGCTTCCTGGTCACCGACCCCCAGGGCCGCGTCCTCGGGATGCGTTCCACCATCAACCCGGGTGTGTGGAACTTCCCCGGCGGCAACGTCGAGCACGGCGAAACGCCCTTCACCACCGCCGTGCGCGAGGCTCAGGAAGAACTGGGACTCGACCTCGTCGCGGAGAACCCCGAGGTCATCGCCCGGAAGCGCCTGGTCGCCGTCATCCACGAGCAGGCCGACACCGAGTACCCCGTCCCCGTCTGCGGCTACGTCTTCGACGGCGGCGTCCTCACCGCCGAGCAGCAGGCCCGCATCCGCCTCGATCCGGCCGAGCACACCGAGTGGCGGTTCGAGACGATCCACGACTGGCACGCCCACATGAACCCGGACCGCTACCGGCGGCTCCTGCAGATCCTTCGCGCCCACCGCTCCGGCACGGCTCTCTACCTCGAACGGCCCGGAACGATCGACGACTTCGAGGGCATCATGGTCCTCGTCACCGACCCGGCCGGGCGACTGCTGATGCACCACCGCGACGACGAACCCGGCATCGCCTGGCCCGGCTTCTGGACCCCGATCGGAGGGTGGCGGGAGGCCGACGAAGCCCCGCAGGAGACCGCGGCCCGTGAGGTCCGCGAGGAGGCCGGGATCGAGATCACCCGGGTACGGCCGGTGCCCGGCCCGCAGCACGACCTCGTCTCCCCGCTCGTCCGAGTCCTGCACGCCCACTGGGACGGCCCCGAAAGCGACCTGCGACTCGGCGACGAGGGCCTGGCCGTACGCATGGTCCCCCTCGCCGAGGTACTGGACCTCAAGGTCCCGCCCTACATGCACCACTACCTGCCACTTCTCGCCGCGGCGGCCGACCAGCCCACCGGGAGGAACTCGTGACCCAGTTCG
>NZ_JAHSQD010000092.1 GCF_020103755.1 Streptomyces sp. LS1784
GGCGCGCCGGGCTGGCCGTCCGGCGGCTGCTCGGCTCCGCTCCCACCGGCTACGGCGCCGTGGTGGTGGCCGGCTTCGGTGCCGCGCTCGGCCCGGGCGTGCTGCCCGGTGACGTGGTCGCCGCCGACGGAGTGCGCGACGCCGAGGGCCACCTGTACCCGCTCGACTCCGGGGCGGAGCTCGGCCGGGCGCTGAAGGAGCGCGGCCTGACCGTGCACACCGGGGTGCACCACACCGCCGACCACGTGGTGCGCGGCCTCGAACGGCGGGCGCTTCACCTCCAGGGTGCGCTCGCCGTCGACATGGAGGCCGCCGCCGTCCTCGCCGCGCTGCGCGAGGTGCGGTCCACGCTGCCGACGGCCGTCCTACGGGTGGTGGTGGACACGCCCGAGCACGAGCTGCTGCGGCCCGGCACCCTCCCGGCCGGGGTGCGAGCGTGGCGGACCCTGCGGGCGACGGTACCCGCCCTGGTCGACTGGTACCGGCAGGAGCGCGCGCCCGGCTCCGCAGACCTGAACCACCCCACATCCTCGACGCTCCCCCAGGAGGCGAGCTAGCCATGGCCATGCCGTTGCGCCAGACCGTGCGGGTCGGCACCTACCTCATGCAGCAGAAGCTGCTCAAGCGCCGGGACAAGTTCCCGCTGATCGTGGAGCTGGAACCGCTCTTCGCCTGCAACCTCGCCTGCGAGGGCTGCGGCAAGATCCAGCACCCGGCGGGTGTCCTGAAGCAGCGGATGCCCGTCGCCCAGGCGGTCGGCGCGGTCCTGGAGTCGGGTGCCCCGATGGTCTCGATCGCAGGCGGCGAGCCGCTGATGCACCCGCAGATCGACGAGATCGTCCGGCAGCTGGTCGAGCGCCGCAAGTACGTGTTCCTCTGCACCAACGCGCTGCTGCTGCGCAAGAAGATCGACAAGTTCACGCCCTCGCCGTACTTCACCTTCGCCGTGCACATCGACGGCATGCGCGAGCGGCACGACGAGTCGGTGGCCAAGGAGGGCACCTTCGACGAGGCGGTGGCGGCGATCAAGGAGGCCAAGCGGCGCGGCTTCCGGGTCACCACCAACAGCACCTTCTTCAACACCGACACCCCGCAGACCGTCATCGAGGTGCTGGACTACCTCAACGACGAGCTCAAGGTGGACGAGATGATGATCTCGCCCGCCTACGCCTACGAGAAGGCCCCCGACCAGGAGCACTTCCTCGGCGTCGAGCAGACCAGGGAGCTCTTCCGCAAGGCCTTCGCAGGCGGCAACCGCAAGCGCTGGCGGCTCAACCACAGCCCGCTCTTCCTGGACTTCCTGGAGGGCAAGGCCGACTTCGAGTGCACCCCCTGGGGCATCCCCAACTACTCGCTGTTCGGCTGGCAGCGGCCCTGCTACCTGATGGCCGACGGCTACGTGCCGACCTACCGCGAACTGGTCGAGAAGACCGACTGGAGCAAGTACGGCCGAGGCAGGGACCCGCGCTGCGAGAACTGCATGGCCCACTGCGGATACGAGCCGACGGCCGTCCTCGCGACCATGGGCTCGCTCCAGCAGTCGCTGCGCGCCATCACCGAGACCGTCAGCGGCAACCAGGGCCGCTGAGCCGGGAGTTGACCCCAGTCCGGCACTCCGGCCCGGGCCTCCGAGCCCGGGCCTCCGTGCCAGGGTCGGCTCCGTCCCCGAACCAGGCCGGGCTCCGTCCCCGGGCCGGGCGGAGGCACCACCGCACCGCTCCGAGTCGTGAGGTGTACCCATGTCACTGCTCTCCCGCGTCACGTCCCCGGCCGAGCTGCGCAAGCTCCCGGCGGCCGAGATCCGGCTGCTCGCCGACGAGATCCGCGACTTCCTGATCGACGCCGTCACCCGCACCGGCGGCCACCTCGGGCCCAACCTCGGCGTGGTGGAGCTGACGATCGCGCTGCACCGGGTCTTCGACTCGCCGTACGACCGGATCGTCTTCGACACCGGCCACCAGAGTTACGTTCACAAACTGCTCACCGGCCGCCAGGACTTCAGCCGGCTGCGGATGCGCGGGGGCCTCTCCGGGTACCCGTCGCGGGGCGAGTCCGAGCACGACCTGGTCGAGAACTCGCACGCCTCCACCGCGCTCTCCTACGCCGACGGCCTGGCCAAGGCCGCCCGACTGCTAGGCCAGCACGACCGGCACACCGTCGCGGTGATCGGCGACGGCGCGCTCACCGGCGGGCTCGCCTGGGAGGCGCTCAACAACATCGCCGAGGCCCGCGACCGGCCGCTGGTCATCGTCGTCAACGACAACGAGCGCTCCTACGCCAGGACCATCGGCGGTCTCGCCAACCACCTGGCCACCCTGCGCACGACCCAGGGCTACGAGCGCTTCCTCGCCCTCGGCAAGGAGGCCCTGCAGCGCACCCCGCTGGTCGGCCAGCCGATCTTCGACGCGCTGCACGGCGCCAAGAAGGGGTTCAAGGACGCCTTCGCCCCGCAGGGCATGTTCGAGGACCTCGGCCTCAAGTACCTCGGGCCGATCGACGGCCACGACCTGGGCGCGGTCGAGCAGGCGCTGCGCCAGGCCCGCAACTTCGGCGGGCCGGTCATCGTGCACTGCCTGACCGTCAAGGGGCGCGGCTACCGGCCGGCCGAGCAGGACGAGGCCGACCGCTTCCACGCCGTCAACCCGATCGACCCGTACACCTGCCTGCCGATCTCGCCCAGCGGTGGCGTCTCCTGGACCTCGGTGTTCGGGGACGAGCTGGTCACCCTCGGCGCCGCGCGGCCGGACCTGGTGGCGATCACCGCGGCCATGCTCCAGCCGGTGGGCCTGGCCCCGTTCGCGAAGGCCTACCCGGCGCGGACCTTCGACGTCGGGATCGCCGAGCAGCATGCCGTCACCAGCGCGGCGGGGCTGGCCACCGGCGGGCTCCACCCGGTGGTCGCGGTGTACGCGACCTTCCTCAACCGGGCCTTCGATCAGGTCCTGATGGACGTCGCCCTGCACAAACTGGGCGTCACCTTCGTGCTCGACCGCTCCGGGGTGACCGGGCCGGACGGCGCCTCGCACAACGGCATGTGGGACATGTCGATCCTCCAGGTCGTCCCCGGACTGCGGCTCGCCGCGCCGCGCGACGCCGAACAGCTTCGCGTCCAGCTGCGCGAGGCCGTCGAGGTCAAGGACGCCCCGACCGTCGTGCGCTTCCCGAAGGGGAACGTCGGGCCCGCCGTGCCGGCCGTCGAACGGATCGGCGGGGTGGACGTGCTGCTGCGCACCGGGCGGACGCCGGAGATCCTGCTGGTCGCGGTCGGCGCCACCGCCTCCGCCTGCCTGGACGCGGCCCGGCTGCTGCTCGCCGAGGGCTTCACCGCGACCGTGGTCGACCCGCGCTGGGTCAAGCCGGTCGACCCGGTGCTGACCGAACTGGCCGGCGCCCACCGGCTGGTGGTCACCGTCGAGGACAACGGTCGTACCGGCGGCGTCGGTTCGGCCGTCGCCCAGGCGCTGCGCGACGCCGACGTGGACGTGCCGATGCGAGTGCTCGGCCTGCCGCAGGAGTTCCTCGGCCACGCCTCGCGCGGGGAGATCCTGGAGGAGGCCGGGCTGACCGGGACCGGAGTCGCCGCCCAGACCGCCGTCTTTGCCAAGAACCTGCTACCGACCCGAGGAGCGAACCCGCGCCATGCCGGCTGACCCAGACCGCCCCGACTTCGACCTCGCCGCGCTGATCGCCGAACGCGGCGGCGAGCGCTACGAGTTGCAGAGCCGCTACCTCAACCCGCAGCTGCCGCGGATGCTGCACACCATCGGCTTCGACAAGTACTACGAGCGCGCCCGGGGCCAGTACTTCTACGACGCCGAGGGCAACGAGTACCTCGACATGCTGGCCGGCTTCGGCATCTTCGCGCTCGGCCGCCACCACCCGGTGGTGCGCTCGGCGATCCAGCAGGTGATGGACCTCGACCTTCCGGACCTGCTCCGCTTCGACTGCTCGCCGCTGCCCGGCCTGCTGGCCGAGCGGTTGCTGTCCCACGCACCCGGACTGGATCGGGTGTTCTTCGGCAACAGCGGCACCGAGGCGGTGGAGACCGCGCTCAAGTTCGCCCGGTACGCCACCGGACGTCGGCGGATCCTCTACGCCGACCACGCCTTCCACGGACTGACCACCGGCTCGCTCTCGGTCAACGGGGAGAGCGGCTTCCGCAAGGGCTTCGACCCCCTGCTGCCGGACACCGCCATCCCGCTCGGCGACCTCGGCGCACTGGCCAAGGAGTTGAAGCGCGGCGACGTCGCGGGGCTGATCGTCGAGCCGATCCAGGGCAAGGGCGTCCAGGCGCCGCCGCCCGGCTGGCTGCGGGCCGCCCAGGCCCTGCTGCACGAGCACAGGGCGCTGCTGATCTGCGACGAGGTGCAGACCGGCATCGGCCGCACCGGCGTGTTCTTCGCCTACCAGCACGAGGACGGCGTGCTGCCCGACCTGGTCTGCGCGGCCAAGGCACTGTCCGGCGGGTACGTGCCGGTCGGGGCGACGCTCGGCAAGAGCTGGATCTTCGAGAAGGTGTACTCCTCGATGGACCGGGTGCTGGTGCACTCGGCCAGCTTCGGGTCCAACGCCCAGGCCATGGCGGCCGGGCTGGCGACCCTGGAGGTCATGCGCGACGAGCAGGTGGTGGAGAACGCCCGCAAGGTGGGCGACCACTTCCGCGAGCGGCTGGCCGCACTGGTGGACAAGTACGAGCTGCTCGCCGAGGTGCGCGGCCGCGGACTGATGATCGGGATCGAGTTCGGCCGGCCCAAGTCGCTCAAGCTGCGCACCGGTTGGACCGCGCTCCAGGCGGCGCGCAAGGGGCTCTTCGCGCAGATGGTGGTGGTGCCGCTGCTGCAACGGCACCGCATCCTGACCCAGGTGTCCGGGGACCACCTGGAAGTGATCAAGCTGATCCCGCCACTGATCATCACCGAGCGCGATGTGGACCGGTTCGTGAACGCCTTCACCGACATCATGGACGAGGCCCACCGGGGGAGCGGACTGATGTGGGACTTCGGGCGGACGCTGGTCAAGCAGGCGGTCGGCGGCCGCTGATGCCCGGGAGGCCGGTGGCACGGAGTGGGAGGTCGACCGGGCCGACTTCCCACTCCATGGGAGACACCGCGTCAGAGCTCGGTCCGGCGACGCCGGATGACCACCATGAGATCGACGGCGGCGAACAGGGTGAGCAGGCCGCAGGCCACGGCGAAGCCGGTGAGGGTGCCCCGGCTGGGTGCGCCGTAGGCGGGCGAGGCGGCCGCCCAGACGGCGAAGCCCACCGTCGCCAGCGCGAACAGCGGTGTGAAGACGAGTGAGAGCAGGTAGCGGAGCTTGAGGTCGCTGCGGGCGGTGGCCGGCTCGGTGCCGCTGCGCCATCGTCGCGGGGTGGTGGTGCGCATGCCGTTCACCTCCGGACCGCGTGGGTCGGGCTACGATTCCAGCGTACGTCCGGGGAGGCGAGCCGGGGAGGCGCGATGTCGGGTTCGGACGCGGTGGGGGCGGGGTCCGGTGGGGCGGGCTCGGACTCGGGCACGGGCGCACAGGGCCAGGACGGCGAGGGGTACGCGGGGCTGCGGATCGAGCGGGCCCGGGAACTGGCCCGGCGGCACGGCTGGGCGTCGGTCCGGGTGCTGGAGCCGGGGGACCTGATGACCATGGAGTACCGGCAGGGGCGGCTCAACCTCGCGGTGCGCAACGGTGTGGTCGAGCGCAGCTGGGAGGGGTAGGTCCAGCGCGCCCGCGGCGCGGACTCGGCTCGCCCGGTCCAGCTCGTCGGAACCGGTGCGGCTCGGGTTCAGCAGGGCAGGTGCCGGCGGGCGAAGCGTCGGCGCAGCCGCTGTTCGGCGGTGGCGACCAGCGGTTCCAGCAGCGGCAGGGAGAGCAGGACGAGCAGCCCGGCGGCCCAGCCGGCCAGGACGTCGGTGACCCAGTGGGTGCCCAGGTAGACCGTGGTCAGGCCGATCGAGCAGGCGGTGGCGGCAGCGATCAGCGCGCCGGTGCGCCGCCAGCGGACGGCGAGGTAGGCGAGCACGCCCCAGGTGACCACCGCGTTGGCGGTGTGGCCGGAGGGGAAGATGGTGCCGCCGGAGAAGAGCTCGGGCGAGCCGACGTACTGGGCGTAGTGCGGGCCGAGCCGGCCGGTGACGATCTTGACCGCCCCGACGGTGACGTTGAGCAACAACAGCGCGATGCCCATGACCAGCAGCGGACGCAGCCGGCCGAGGCGGTGGGCCCGCCAGCCGAGCCAGGCGAAGGCGGCGATCGCCGAGGGGCCGCGCTGCCCGGCGACCACCCAGGTGTCGAGCAGCGGCTCCAGCCGGGGCCACCGCTCGTAGGGGCGCAGCAGGCGGACCGACCAGTCGAGGTCGACCAGTGCGGTGTTGAGCAGGACCCCGGCCAGCACCAGCAGGTAGCCGGCGAGGGTGACGGCGAGCAGGGCGGCCCGCCGTCGGCTCATCGGTGGCCAGCCGGGCTCGCGGTGGTCGGACGCGACCGAGGCGAGGGGGCGCCCGGGGGCGAGGGGGCGTTCCCGGAGACCGGTTTCGGTGCTCCGGCGATCCGGCTCCTGGCGCGGAAGGGGAGCGGGGGTACTTCTGGATTGCACGGGGTGACCTTACCCAGCCGGACAGGGCTATTCCGGTGGTAATTGTCATTTACCCGGGAAATCGACAATTGGGCCGACCCGGGATGGTCCGGGGGGTGATTTCCGCTATTCCGGCATCGAAAGTCAGTGTGGTCGTCGAATGATTCTGCAAAAGCCCCGGTAAAGGGATCGGAGCGGGAGGCCGGTGTGCCCGGCTTCCCACTCCGTGGTAACCCTGTGTAGGTTCCGTGCTCAGTCGAGGGGGCCGCCCGCGACGTAGATCACCTGGCCGGAGACGAAGCCGGCACCCTCGCTCGCGAGGAAGGAGATGGTGTGGGCGACGTCCTCAGGCTGCCCGACCCGCTGGACCGGGATCTGAGAGGCTGCGGCCCGCTTGAAGTCTTCGAAGTCCATGCCGACCCGGGCGGCGGTGGCGGCTGTCATGTCCGTGGCGATGAAGCCGGGGGCGACGGCGTTGGCCGTGATGCCGAACTTGCCCAGCTCGATGGCCAAAGTCTTGGTGAAGCCCTGGAGACCGGCCTTGGCGGCCGAGTAGTTGGCCTGGCCGCGGTTGCCCTGGGCCGAGGACGAGGACAGGTTGACGATGCGGCCGAAACCGGCGTCGACCATGTGCTTCTGCACTGCGCGGGTCATCAGGAAGGCGCCGCGGAGGTGAACGTTCATGACCGTGTCCCAGTCGGACTCGGACATCTTGAAGATCAGGTTGTCGCGGAGTACGCCCGCGTTGTTCACCAGGACGACCGGGGCGCCGAGCTCGGCGGCCACGCGGTCGACGGCGGCCTGGACCTGCTGGGCGTCCGAGACGTCGGCGCCGACGGCCAGCGCCTTGCCGCCGGCGGCGGTGATCCGGTCGACGGTCTCCTTGCCGGCCGCCTCGTCCAGGTCCAGGACGGCGACCGCGTAGCCGTCGGCGGCCAGTCGGACGGCGGTGGCGGCGCCCAGGCCGCGGGCGCCGCCGGTGACGACGGCGACCCGGGGGGCGGTGCTCTGCTCGGTCATGCTCGCTCTCGTCTCTCTCGGGGGTTGCCCTCCGGGGAGAGCCCCCGGAGAGGGTGGCCACACCCTACCGGCGGGTAGGGAGGGCGGCCAGGGTGGAGAGACGCAGGTGACGGTGGGTAAGGACCGACCGGTCGGCTTTCTGCTGAGAACGGGTTACTGCAAGGCCTTCGCAGCGCATAAATATGCCAATGTTGCCGAACCTGCGTCTACTATCCGCCCCTGCCTGCCAGCAACGGCCCGCCGTTTGTATAGTGTCCGCCAGCAGCCACCGGCTGCACGGCTGGAGCGCCCTCCCTCATAGCTGGACGCCCACTCGCCGTTACTGCCCCACCCGGGTGTCCCACACACGCCGGGTGTGACATCGGGACGGATACATGGTGCTGGGGGAGATCCCGACAACCCGCGTGTCTGCGCGACTGCAGCAGTCGCCCGGACACCTCATTCGCGTGGCACAGCAGGTTCACACCCGCTTGTGGTCCGAACACGTCGGAGCCGATCTCACGGCTCCGCAGTTTGCCGTGCTGCTGGTCCTGGCCCTGGAGCCGGGTGCGGACCAGCGGACGGTCGGCGAGCGGGCCTCGCTCGACAAGGCCACGATGGCCGAGATGGTCGCGCGGCTGGTCCGCCGCGGCCTGGTGCTGCGCAGGCGCGACCCGGCCGACGGCCGGCGAAAGCTGTTGGCCCTCTCGCAGAGCGGTGCCCAGGCGGTGCGCGAGGCCACCGGTGGTGTGGTCCGTGTGCAGCGCGTCCTGTTCGAGCCGCTCTCGGCGGAGGAACAGGTCGAGATCGTCCGGGTGATGGCCAAGATAGCCAGGCTGGAGCCCGCGGCGGTCGCCGTCATCGCCGACGCGCGGCCGATACTGGACGCCCAGCGGGCGATCGGCTACCTGATCAGGGTGAGCCAGCAGGTGCACACCAAGCTCTGGTCGGAGCACGTGGGGGCCGAGCTGACGGCTCCGCAGTACGCGGTGCTGGACGCACTGGAGCTGGAACCGGGCGCCGACCAGCGTACGGTCGGCGAGCTGGCCTCGCTGGACAAGGCCACGATGGCCGAGATGGTCAGCCGGCTGGTGCGCCGCGGTCTGGTGCAGCGCCGGCGCGACCCCTCGGACGGACGGCGCAACCTGCTCTCGCTCTCACCGGCGGGACAGGACCTGCTGCACCGCTCGGCCGCTGGGGTGGCCGAGGTCCAGCGGCTGCTGCTGGCCCCGCTGGAGGAGGGCGAGCACGAGGCCGCGCTCGCGCTCATCGCGAAGGCGGGCAGGCTCTAGGTCAAGATTTCGCCGCAGTAGCCAAAACGATTCGCCAAAACGCTGAGGGTCCATGGACGTGGGCTTTGGCGGATCGGGGTATGCCGAAGGCCGCCCGCTCCCATGGGGTGCGGGCGGTCTTCGTGTGACCGGCCGTCAGGCGGTTCGGTGGCTCGGGGGCCGGGCCCCCGGGCCGGGCGTCAGTTCCAGTCGAAGTCCTGCGGGTCCGGGCCGATCCGCTTGCCGGTGGCCACGGCGGCGATCGCCGTGAGGTCCTCGGCGTCCAGCTCGAAGCCGGTGACGTCCAGGTTCTCGCGGATCCGGGACGGGGTGACCGACTTCGGGATGGCGATCACACCACTCTGGAGGTGCCAGCGCAGCACCACCTGGGCGACCGTGCGGCCGTGCTTCTCGGCGATCTTCACCAGTGCGGGCTCGGCGAGCAGTTCCTTGCCCTGGCCCAGCGGGCTCCACGCCTCGGTGGCGATGCCGTGCTCGGCGTGGAAGGCGCGCAGCTCCGTCTGGGGGAAGTACGGGTGCAGCTCGACCTGGTTCAGGGCCGGAGCGACGGAGGCCTCGTCCAGCAGGCGGGTCAGCTGCTCGGTGCCGAAGTTGGAGACGCCGATGGACCTGACCCGGCCGGCCGCCTTCAGCTGCTCGAAGGCCTTCCAGATGTTCAGGAAGCTGCCGTGCATCGGGCGCGGCCAGTGGATCAGGTACAGGTCGAGGTGGTCGAGGCCGAGCTTGGCCAGCGAGGCGTCGAACTCGCGAAGCACCGCGTCGCGGCCCTGCTCGCCGGACCAGTCGCGGGTGCCCGAGTTCCACAGCTTGGTGGTGATGTAGAGGTCCTCACGGGCCACGCCGCCCGCCAGCGCCTCGGTGATCGCCGCGCCGGTGCCGGCCTCGTTCTCGTAGATGGCCGCGGTGTCGATGGAGCGGTAGCCCGCCTCGATCGCGGTGCGGACGGCCGGGGTGGCCTCGGCGTCCGGGACCTGCCACACGCCGAAGCCGAGCTGCGGGATCTGTGCGCCGTCGTTGAGGGGGACGGTGGGGATGGTGCTCACGGGAAGGGGTGCCCTCCTGATTGTCCTGTGGTTCCAGTGGGGCAACTGGTGTCCGGGTGTGATTGTTCCCGCCGAACGGGCGAATCTTGGGTGAAGCTTTGTGGGGGTTTGCCCGGGGCGACGGCCGGCTGACGGTGGGGCGGGACCGCCCTGCCGGCGGACGTACGGGGGCGCGGGGAGCGTGCGGGCCCGGCGTGCAGGGGGCGTGTAGGGCCAGTGCGCTCGACGGCGGTGAAAAACCTGTTGCGCGGATCACAGGGAGGTTGGCAGGCTCGCGGCCATGACCTCCTGACTTTCGGGGCCCTTCGTGCCCATCCCGTCTCCGTCCGGTGCCTCCTCCGGACGCATCGTCGACGTCGCGCCGCCGCCGTGCTGCCGCGCCGCGCGTCCTCCGCCCGCCGGTTCGGGCCGTCCTGCCGTTCGGCCGTCGTTCGTCCGCTGCCCGTGCCGTGCGTGCGTCACCGAGGCGTCTCGTGCGCCCCGCTCCCGTACTCCCGCGCCTCCCCCCGTACCCCTGTGCCCCCGTGCCTCCGCACCTGCGCACCGCCCGTATCGGAGTGTCATGCTGCTCACCCCCCTGCCGCTGGCCGACCCCGGCAGTCCCGATCTCTCCTCACCCCTGGCCTTCCTGCGCTGGCTGCAGCGCAGCCAGCGGCGCGGGCAGCTGCTCGCCACCTGCTGGACGCTGATCGAGATGGGGTGCCAGGCCGCCCTGCCGATACCGCTCGGGTACGGCGTGCAGGCCGCCGTGGACGGCGACGCCGGCGGGATCTGGCGGGCCGGCGGGTTCCTGCTCCTGCTGGGCGCGGGCGCCGCGCTCGGCACCGTTCTGACACATCGTCAGGCAGTCTGGAACTGGATTCACGCGGCCACCCACGTACGGCAGTTGGTGGCCCGGCAGGCCTCGCACCTCGGGGCCGGCCTGTCGCGTCGGATCGCCACCGGCGAGGTCGTCGCGGTCGGCAGCGGGGACGTCGAGCGGATCGGCTGGTACGTCGAGCTGATCGCCCGGGTCCGGTCCGCGGTGGTCGTCTGGCTGGCCGTCAGCGCGGTGGTGTTCACGGTCGATCCGGTGCTCGGGATCGGCGTACTGCTCGGCGTCCCGGTGCTGGCGGCCTCCGTCTGGCCGCTGATCGGGCCCTTCGAGCGGCGCTACGAGCAGCAGCGCGCCCTCGGCGGCAAGGCCACCGATCTGGCCGCCGACACGGTCGCGGGGCTGCGGGTGCTGCGCGGCATCGGCGGCGAGGAGCTGTTCCTGGAGCGGTACCGGGCGGCTTCCCAGGAGGTCCGGGCGGCGGCCGTCCGTTCGGCCCGGATCTGGTCGCTGATGCAGGCGCAGCAGGTGTTGCTGCCCGGTCTGTTCGTGGTCGGCGTCACCTGGTACGGCGCCCGGCTGGTGGCCTCCGGCGAGCTCGCCGTCGGCACCCTGATCGCGGTGTACGGCGCGACGGCCTTCCTGGCCGCTCCGCTGCGCATCCTGGGCGAGGCGGCGCACGCCTGGAGCGTGGCCCGGGTCTCCGCCGGGCGGGCCGTTCGGGTGCTCTCGCTCAGCCGCACCGGCGGCACCGCCGAGGCCTCGCTGGCCCGGCCGGACAAGGCCGACCTGCACGACCCGGCGAGCGGGCTGACCGCGCGGGCCGGCGAGCTGACCGCGGTGGTCTGTGGAGACGCGGACTTCGCCGGCGCGCTGGCCGAGCGGCTCGGCGGTCACGTCCCGACGGCCGAGGGCGAACGGGCACAGGCCTCGGTGCGGCTCGGCGGCACCGAGCTGGACGCGGTGCCGCTGTCCGAGGCCAGGGCGGCGGTGCTGGTCCACGACAAGGAGCCGGTGCTGCTCTCCGGCACGCTGGCCGAGTTGTTCGACATCCCGTCCTCGGGGCGGGTCCCGGCTCCCGCGGCCCTGGCGGCGGCCCGGTCCGACGACGTGCTGGAGGCCCTGGTGGAGGGCTCGCCGGAGTGCGGGGGAGACCCGATGCGTGCCCGGATCACCGAGCGCGGACGCTCGCTCTCCGGCGGGCAGCGCCAACGGCTCGCCCTGGCCCGCGCACTGCTGGCCGACCCGCCGGTGCTGGTGCTGGACGAGCCCACCAGCGCGGTGGACGCCCACACCGAGTCGAGGATCGCGTCCGGGCTGCGGGACACCCGGGCGGGGCGCACCACGGTGGTGTTCGCGACCAGTCCGCTGCTGCTCGATCAGGCGGACCGGGTGGTGCTGCTGCAGGAGGGCCGGGTCGTCGCGGCCGGGCGGCACCGCGAGCTGATGCGGACCGAGCCGGCCTACCGGGCCGTGGTCACCCGCGACGAGGAAGCGGCCCGTCCGGTGGGTGAGGCCGTATGAGGACCGCCGTCAACTTCCCTGCCACGCACGCGAGGAGTACGTCATGAAGCCCCCCGTCCAGGAGGAACAGGGGCCGGCCGCCACCCTGCCGGTCGGCTCCCCGGCCGCCGTGCGCGGGTACCTGCTGCTGCTCGCGCGGCGGCACCGCGCCGGGTTCTCCGCGGTGGTGACGCTGCACTCGGTGGCCACGGTGGCCGGGCTGGTCGGGCCCTGGGTGCTGGGGCGTCTGGTCGAGTCGCTGGCCACCGGCACCGCCGGGTCCACCGTCGCGGTGGTGGTCGCCTGGTACCTGCTGGCGCTGGTGGCGCAGGCGGCGTTCACCGGCTGGTCGCGGATGCGCGGTGCGGTGCTCGGCGAGCGGGTGCTGGCGGACCTGCGGGAGGACTTCCTGGTCCGCTCGGTGGCCCTGCCGACAGGTGTGCTGGAGCGGGCCGGCACCGGGGACCTGGTCTCCCGGGGCACCACCGACATCGACCGGCTGGACAAGTCGGTACGCGAGGCGGTGCCCGAACTCGCGGTCGCCGTGGTGTCGTTGCTTCTGGTGGTCGGCGCGCTGCTGGTCACCTCGCCGCCGCTCGCGATGACCTCGTTGGTCGGGCTGCCGCTGCTGCTGGTCAGCTCCCGCTGGTACTTCCGGCGGGCGCCGCAGTCCTACCGCAGCGAGTCGGCCGGGTACGCGGCGGTGAGCAACGTGCTGGCCGAGACGGTGGACGCGGGGCGGACGGTCGAGGCGCTGCGGCTGGGCGACCAGAGGGTCCGGCTGACCGACCGCAAGCTGAGCGAGTGGCTGGCCTGGGAGCGGTACACCCTGTGGCTGCGCTCGGTCTGGTTCCCGACCATCGACGCGGTCTACACCTCGGCGGTGCTCGCCACGATGGTGCTCGGCGGGCTGTTCACCCTCCAGGGCTGGATCACCGTGGGCCAGTTGACCACCGGCGTGCTCTACGCGCAGATGCTGACCGGCCCGGTGGACCTGATCCTGCGCTGGTACGACGAGCTCCAGATCGGCCAGGCCTCGCTGGCCCGGCTGGTCGGCGTGCGCGAGGTGCCCGAGCACGAGGGGGACGAGTCCGCCCGGCCGGACGGCCGTCGGGTCGAGGCGAAGGACGTCCGGTTCGGCTACCACGAGGGAGCCGACGTCCTGCACGGGATCAGCCTGGACGTCGCCCCGGGCAGCCGGGTCGCGCTGGTCGGGCCGTCCGGCGCGGGCAAGTCCACCCTCGGCCGGCTGCTGGCCGGGATCTACGCCCCCGGCCGCGGTAGCGTGACCCTCGGCGGGGCGGCGCTGGCGCGGATGCCGGCCGAGCGGGTGCGCGCGGAGGTCGCCCTGGTGAACCAGGAGCACCACGTCTTCGTCGGCACCCTGCGGGACAACCTGCGGCTGGCCGCGCCCGACGCTGACGACACCGAGCTGCGGGCCGCGCTGGACGCGGTGGACGCCGGGTCCTGGGTGGACGCCCTGCCGGAGGGCCTGGACACCGAGGTCGGCTCCGGTGGCACCTCGCTGACCCCGCCGCAGGCCCAGCAACTGGCGTTGGCCCGGCTGGTGCTGGCCGATCCGCACACCCTGGTGCTGGACGAGGCCACCTCCCTGCTGGACCCCAGGGCCGCCCGCCACCTGGAGCGCTCGCTCTCCCGGGTGCTGGAGGGCCGGACGGTCATCGCCATCGCCCACCGGCTGCACACCGCGCACGACGCGGACGTGATCGCCGTGGTCGAGGGCGGGCGGATCAGCGAGTACGGCAGCCACCCGGACCTGGTCGCGGCGGGCGGTCCGTACGCGGCGCTCTGGCGGTCCTGGCGGGACGAGCGGTAGCGGCCGTGGCCTCGGCCGCTCCCGCGGCCGTCCGGACCGATGGTCCGGAATTGGGTCGGAGCGTTTCAAACCCGTACGGGGCCGCGTTGCCCCGTACGGGTTACTCCCTGGCCCGGAAGGGCGCGTAACCGGGCAAATCAGCCGTCCGGCCCGCAGACTGCTCCGGTGACCAAGACTTCAGGCGGCTCGTCCCGTTCTTCGCGCGGTGAGATCGGCGGGATTCCCACGCGCTACATCGGGATCGCCGTCATCGTCATCCTCGCCGTGTGGTTCCTGTTCGCCAACCTCGACAAGGTGAAGATCCAGTTCTGGGTCTTCACCGTCACCGCGCCGCTCTGGATCGCGCTGCTGGCCACGCTGATCGCGGGCAGCGTGCTGGGCTGGCTGCTGAAGGGACGGCGCAACAGGTGACCACAGCCCCCGGGTCGGCCCCGATCGCCTCGTCCTTCACCCCGCTGATCGAGATGCGCGGGGTCAACAAGTACTTCGGGGACCTGCACGTGTTGCAGGACATCGAGCTGACGGTCGGGCGCGGCGAGGTCGTCGTGATCATCGGCCCGTCCGGTTCGGGCAAGTCCACGCTCTGCCGGGCGATCAACCGGCTGGAGCCGATCGAGGACGGCACCATCCTGATCGACGGCCAACCGTTGCCCGAGGAGGGCAAGGGCCTGGCCAGGCTGCGTGCCGAGGTCGGCATGGTGTTCCAGTCCTTCAACCTGTTCGCGCACAAGACCGTGCTGCAGAACGTCTCGCTCGCGCAGGTCAAGGTCCGCGGCCGGCCCAAGGCGGAGGCGGACACCAAGTCCCGCGCGCTGCTGGAGCGGGTGGGCCTCGCCGGACAGGCCGGCAAGTACCCGGCGCAGCTCTCCGGCGGGCAGCAGCAGCGGGTCGCGATCGCCCGGGCGCTGGCGATGGATCCCAAGGCCTTGCTGTTCGACGAGCCCACCTCGGCGCTCGACCCCGAGATGATCAACGAGGTGCTGGACGTCATGCGCCAGCTCGCGAGCGAGGGCATGACGATGGTCGTGGTCACCCACGAAATGGGCTTCGCCCGGGCCTCCGCGAACCGGGTGGTGTTCATGGCCGACGGCCGGATCGTCGAGGACCGTGCCCCGGAGGCCTTCTTCAGCGCTCCTGAGAGCGATCGCGCCCGGGACTTCCTGTCCAAGATCCTGAAGCACTGAGGCGGCGCCGTGAACCGTGAGACGACGCCCGAGGCGAGGCCCGCGACGACGTCCGTGACGAGGTCTGAGGCGACGTCCGTGACGCCGCCCGGGACGCCGCCCGTGGCGAGGCTTGAGACGAGGCCTGCGGCGAGGCCCGTCGCGCGGGCGGGGAAGCGCGTGCTCGCCGCCGCCCTGCTGTTCACCGCTCTGGTCGCGGGCTGCGGCAAGCCCGGCACCCCGCCGCCCAAGGGCCCGCAGCCCAGCGCCCTGCCCAGCTACCAGGTGCAGGACGCCTCCGCGATCACCGGCTCGCCGACCCTGGACGCCGCCCGCAGCCGGGGCCACCTGGTGGTCGGCGCCAAGGAGGACCAGCCGTACCTGGGCCAGAGGAACCCGGCCACCGGCGAGTACTCCGGCTTCGACATCGAGATCGCCAAGATGGTCGGCGCCTCGCTGGGCTTCCCGCCGGACCGGATCGAGTTCAAGACCATCGCCTCGGCCAACCGCGAGACCGCTCTGCAGAACGGCCAGGTGGACTACTACGTCGGCACGTACACCATCAACGACAACCGGAAGAAGCTGGTCGGCTTCGCCGGCCCGTACTTCATCGCCGGGCAGTCGCTGCTGGTGCGCAGGAACAACGACACCATCCACGGTCCGGAGGACCTGGACGGCAAGAAGGTCTGTTCGGCGGCCGGCTCCACGTCGTACCAGCGCATCCAGTCGAAGTACCCGAAGGCCAAGCTGATCGGCTACGACACCTACTCGGCCTGCGTGGACAACCTGATCGCCAACCAGGTCGACGCGGTGACCACGGACAACGCGATCCTGCTCGGCTACGCGGCCAAGGTGCCGGAGGAGCTCAAGGTGGTCGGCCCGCTGTTCTCGACCGAACCGTACGGGATCGGGGTGCCGAAGAACGACACCGTGCTGCGCGCCGCGATCAACGACGGGCTGGAGCACCACATGCAGAACGGCGACTGGAAGAGGGCCTTCGAGGCGACCCTCGGCCTCTCCGGGGAGCCGGCGCCGAACCCGCCGCAGATCGACCGGTACTGAGAGGGCCGCGCCGTGAAAACGCTGACCGACAACTGGTCGACCTACTGGGAGGGGTTCCTCGGCACGCTCTCGCTGTTCGCGGTGAGCGCCGTGCTGTCGCTGGTGCTGGGCGTGTTGATCGCGAGTTTCCGGGTCTCACCGGTCAGGCCGTTGCGGGTGTTCGGGACCGCGTGGGTGACGGTGCTGCGCAACACGCCGCTGACCCTGCTGTTCTTCATCGTGGTGCTGGGCCTGCCCCGGTTCGACATCACCCTGCCCTTCTTCACCTTCGCGGTGCTCGCGCTCGGCTGCTACACCTCGGCCTTCGTCTGCGAGTCGATGCGCTCGGGCATCAACACGGTGTCGCCCGGGCAGGGCGAGGCGGCCCGCAGCCTCGGCATGAGCTTCGGGCAGACGATGGGCCTGGTGGTGCTGCCGCAGGCGTACCGCTCGGTGGTGGCGCCGCTCGGCAGCGTGATGATCGCGCTGGCGAAGAACACGGCGATCGCCGGTTCGTTCAGCGTCACCGAACTGCTGGGCACCTACCGGACCATCAACGAGCTGGGCTA
The DNA here is from genome assembly GCF_020103755.1 of Streptomyces sp. LS1784. Taxonomy (GTDB): domain Bacteria; phylum Actinomycetota; class Actinomycetes; order Streptomycetales; family Streptomycetaceae; genus Kitasatospora. Next base: position 16,830 of record NZ_JAHSQD010000092.1, read on the forward strand.
CAGCATCGTCTGGACCTTCGTCTGGATCGCCGTCGGCTACCTGATCATCACCCTGGCCATCAGCGCCGTCTTCAACCTGCTGGAACGACGAGTGGCGGTGTCCCGATGACCGTTGAATCCTCGGCACTGTACGACATCCCCGGTCCGAAGGCGATCGCCCGCCACCGGTTGTACGGCGGGATCGTGCTGCTGCTGATCGCGGCGGCGGTCGGCTGGGTCGTCTACATGCTGTTCCACACCCAGCAGTTCACGTACGAGAAGTGGATGGCCTTCGAGTACCGGGGCGTGCAGGAGTTGCTGCTGCGCGGGCTCGGGAACACCCTGAAGGCCTTCGGCTGGACGGTGCTGTTCGTGCTGCCCTTCGGCGCGCTGTTCGCGGCCGGGCGGCTGTCCGACCACCGGGTGGTGCGCTGGTCGGCCACGCTGGTGGTGGAGTTCTTCCGGGCCATGCCGGTGCTGGTGATGATCTTCTTCGTGTTCGTCGCCCTCAAGGTGCAGCCGCTGTGGGCGCTGGTGACCGGGCTGGTGCTCTACAACGGGTCGGTGCTGGCCGAGGTGTTCCGGGCCGGCGTGCTCGCGGTGCCGAAGGGGCAGCGGGAGGCGGCGTACGCACTGGGCATGCGCAAGACCCAGGTGATGACGTACGTGCTGGTGCCGCAGGCCAACCGGGCGATGCTGCCGGCCATCATCAGCCAGCTGGTGGTCGCGCTCAAGGACACCTCGCTGGGCTTCCTGATCACCTACGAGGAGTTCCTGCACGCGGGCAAGCTGATCGCCACCAACCTCGACTACGACCTGCCGTTCATCCCGGTGGTGATGGTGATCGCGCCGATCTACATCGGCATGTGTCTGCTGCTCTCGTGGCTCGCCCGCTTCGTGGAGCGGCGCAGCCGGCGCAGCCCCAGCGCGCGTGGCGGGGCGCCGGTCGTCACGGCCGGGGTGTCGATGGGACTGCCGCCGTCGGCACAGCAGTGAGAGGGCTGGTTCGAGGCTGAACCATAGGTACGGGTGGGGTCGGGGTCGATACCTCCAAATTCCTCTTATGATTCTCGGGCATCGAGGGGAGGCCGCAGCAGGGCTGATGCGCCCCTGCGATGACGTCGATGCGGGACCGAGGACGGACGAGCGGGTGGGAGGGATCATGGAGCCGGTGTTCGATTCGCGGCACATCAGGACGTTCCGCGAGGTCGTCCGGGCAGGCTCCTACTCGGCCGCCGCCCGCGAACTCGGCTACACCCAGCCCGCCATCACCCAGCAGATGAAGGCGCTCGAACGCACCGTCGGCGTCCCGCTCTTCACCCGGGAGGGGCGCGGACTGCGGCTCACCGAGGCCGGCGAGGCGCTCTCCCGGCACGCCGAGCTGATCCTCGGCAGCATGTCCGCCGCCCAGAAGCAGCTCGCCGCGCTCGCCCGGCTGCGCGCCGGGCGGGTGCGGGTCTGCGCCTTCCCCAGCGCCAACGCCACCCTGATACCCGAGACGATGGCCCGGCTGCTGGCCGAGCACCCCGGCGTGCGGGTCGAGCTGCTGGAGGCCGAGCCGCCGGACTCCGTCCAGCGGCTGCTGCGCGGGGAGTGCGACATCGCGCTGGCCTTCCGCTACCCGGGCGGGGCCACCGAGGTGCCGGAGGGCCTGGACGAGATCCCGCTGATGGAGGACCTGCTCACGGTACTGCTGCCGGTCGGGCACCCGCTCGGGCGCCGGCACGCCGTACGGCTGGCCGACCTCGGCGGCGAACGCTGGATCGCCGGCTGTCCGCGCTGCCGGGCCAACCTGCTGCACGTCTGCGCGGAGGAGGGCTTCGCGCCGGACATCGTGTTCTCCACGGACGACAACCTCGCGGTGCAGTCGCTCGTCGCCGCCGGGGTCGGGATCGCGCTGATGCCGGCGCTGGTGCTCTCCTTCATGTGCCACCGCAAGGTCACCGGGCGGTCCGTCGAACCGCACCTGCGGCGGCAGGTGAGCGCGTACGTACTGCGCGAGCACCGCCGGATCCCGGCCACCGGGCTGGTGCTGGACCACCTGCGGCAGGCAGCGGCGAGCCGGGTGGGGTGTTGACCGCCGATCGCCGACCGGGGGTTGCCCGGTTGGGGACCGCCGGCTACTGACATATAAGCGTTGATGGGGAGGTTGCTTATAAACCCTCCTTGGACGTGATGGGTCGGTAGGCTCGAACCTGCTGGTATGAGACCCTCAGCCACGGTCGGCAGCGACCGGCTCACCGAGCGGATGACCGCGCTGATCAGTGAGATCCGCGCCGTCGTGGACCGCGGACTCCCGCCTGAGCTCACCGCCTACCTGGTCGGCGAGCGCCTCGCCCCGCACCTGCACGCCGGCCAGGACGGGCCCGACGCGCTGCTCACCCCCGCCCAGTGCGAGGGCGACCCGCAGCGCTACCGCCAGCACGTGCTGCACGCCGAGGAGGACGGCAGCTTCTCCGTCGTCGCCCTGGTCTGGCTGCCCGGACAGCAGACCCCGATCCACGACCACGTCTCCTGGTGCGTGGCCGGCGTCCACCAGGGGCAGGAGAGCGAGACCCGCTACCGGCTGGTCTCCGACGGCCAGACCGCCCGGCTGGTCGAGACCGAGCACGTGGCCGGCCCGGCCGGCACGGTGGCCGCCTTCGCCCCGCCCGGCGACATCCACCTGGTGCGCAACTCCTGTAGCAGCACGGCGATCTCCATCCACGTTTACGGCGCGGACGTCTCGCGGCTCGGCACCAGCATCCGGCGGGTCTACCGGCTGCCCGCCGACCAGCAGCGGTGAGCGCGGCGTGGCACTGACCCTCCGGCACCGCGTCGCCGGTACCCGCTCGCTGCCCCCGATGCGCGGGGACGCCCCCGGGCTGCTGCTCGCGGCCCTCGGGGTGGCCGCCGCCCTGGGCGTCCACGCGCTGGTGCCGGCCGTGCCCGAGCTCACCGCCGCCGTCGTGCTCGGCATGGTGGCGGCCCACCTGCCCGGGCTGCGCCCGGTAGTCCGCGGGATCGCCCGGCCGGGGCTGTCCACGGCCGGGAAGCGGCTGATGCGGCTCGGGATCGTGCTGCTCGGGCTCAAGCTCAGCCTGGACGACGTGCTCGGCCTCGGCTGGGCCACCGTCGCCATGGTGCTCGCCGTGGTCGCGGCCACCTTCGCGGGCACGCTCTGGATGGGCCGGCGGCTCGGCCTTCCCGGGGACCAGCCGCTGCTGGTCGCCACCGGATACTCGATCTGCGGGGCCTCGGCGATCGGTGCGGTCAGCCAGGCGGCGGGCAGCGAGGAGGAGGACGTCGCCGCCTCGGTGGCGCTGGTCACCCTGTGCGGGACGCTGGCGATCGCCGTGCTGCCGTTGCTCCAGCACCCGCTCGGTCTCGGCGAGCTGGAGTTCGGGCGCTGGGTCGGGGCGAGTGTGCACGACGTCGGACAGGTGGTCGCCACCGCGCAGACCGGCGGGGCCGGGGCGCTGCGGGAGGCGGTGCTGGTCAAGCTGATGCGCGTGGTGCTGCTGGCGCCGCTGGTCGCGGGGGTGGCCGTCGTGGTGCGGCGGAACCTGCGGGCGGCGCGGGTGGCGGTCCCGGTGGAGGCTGCCGTGGCGGCTCCGGTGACGGGCGGGGCGGGTCAGGTGGCGTCGGAAGCGAACTCGGACTCGGGTTCGGACTCGCGCTCGAACTCGGGATTGAGGCCGGGTGAGAAGTCGAGTGAGAAGTCGGTGGAGACCGGCAGTCGTCCGCCGATCGTGCCGCTGTTCGTGGCGGGGTTCCTCGCGATGATCGTCCTGCGGACCACCGGGGTGCTGCCGGAGCGCGTGCTCGGCCTGGCTGCGGACACCCAGGAACTGCTGCTGGCCGCCGCGTTGTTCGGTCTCGGCAGTGCGGTGCACCTGCCGACCATGGCTCGTACCGGCGGGCGGATCGCCCTGCTCGGGCTCGGATCCTGGGTGGTCGTCGCGGGCGTCTCGTACGCGGGGGTGCTGGTCACGACGTGACGGACCCGGGGACGGACTCGGCTATTGTCGGGCGGGTGTCCACCCCGCCCGTACCGTGGTGGCCCCGCAGCCGAGTTCGCCCGAGTCCGCCATGGAGGACGGATGACCACCGCACTGCCCGAACGTGACGGCCACGAGGCCGTCGTCACGCTCGACCGACGGGAGGGCCCGTACGGCGAGGTGGTGCTCCGGCAACGCGGTCGGGACTTCGAGATCATCGCCAACGGCTGCTTCCTGATGGACACCGCCGACGGGCGCTCGGAGCGGCTGCTGATCCAGGCGGCGCTGGACGAGCTGGACCGTACGGGCGGGCCTGCAGAGCGGCCGTCGGTGCTGATCGGGGGCCTCGGGGTCGGCTTCTCGCTGGCGTATGCGTCGGCCGAGCCGCGCTGGGGCCGGATCGCCGTCGTCGAGCGGGAGGCCGCGATCATCGACTGGCACCGGACCGGCCCGCTCGGCGCCTTCTCGGGCGGTGCACTGGACGACGATCGGGTCGAGGTGCTCCACACCGACCTGCTGGAGTACCTCGCGGCGGCGGACGGCGAGCGCTACGACGCGCTGTGCCTGGACATCGACAACGGGCCGGACTGGACCGTCACCGAATCCAACGACGGGCTGTACGGCGCGGACGGGCTCGCGGTGCTGTGGCACCGGCTGCGATCGGGCGGGGTGCTGGCCGTGTGGAGCGCGCAGCCTTCGCCGGCCTTCGAGGAGGCGCTGCGGGCGGCAGGGTTCTCGGACGTGGCGACGCACGAGGTCCAGGTGGCCCGGGGGGTGCCGGACGTGGTGCACCTGGCCCGGCGGGCGGGCTGAGGGCGGACGCGGACCGGGCCGGGGTCGGGCGCGGGTCGGGTTCAGCCGGGTTCGGGCCGGGTGGGTGGGGCCGGAGTGCGCGTGGACCTGGCGGTGGTGGCCGGCGGTTACTGCTGCGTGCGTCAACTTCGATCGGTAGTAGGGCAGTTGGGCGGCAGGTCGGCGGTGGGGTTGGGTGGCTGAGAGCGGGAGTCCCTCGGAGCGGATCGCGGCCGAGCTCCGACGGCGCATCGCGGCAGGGGAGTTGGCGCCGGGGGCGCGGGTGCCGTCCACCCGGCGGATCACCCAGGAGTGGGGCGTCGCGATGGCCACGGCGACCAAGGCGCTGAACCGCCTGCGGGAGGAAGGGCTCGTCCGGGCCGTCCCGGGGGTGGGCACGGTGGTGGCAGGGAAGCCGGCCGCGGCGGCCGCCCGGCCCCGCGAACTCCGGCGGGCGCAGCAGCAGGTGTCCGAACCGGCGGCGCGGCGGGAAGCGCGGCCGGTGGCGCAG
>NZ_JAHSQD010000920.1 GCF_020103755.1 Streptomyces sp. LS1784
GTGCACCGCGCGCGCGGTGCGCCCGCAGGGCGTGCGGCCGAGGACCACGCGCCGCAGCGCCCGGGCCCCGGACACCGCACGAGCGGCAGCAAAACCAGCGGCAGCCGTACGGCCGGAAGCGGTACGCCCGGAAGCGGCACGGCCGGACATCGCGCGCCCGAGGACCGTACGCCCCCGGACCTCGCGCCCGAGGGCCCTCACGACTGCCCGGCTGCGGGGACGGTCCCGCCCTGGGGCGACACCCGGCCCGGTGCCGCCCGGACCGGCTCGGGCACCCCGAGCGGGATGTCCGGCACCGCCTGGATGCAGTCCTCGGAGTGCACCACCGGCTGCCAGTCGTGCCCGGCCAGCGCGTCGATCAGCGCCCGCACCATCACCGGGTCGAACTGGCTGCCCGAGCAGCGCTCCAGCTCCGCGACCGCCTCGCCGACCGGGCGGCCGCGCCGGTAGGAGCGGGTGGAGGTCATCGAGTCGAAGGCGTCGGCGACCGAGATGATCCGGGCGAACTCGGGGATCTGCTCGCCCGCCAGCCCGCTCGGGTAGCCCCGGCCGTCCATCCGCTCGTGGTGGTGCAGGATTCCGGCGTGCGCCTCGCCGAGGAAGTCGATCCCGCGCACCAGCTCATACCCGTACACCGGGTGGATCTCCACCGCCCGGCGCTCCGCCTCGGTCAGGGGACCGTTTCTGCGCAGCAGCTCGGTGGCCACCCCGAGCTTGCCGACGTCGTGCAGGATGCCGGCGAAGCGCAGGGTGCGCAGCCGCTCGGCCTCCATGCCGAGCTGAGCGGCGATCAGCACCGAGGCGTGGCCCACCCGTTCGCTGTGGCCCCGGGTGTAGGAGTCCTTGATCTCCACGGCCTGCACCAGTGACTGCACGGTGGCCTGGTGGGCGTCCCGCTCGCGCTGGCCCTGGGCGAACACCCAGGCCGAGATGGACAGCGGCAGCAGCGCCAGCAGCGCCGCGAACGCGCCGTACGGGCCCTGCCAGAGCACCGCGACCATCAGCCCGCCGGCCGCGTGCACCAGCACCGGCAGCCCGCACACCGACTGCGCCCCGCGCAGCAGCACCCCGGCCCGGCGGCCCTCGCTGAGCATCAGCATGACACCCACCACCACCCCGTTGACCAGGCAGAACACCGCGACGGCGGCGAATCCCGGCAGCAGCGCGGCCGGGAAGCGGGAGCCGAGCAGCAGCTGCGGACCGTGCAGCTGGTAGAAGGCGGCCGAGGAGGCGAAGGCGCACAGCGCGAGCTGGGAGCCGTTGAACAGCTGGCGCGGGCGGCAGCCGCGCCCGCTCGGTCCGCCGAGCAGCGCGGCCGGGGCGGCGACCAGGGCCGAGGCGGCCGGCGGGAGCATCAGCACCCCGGCGAACAGCACCGGGAAGAAGGCGTTCACCCCGGGCCGGGCGGGCGCCCGCTCGGGCAGCGCCGGCCGGCGCAGCAACCGGCGCACCAGCACCAGGCAGGGCGTGGGCAGGCCCTGGGCCAGGGACTCCCAGCAGCCGTGCAGGAAGGCCAGCAGTCCGACCTTGGGCCAGTCCACCGGTGCGCCGAGCCAGCCCGGCACCCCGGGGGTGGCCGCGGCGGGCAGCAGTGGCACCAGGCAGCACAGCGCCGCCACCGGGACGGCCACCAGGTAGCGCGCCGCTCCTCGCGGCAGGGTCGATCCTCCACAGTCGGTAGCGATCGCGACCTCCCCGCCGTACGGACCCCGTGTTGCCTCAACGCGTCGGGCGGACCGACGGTGAGTGTCCGTCAGGAGAATAGGCCGCCGCCCGGGCATGGGGACGCATGGTGCCGCAATGGCGCAGTTGGCGCACCGCCAACTCACTCGAACGAGTGACGGCGCATGCGAGCAGGACGGGAGCGGCCCCGGGGGCGCATGCTCCCGGGGCCGCTGTACTCCTTGTCCGAACCGTCCGGCCCGCCCTCACCGGCGGACCGACGGACTACCGCACCCGGCGCTCGACCACCCGGCCGGCCACCGTACGGACGTTCGCCCGACGGGCCGTCACTCCGCCTGGGCGCCGGCCTCGACCGGCGCGCCGGAGCGCTCGGCCGACTCCGCCTCGGCCGCTGC